>JAODNN010000016.1 GCA_025465355.1 Blastococcus sp. | reverse complement strand
ACCGGCACCTGCCGGACGGTCGGCTACCGCGACTTCTACGACGTCATGGGCGTCTCGTGGTCCCAGATGGGCTCGCTCAACGTCGCCCAGGCGGCCCGGCTCGGCGTGCTCCCGGCCGCGCAGGAGCGCACGGTGTCGGTGAAGGACGCCGCGAGCACGGTCACGCTCGCGCCGCTGGCCGGCCGGGGCGGCATGCGGGCGCTGCGGCTCACGGACGCCGACGGCAGCCAGTACTGGCTCGAGTACCGCACCGCCGCCGGCCAGGACGGCTGGCTCGGCACCGCGAACGACCTCTACGGTCTCCAGGGCGGCGTCCTGCTGCACCGCACGGGGGATCTTCCCGACACAGCGCTGCTGCTCGACGGCACGCCGTCCGCGGCCGCCGGGTGGGCCGCCGACTACTCCGAGGCGCTACCGGTCGGGTCTCCGGTGACGGTGTCCGGCGGGCACTTCGCGATCGAGGTCCAGGCGATCACCGCCGCCGGCGCCGTCGTCCGGGTGGTGCCCTCTGCTCCGACCGCCGCCGCTGTTCCCCCGGCACCACAGAGTCCGGCCCCGGCCCACGGGAATCTCGTCCTGCCCGGCACCGGGTCGACCGGTCATGGCCCGGCGGCGCAGCAGGCTCCGGCGGCGGCTCCGGTAGTGGCCGCGACGCCCGCCGAGGCGGCGTCCGACGTCGCGGCCGTGCCGGCCACCCCGCGTCTGCGGGCCACGGCGACCAGCCGGTCCGGCCTCGGGCTCGTCGTCCCGCTGGTCGGCGCGCTGCTGGCCTGTGGCGCTCTCCTGCTGGCGGCCCGACGGGTCCGGCGGCTCGCCGGGCGCTGAGCGGAGCGGTTACTCGGCTGCGTCGGCGATGGTGCAGATGACCTCGCCGCTGGTGACGCCCGCGCCGACCTCGGCGGACAGCCCGCTGATCGTCCCGGCCTTGTGCGCGCTGATCGGCTGCTCCATCTTCATGGCCTCGAGGACGACGATCAGGTCACCGGCCTCGACGGTCGCGCCGTCCTCGACGGCCACCTTGACGATCGTTCCCTGCATCGGCGCGGTGAGGGAGTCGCCGGAGGCACCGGAGCCGCTCCCGCCGCCGCCGCGCTTGCGCGGCTTCGCGGGCGCCCCGGAGCCACCGACACCGCCGCCGGAGGCGAGACCGGCCGGCAGCGATACCTCGAGGCGACGGCCACCGACCTCGACGACGACGGTCTGGCGGGGCGCCGCCTCCTCCTGCTCCTCGGCGGCACCATGGGGCTGGACCTGGTTGTCCCACTCGGTCTCGATCCAGCGGGTGTGCACCGTGAACGGCTCGCTGGTGAACGCCTCGTCGCGGACGACGGCCCGGTGGAACGGGATCACCGTGGGCATGCCCTCGACGACGAGCTCGTCCAGGGCACGGCGGGCGCGCTGCAGCGCTTCCTCGCGGCTGGCGCCGGAGACGATCAGCTTCGCCAGCATCGAGTCGAAGGCGCCGGCGACCTCGCCGCCGGTCTCGACGCCGGAGTCCCAGCGGACGCCCGGCCCCTGCGGGATCTCCAGGCGCTTCACCGGTCCGGGAGCCGGCATGAAGTTGCGGCCGGCGTCCTCGGCGTTGATCCGGAACTCGAAGCTGTGCCCGCGCGGCGTGGGGTCCTCGGTGATCTCGAGCTTCTCGCCGTCGGCGATGCGGAACTGCTGACGGACCAGGTCGATGCCGGCGGTCTCCTCGCTGACCGGGTGCTCCACCTGCAGGCGGGTGTTGACCTCGAGGAAGGAGATCGAGCCGTCGTTGCCGACGAGATACTCGACGGTGCCCGCGCCGACGTAGTTCGCGCCCTTGACGATCGCCTTGGCCGACTCGTGGATGGTCTGCCGCTGCTCGTCGGTGAGGAACGGCGCGGGCGCCTCCTCGACCAGCTTCTGGTTGCGGCGCTGCAGCGAGCAGTCGCGGGTGCCGACGACGATCACGTTGCCGTGCGTGTCGGCCAGGACCTGGGCCTCGACGTGCCGGGGCTTGTCGAGGAACCGCTCGACGAAGCACTCGCCGCGGCCGAAGGCGGAGACGGCCTCGCGGACGGCGGAGTCGAAAAGCTCGGGGATCTCCTCCTTGGTGCGGGCGACCTTGAGCCCACGCCCGCCGCCGCCGAAGGCTGCCTTGATCGCCACGGGGAGGCCGTGCTCCTCGGCGAATGCGACGACCTCGTCGGCGCCGGAGACCGGGTCCTTGGTGCCCGGCACCAGGGGGGCGCCGGCCTTCATCGCGATGTGGCGGGCCTTGACCTTGTCGCCGAGGGAGATGATCGCGTCGGGGGAGGGCCCGATCCAGGTCAGCCCCGCGTCGATCACGGCCTGGGCGAAGTCGGCGTTCTCGGAGAGGAAGCCGTAGCCCGGATGCACGGCGTCGGCACCCGACTGTTTCGCGGCGTCGATGATCTTGTCGATCACCAGGTAGGAGTCGCCCGGCGTGGTGCCACCCAGCGCGAAGGCCTCGTCGGCCACACGGACGTGCAGCGCGTCGCGGTCGGGCTCGGCGTAGACGGCCACACTGGTGAGGCCCTCGTCCTTGCACGCGCGAGCGACGCGCACCGCGATCTCGCCGCGGTTGGCGATCAGGACCTTCTGCACCGGCGTTCTCCCTCGAAATCGAACCGTTCGGACTGTAGCCAGGGGGCCGGGACGGCTGCCGGGTGGGCGCGGTCCCGTGGGGACGGGGTCAGCGCCGCCAGAGGTCGGTGATCGCCAGACCGCGCTTGCTCAACTGCGTGCGCAGCACGGTCAGTGAGAGGCCGACCACCGCGGCGGGGTCGCCCTCGACGCGTCGGACGAACGGTGCGCCGAGCCCGTCCAGCGTGAAGGCGCCGGCCACGGCCATCGGCTCCCCCGTGGCCAGGTACGCCTCCAGCTCCTGCGGCGTCGGGCTGGCGAAGTACACGACCGTGGAGGCGACGGCGATGTCCCGGCTGACGACCGCGCCGTCCTGCACGTCGAACAGGGCCTGCCCGGTGTGCAGCACGCCTGACCGGCCGGCCATCCGTTGCCAGCGCTCGCGGGCCTCGGCCGCGTCCGCCGGCTTGCCGAGCGGCTTTCCGGCGAACTCCAGCAGCGAGTCCGCGCCGATGACCAGCGCGTCGGTCTCCTGCTTGGCCACGGCGGTGGCCTTGGCCGCGGCCAGGAGCGCGACCTGCTCGGCGACGCGCGGGGCGTGGACGGACGACTCGTCGACGTTGCTGACCACCACGTCAGGTGCGAGGCCGGCCTGGCGCAGCAGCGAGAGCCGGGCCGGTGACGCCGATGCGAGCACGAGCCTGCGGTCGGAGGTCATGCGAACCTCCCCGAGGCCCGCCAGCCGCCCGGTCCCGGCTGGAACGGCCGCCGGTGCGAGTCGGCGTACGAGGCCCAGGCACCCACGGGCGTCACCCGGCGACGCTCCCGGCGGCCGGACATCGCGGCCACGACGACGGTGAGGGCGGCGAGCTCCTCGGCGGTCGGCTCGCCCTTGACGACGCGCAGCAACGGCGGCGCCTGCTCGGTCTGTTCGGTCATCAGAGCGGAATGTTCCCGTGCTTCTTCGGCGGCAGCGTCTGCCGCTTGTTGGCCAGCACCCGCAGCGCCTTGGTCACCTGCACGCGGGTGTGCGACGGCGGGATGACCGCGTCGACGTAGCCGCGGTCGGCGGCGATGTAAGGGTTGGCGA
Source organism: Blastococcus sp. (assembly GCA_025465355.1). GTDB lineage: Bacteria > Actinomycetota > Actinomycetes > Mycobacteriales > Geodermatophilaceae > Blastococcus_B. The sequence goes on along the minus strand of JAODNN010000016.1, from coordinate 7,093 downwards.
GGGTGTCCTCGTACTCCGCGATCAGCTCGGCGCGGCGGGCCTCGGGGTCGTCGGCGGCGGCGATCTCCTTGCGGTACAGGATGCCGACCGCGCCCTGGGCCCCCACGACGGCGATCTGCGCGCTCGGCCACGCGAGGTTCACGTCGGCGCCGAGGTGCTTGGAGCCCATGACGTCGTACGCGCCGCCGTAGGCCTTGCGGGTGATCACGGTGACCATGGGGACCGTGGCCTCGGCGTAGGCGTAGATCAGCTTGGCGCCGCGCCGGATGATCCCTTCCCACTCCTGCGACGTCCCGGGCAGGAAGCCGGGGACGTCGACGAAGGTGAGCACCGGCAGGTTGAAGGCGTCGCAGGTGCGCACGAAGCGGGCGGCCTTCTCGCTGGCGTCGATGTCGAGGGTGCCGGCGAACTGGGTGGGCTGGTTGGCCACGATCCCGATCGGCCGGCCTTCGATCCGGCCGAAGCCGATCAGGATGTTCGGCGCGAACAGCGGCTGCACCTCGAGGAACTCGCCGTCGTCCACGACGTGCTCGATCACCGTGTGCATGTCGTACGGGGTGTTCGCCGAGTCGGGGATGAACGTGTCGAGCTCGGCGTCCTCGTCGGTGACGGCGTCCGGGAGGACGACGTCCACCGGCGCGACCTCGAGGGCCGGGAGCGGGTCGAGGTTGTTGCTCGGCAGGTAGGAGAGCAGCGCCTTGACGTAGTCGAGCGCGTCGGTCTCGTCCTCGGCCAGGTAGTGGGCGACACCCGACTTCGTGTTGTGCGTGCGCGCGCCGCCGAGCTCCTCGAGCGTGACCTCCTCGCCGGTGACCGTCTTCACGACGTCGGGCCCGGTGATGAACATCTGGCTGGTCTTGTCGACCATCACCACGAAGTCGGTCAGTGCGGGGGAGTAGACGTGCCCGCCGGCCGCCGGCCCCATGACCAGGGAAATCTGCGGGATGACCCCGGAGGCGTGCACGTTGCGCCGGAAGATCTCGCCGTAGAGGCCCAGGGAGACCACGCCCTCCTGGATCCGGGCGCCGCCGCCCTCGTTGATCCCGACGATCGGGCAGCCGTTGGTCACGGCGAAGTCGAGGACCTTGACGATCTTCTCGCCGTACACCTCGCCGAGGCTGCCGCCGAAGACGGTGACGTCCTGGGAGAAGATCGCGATGGGCCGGCCGTCGACCGTGCCGTACCCGGTGACGACGCCGTCGCCGAAGGGCCGCTTGGAGTCCATCCCGAAGTTCGTGGACCGGTGGCGGGCGAACTCGTCGAACTCCGTGAAGGAGCCCGGATCGAGCAGCGCCTCGATCCGCTCGCGCGCGGTCATCTTCCCCGCGGCGTGCTGCTTCTCTACCGCGCGCTCGGAGCCGGCATGGGTCGCCTCCTGCACGCGTCGCTCGAAGTCGGCCAGTTTCCCGGCGGTGGTGTGGATGTCGATGTCGCCGGGGACGTTCTCCCCGGCGCTCTCGAGTTCGGCCGCGCTCACAGGGTCGTAGCGTAGGTGAGGTGCCGGAGTCCCACTCATCACGCTGGTCGGATCTCGGCCGTCCCACGCTCGACGGTGCCGCCCTGGAGACCGCTCTCACACGGGACGGCGGGCTGTGGCGCTCGCTCGAGGTGCTCGACGAGGTCGGTTCGACCAACGCCGAACTGGTGGCGCGAGCCCGGGACGACGAGCTCCCCGAGGGCGCCGTACTCGTGGCCGAGTACCAGGCGTCCGGTCGTGGCCGGCTGGACCGGGTCTGGACCTCGCCGCCGCGTGCCGGGCTCACGGTGTCCTTCCTCCTGCGCCCCGACGTCCCGGCCGCCCGCCGGGGCTGGCTGCCCCTGCTCACCGGCGTGGCACTGGCCGAGGCCGTCGGCGAGGTGACCGGGGTGCGTGCGTCGCTCAAGTGGCCCAACGACCTGCTTGCCGGTGACGGGCGAAAGCTCGCGGGCATCCTTGCCGAGAGCACCGGGACGGCCGTCGTCGTCGGTGTCGGGCTCAACGTCTCCACATCGGCGGCGGAGCTGCCCGACACCGGGACCTCGCTGGGGGTGGTCACGGGCGGTCCGGTCGACCGCGGACCCGTGCTGCTGGGGTTCCTGCGAGCCGTCGAGCGCCGATACCGGCGGTGGGTGGACGCGCTCGGCGACCCGGTCGCCTCCGGGCTCGCGCAGGACTACCTGGCCTGGTCCTCCACGGTCGGGACGACGGTGGCGGTCACCCTCCCGGACGATTCGACGCTCGAAGGGGTCGCCGAGGCGGTCGACTGGGACGGCCGGCTCGTCGTGACGACGCCTGCGGGCCGGGTCGAGCTGGCCTCGGGGGACGTGCGGCACCTGCGCCGGGTGTGACATCCGGGGCCGCCGGACCGTCCCGCGAGGGCCGCGAAGCCTGACGCATCCGGTCGGGTGCGTCATCCTGAAGGCGTGCCCTATCCGGACAAGCTGCTCGCCGAGGACGAAGAGGTCGTCCGGCACCTGCACCCGCACTGGACGACCGTGTTCTGGCCGGTCGTCTGGTTCCTGGTGATCGTGGGTGGCGCATCGTTCGGTGCGGCCGCCATCCCGGTGGGCCGGCAGCAGGGCATCTTCCGGATGGCGGTGCTCGCCCTCGCCGTCGTTCTCATCCTGTTCCTCGTGGTCGGGCCCGTGCTGCGCTGGCGGGCCACGCACTACGTGATCACCACCCACCGGCTGCTGTTCCGCGAGGGGATCCTGGCCCGCCGCGGCCGGGACATCGGGCTCTCGCGGATCACCGACGTCTCATACCGCCAGACCCTGTGGGAACGGATGATCAACTCCGGCACGCTGACCATCGAGTCGGCCGGCGAGGGTGGTGCGACGTCGCTCGAGCGGATCCCCGACAGCGACGGGGTCCAGCAGCTGCTCAACCACATGATCGAGGAGGACGCCGACCGCCGGGCGCAGGAGAGCGCGAGCTACGTCGGCGAGTACTACGACCCTCCCCGGGACCCGTACCAGCACCCCCGCTACGGCCGCGGCGAGAACCCGACGGAGCGCTGGTACCAGTGATCGTGCTCGCCGGCTCGCCCGTGCGGCCCGACCGGGCCGTCACGGCGTGCCCGGTCCGGTTCTGTCAGTGCCTCGACCTACCGTCCGCCCATGCGCCTGCTGCACACCTCTGACTGGCACATCGGCCGGTCCCTGCACGGCACCGATCTGCTCGCCGAGCAGGAGTCGGTGCTCGGCGGGCTGGCCGCGGTCGTCACGAGCGAGCAGGTGGACGTCGTCGTGATCGCCGGTGACGTCTACGACCGGGCCGTGCCCTCTGCCGATGCGACCGGCGTGCTCGACCGCGTGCTCTCCCGGCTCCGGGCCGCGGGTGCGACCGTCGTGCTCACCCCCGGCAACCACGACTCGGCACGCCGCCTCGGGTTCGCCTCGGGTCTCCTCGCCGTCTCGGGAGTGCACGTCCGCGCCTCGACGCCGGCGCTGGACGAACCGGTCCTGCTGTCCGACGAGCACGGCGAGGTGGCGATCTACGGCCTGCCCTTCCTGGAGCCGGAGGTGGCGCGGCACGAGCTCGGGCTCGACGACGGGCGCAGCCACGAGGCGGTGCTCACCGCGGCGATGGATCGCGTCCGCGCGGATCTGTTCCTCCGGCCGGGTGCCCGCTCGGTGCTGCTGGCGCACGCGTTCGTCGGCGGTGGCGTGGCCAGCGAGAGCGAGCGCGACATCTGCGTCGGCGGGGTCGACCTGGTGCCCGCGTCGGTGTTCGACGGCGTCGACTACGTGGCCCTGGGCCACCTGCACCGGCCGCAGACGCTCTCGCCCCGGATGCGGTACAGCGGCTCGCCGATGTCCTACTCCTTCGGGGAGGCGGGGCAGGAGAAGCTGGTCTGGCTGGTGGATCTCGACGCCGCCGGTCTGGCCGGTGTGCGCGCGGTCCCGCTGCCGGTACCCCGTCCGCTCACCGTGTTGACCGGCGAGCTCGCTGACCTCCTCGCCGATCCGGGCCACGCGGCGGCGGAGGAGCACTTCGTCTCGGCGAGGCTGACCGATGCCGCCCGCCCCGCCGACCCGATGCGTCAGCTCCAGGCGCGCTTCCCGCACTGCGTGCACCTGGAGTGGACCGGCAGCGGCGCGGCTGCCGACGGGCGCAGCTACCAGGAGCGGATGCGGGGACGTAGCGAGCTCGACATCGCCGGCGAGTTCGTTGCTCACGTCCGGGGTGTGCCCGCCAGCGCCGCGGAGCGGGAGCTGCTGTCCCGGGCGCTCGGTGCCGCCGACCGCGTGGAGGCGGGACGGTGAGGCTGCACCGGCTCACCCTCGCGGCGTTCGGGCCGTTCGCCGGCACCGAGGAGGTCGACTTCGACGAGGTCGGCCGCGACGGGCTCTTCCTCCTGTGGGGGCCGACCGGCGCGGGCAAGACGACGCTGCTCGACGCTGTCGTCTTCGCCCTGTACGGCACCGTTCCGGGCGCCCGTGGCGAGGAGAAGCGGCTGCGCAGCGACCACGCCGACACGGCCACCCGCACCGAGGTGACCTGCGAGCTGACGCTGAGCGGCGAACGATTGAAGGTCATCCGCCGGCCGGAGCAGCAGCGTCCGAAGAAGCGCGGCGAGGGCTGGACGACCGAGCAGGCCAAGCTGACCGTGCAGCGGCTCACGGACGGCGGCTGGGAGCCGGTGAGCACCCGCATCGACGAGGGCTCCGAGCACCTGCGCATCCGGCTCGGCCTCGACGTCCATCAGTTCTGCCAGGTGGTGCTGCTCCCACAGGGTGACTTCGCCCGTTTCCTGCGCGCCGAGCCCGAGCACCGTGCCGAGCTGCTGCGCACCCTCTTCGACGTCGACCGGTTCGCCCGCGCGGAGGACTGGCTGGCCGACGAGCGGGCCGTCGCCCGCGACCGGGTCGCGGTGCAGAAGGCGCGCCTGTCCAGCCTTCTGGCGCGGGTGGCCCAGATCGCGGACGTCGCGGTGCCGGAGGCCCTGGCGCCGGAGCTGGTCGGTGGCGGGCCCGGCAACCGGGTGAGCCCGTGGGTGGCGGGCGTCCTCGCGGCGGCGGCCACCCGGTTCGCCGACGCCGTGGCAAAGGCCGACCGGACCTCTGCTCAGGTCAAGCTCGTCGACGACGAGCTCGCTGCTGCACGCACGCTCGACCAGCGGCACGCTCGGCGTGAGCGGGCGGTGGAGGAGCTGGCCGCCCTGGCCGCTCAGGAGCCGGAGCTCGCGGTGCTCCGGGCCGAGCGGGACGCCGGACGCCGCGCCGAGGTGCTGCGGGACGTACTGGAGGCGGCCGGTCGGGCCGCGTACCTCGCCGAGCAGGCCGCGGAGGCGCGCGACGCCGCACGCACCGCCTGGGCCGCGGTGGCCGAGGGCCGGGAGGGCACCGCGGCGGTCGGCCGCGAGCTGCGCGATGATGCCGCCGCGGCCCGGGCGCTCCTGCCCGAGGTGGCGCGGGCCGCGGAGCTGGGACGTGCGGTCACGGGGCTCGAGCGGCGGATCGGGGCACTCACCACGGCCTGCGAGGACGCCGCGCGGGCCGTGGAGACCTGGCCCGGTCGGATCGCCGAGCAGGAAGGTGTCGTCGCCGAGGCGCGGGCGGCGGTGGTCCGGCTGCCGGCGTTGCAGGCCGAGGTGGCGGCGGCCGATGCGATGCTCGCGGCGGCCCGCGCCGCCGAGCGTCTCGAACAGTCGCTGGTGCACAGCCGCACGGAGGCGCTGGTTGCGCGGACGGCCTGGTCGGATGCCCGTGAGCGCTGGCTGGACCTCCGGAGCCGGCGGCTCGAGGGGATGGCCGCCGAGCTCGCCGCCCAGCTGGCCGACGGTGCCGGCTGCCCGGTCTGCGGCGCGACCGCGCATCCGCGCCCCGCGACGCACGAGGGCCCCGTCGTCACGGCTGCCGACGAGCAGGCCGCCCGTGCGGTCGTGGACGCCACGGAGGCCGCCGCGGTGGCCGCCGGCGAGGAGGTCGACCGGCAGGAGCGGGAGCTGGCCGCTCTGCGGGCACGGGCGGGCACGGTGCCCGCGGCCGAGCAGGAACGAGCTCTCGAAGCGTTGCGGGTCTCGGCCGGCGAGACCGCCGACCTGGCAGCCACGGCCCATCCGGCTCAGGCGCTGCTGGCGCGGCTGGTCGCCGAGCGCGATCAGGCCGCTGCCCGGCTGTCGGCGGACCGCGAGGAGCTGCAGGCCCGCACCGGCGAGCGCGACGCTCTCATCGCCGGCCTTGCCGAGCTGCAGTACAAGCTCGCAGCGGCTCGGGGCGATGACGCCGACCTGGCCGCCCGGGTCGCTCGGCTGACGGATGCCGCGAACCGCTGCGAGGCACTCGTCGCAGCAGTTGCCGAGGAACTGCGCGCACGGACCACGGCCGACGCCACCCGCCTGGCCGCCGAGGCGAGGGCCGCGGCCGCCGGCTTCGACGACGTCCTGGCCGCCGCGGCGGCGCTCGTGGAGGAGGGCCGGCTGGGGGTGCTGGACCGGGAGCTGGACGGCCACGACCGCCAGGTGGCGCTGCTCCGCGACCGGCTGGCCGAACCGGAGCTGACCGACCTCGCCCCCCGGCCCGACGTCCCCGAGCTCGAGGCGTGCTGCGCGCTGGCCACCCGGCACCGCGAGGAGGCGGTGGCAGAGCTCGAGCGGGCCCGCGGGTGCGAGCAGGCCCTCGAGTCGCTCACCGGCGAGGTGACCGCGGCCGAGGTGGAGCTCGCGGACCTCCGCGCCTGGACCGACCAGGTGACCGCGCTCGCCGACCTGGTGAACGGCCGGGGGTCCAACGCCCTGCGGATGCGGCTGCAGTCGTTCGTGCTGGCCGCCCGCCTGGAGCAGGTCGCCGAGGTCGCGAGCCGGCGGTTGCAGGACATGTCCGGGGGCCGCTACACCTTCCTGCACAGCGACGCCCAGGGCCGGCACGGCGCCCGGGGCGGCCTCGGGCTGGACGTGTTCGACGAGTACACCGGCGCCCGCCGGCCGACGAAGACGCTCTCCGGGGGCGAGAGCTTCATGGCCTCGCTTGCCCTCGCGCTCGGGCTGGCCGATGTCGTCACCGCTGAGACCGGAGGCGTGCAGATCGACACCCTGTTCGTCGACGAGGGCTTCGGCACCCTCGACGCCCTGGCACTCGACGCCGTCATGACCGTTCTCGACGAGCTGCG
>JAODNN010000169.1 GCA_025465355.1 Blastococcus sp. | reverse complement strand
ACTCGACGAGGCGCTCGCGGCCTTCCGGCGCCGCATCCGACCGCGCTGAGGTCCCCGTGGCCCGCGACCACCGGGGGTGACATGCAGGGGTGACACTCCCCCACCGTCCGAACAGCCGTCGGTCATCGAAGTTCTTCGGTCACCCCTGACACCAATCGAATCCATGTGGCGCCTTCTCCAACACAACGGGCGACCGCGTCCGACCGCCCAGCCGCTCACGAGCGAGGAGGACACATGACCGTTCGACTGCTGACCACCGAAGAGGTGGCCAACCGGTTCCGCACCAGCCCGGCCACCGTCCGCTATTGGCGCCACGTCGGCATCGGCCCCGCCGGCGTCCGCGTCGGCCGACGCGTCCTCTACGACGCGGCGGAGTGCGACCGGTGGTGGGAGGCCCAGGTGACCGCGGCGTCACGACGGCCCCGGTGAACGAGGACCCCCGAGCGACGACGGAGTCCGGTCGGAAGGCCAGGGCCCCGCGCCGGCGTTACCGCCCGAGCACCCGGGCGGCCTCGGCGCTGACCACCTGACGGCCGAAGTAGACGTCCAGGGTCATCGAGGGGTTGGCGTGGCCCAGCTGGTCTGCCACCTGGCGAGGGGTGAAGCCGGCTTCGTCCAGCCGAGTGGCGACCGTCTTGCGGAAAGTGTGCGAGGTGACCCACGACCACGGGCCCTCCCCTCGGTACAGCGGACCGATCGGCCGCCACCGGCCCAGCTGACGCCGTCCGCACACCCGTACCGAGGCACGCGCCGCAGTCGAAGCCGTCCAGCAGCTGACGCAGGAACCCCGACACGTTGTTCGGATCCCGCAGCGTCCCCGCCACGGGTGCCGGGAACACCAGTTCGGTGTCGGGCCGCCGCGGTGCGCCCAGCCGAGCGCGGACCATCGACACGGCGAAGGCCGGCACCGCGATGATCCGCCAGCCCGCGGCGGTCTTGGTCCGCGGCTGGACGACCAGACCCTGCTTGGGCACGCGCACCACGGTGCCGTTGACCTCCCAGGTGCCGGCGTCCAGGTCCAGCCGCGGCCGGCCGCCGGCCTGCCCCGTGCGCAGGGCGAGCGCCTCGCCGATGCGGGCACCGGTGGCGAGCATCCAGTCGACCAGGTCGGCCAGGTCCAGCTCGCTCGCGCGCGGACTGGACCGGAACAGCTCGACCAGCCGCCCGGTCTGCTCGACGGTGAGTGCCTGCGGCGCCTTCCTGGCGCCGGTGTTCAGCCGGGCGCCGGCGTCGCGAACCGGTTGGCGGTGACCGCGCCGTCGGTGATGGCGAGGGCGAACATGCCGGACAGGCACGCGCGGGCGGTCTTGGCCGCACCCGGACCGCTGCGCTTCGCGATCGACACCAGGGCCCGGCTGACCCGGCCGGGGGTGACCTCCCGCAGGCAGAGCTCGCCGAAGGCCGGAACGACGCAGGTGCGCACCACGGAGCGGTAGGTGCGCTCGGTGCCGACCGACCAGCCGTGGTCGGCGGCCAGCCACGCGTCGACGAGCGCGGACACCCGCGAGCCCCCGGTGAGCGCTCCCGCCCCGCCGGGGCCGCGGCGAACCGTCAGCTCGGCCTTCAGCGCCCGCTCGGCGGCGGCCCGGCTGGCGCCGGTCTTGGCGACCAGGCGGGTGCGGCCGTCGAAGTCGCGGAAGCGGGCCCTGGCCTGGATCTCACCGCTGGGTGTGCGGAGGAAGCCGATCCGCCCGAAGGTGCCTACCGGCAGCGGAGGTCGTCCCATGCGGCACCGTCCTCATCGGTTTCCGATGAGTAAATGATGCCTGGCGTAAAGGCTCAGGGCCATACGCCCTGGTCAGAGCTCCCCCGAGTGGACTCGAACCACTAACCCTGCGATTAACAGTCGCATGCTCTGCCAATTGAGCTACGGGGGATGAGCGGGCGTGACCCGCTGGCCTGCCGAGATTACCCCACGGCCGGGGATGCGCTGCGCGGGGCTCGCTGATGTCTCGGCTCTGCTGCGCCCCAGGTAGCGTGATCACCGTCCCCAGCTCGGTGGTCGTGGAGGTCCTCGTGGCGAAGTTGTCGTTCCTCGCCGGATTCGGTGCCGGTTACGTGCTGGGCGCACGGGCGGGCCGCGAGCGCTACGAGCAGATCCGGCGCGGCTGGGAGAACGCCAAGGACGATCCGCGGCTGCAGAGCCTCGCGGGCATGGCCCAGGCCCGCGCCGACGACGTCGTGGCCTCGCTGCGCAACCGGATGGGCAACGACAACCCTCGCTGAGCTGCCGACAGCCGGTCGCTCATCGAGCGGCCGGTATCAGCCCGGTTGGTCAGCCGCGACCACGTCGGCCAGTTTCTGCCCGGCCGCTTCGCGCGCGGCGGGATCGGCGCGGTCGGCGTCGTCGTCGAACACGACGGTCCACTCCCTCGCGGCCTGCCCGGGAACCCGTCGGGCCACCAGGAGCACCCCTCCCCCGCCGGGCAACGGCGCCCGCTGACTGGCGACCACCGTCTCGTCCACCCGGCGCCGCACGACCGCCGGCAGGTCGCCGGAGTCGGTCAGCACGAAGCGCCGCGCCGGCCCGCGGGCCTGGACCCCGGGCTCGACCTCGGTCAGCGGCGTGACCGCGAAAGTGCCGCCCCCGCTCTCGCTCGCCGTCCACCGGGCGTGCCCGACCTCGTGCCAACGCAGGGCGTCATCGGTCGCGGACGCATCCGCCGATTCGGCCGCGGGACCGATCGTGCGCAGGCCGCGCGAGGTGGCCACCAGCCATCCGTCGTCGGCGGCCAGCGCTCCCCACGCGAGAACTCGCTCGTCGGGGTCGCCGAGCGCGGCCACCGCCGCGCGCACCGGCTCCGGGGGCCGGGCGAACCGGCGGCGGAGGTTGTCCAGCAGGCTCACGGCGTCAGCCCGCCCATGGCCCGCTCCCGGAGCGACCTCGCCTGCTGCTCCAGCGCCACCAGCTGGCCGAACACCTTCGTGTACTCGTCAGGGGCCTCGACCGGATTCATCCGCTGCAGCTTGCCCTTGAGAGCGGTCACCCGCCGGACGGTGGCCATCTCCTGCAGCCGGGCCAGCACCGCGTTGACGTAGCCGGCGTCGCCCTCGCCGACCGAGCGAAGCGGCTCGACGGCGAGCGCCGTCAGCTGGGCCCGCACGTTGTCCTGGGGGCAGTGGGCCGCGACCTGGTCGAGCCAGGCGGCACCGGTGACGGTCGCCCCCGCCGCGCCACCCGCTGCGGCGACGGCTGCGGCGACGGCTGCGTAGTCGGGATCGGTGTAGGCCTCGACGGGCACGGCGTCGAACGAGGGGCCGGCAATCTCCGGCGTCTGCAGCGCCGCTTTGACCGCCTCGCGTTCGACGGCGACGGCGGCGTCGTCCGGCGACCGCTTGGGGATGCGGGGCCGCGGCCGGGGCTGCGCCTGCCCGCCCGTCTCCCCCGTCAACCGGCGGACGCGGTCGAGCACCTCGGCCTCATCGGTGTTGCCGATCATCCCGGCCAACTGGCGGGCGTAGGCCGGACGCAACGCGTGATCCTTGATCTGCGCGACCAGCGGAACGGTCTTCTCCAGCGCGGCGACCCGGCCTTCGACGGTGTCGAGGTCGTAGCCGGCGAGCGTCGTCTTCAGCACGAACGCGATCAGCGGGGTCCGCCGGGCGACCAGATCGCGGACGGCGGCATCACCGTGCTCCTGCCGTAGCTCGCACGGGTCGCGGCCGTCGGGCTCCACGGCGACGAAGGTCTGCCCGACGAAGCGCTGGTCCTCACCGAAGGTCTTCATCGCCGCGGCCTGGCCGGCGGCATCGCCGTCGAAGGTGTAGACGACCTCGCCACGGAACTCGTCCTGGTCCATGAGCAGACGACGCAGGACGCTGATGTGCTCGGCACCGAAGGCAGTGCCGCAGGACGCGACGGCGGTCGTCACACCGGCCAGGTGACAGGCCATGACGTCGGTGTAGCCCTCGACGACGACGGCCCGGTGCTGCCGGGCGATGTCGCGCTTGGCCCGCTCGATCCCGTACAGCACGGTGCTCTTCTTGTACAGCGGCGTCTCCGGGGTGTTGAGGTACTTCGGGCCCTGATCGTCGTCCATGAGTTTGCGGGCGCCGAAGCCGATGACGTCGCCGGTGATGTCACGGATCGGCCAGAGCAGCCGCCGGTGGAACCGGTCGATGAGCGAGCCGCGGGAGGATTCCTTCGCCAGCCCGGCGGTGACCAGCTCGGCCTGGCTGAAGCCCTTTCCGCGCAGGTGCCGGGTCAGCGCGTCCCACCCGGCCGGCGCGAAGCCGCAGCCGAAGTCGACCGCGACCTGCCGGTCGAACCCGCGCTCGGCCAGGAACTGACGGGCGGGAGCTGCCTCCGGCGTGCCGAGCTGCTCCGCGTAGAAGGCGGCCGCCTCGGCGTTGGCCGCGACCAGCCGGGCGCGCTGACCGACCTGGGCCCGGTCGGGGCCTCCGGTCGGCCGACCGCCCTCATCCTCGTACCGCAGCTGCACGCCGGCCCGACCGGCCAGCAGCTCGACAGCTTCGGAGAAGGACAAATGGTCGATCTGCTGAATGAAAGAAATGACGTCGCCACCGACCCCGCAACCAAAACAATGGTAGAGGTTTCGCGCGGGAGTGACCTGAAAGGAGGGTGACTTCTCGTCATGGAAGGGGCAGAGCCCCTTGAGGCTGCCGCCGCCGGCCCGCTTGAGCTGCAGGTGCTCGCCGACGATCTCGTCGATCTTGGACCGCTCCCGCACGAGTGCGATGTCAGCGGCCCGGATACGTCCTCGACCGGCCAATGGTGTGCTTCCTCCTCAGCCGATCCCAGGAGCGCCGGCGACGCTCTCCCCGGTCGCTCGGTAGACCAGGTAGGCCGCCGTCTCCCGGAGGATGTACCTGAACTGGGTGGTGCGGGTCTGCACGGCCGGGCCCTGCCTGGTCGGCGAGCTCGAGGCGTCCATCCCGGCATCCTGAGCCATCTTCTCAGCCCGCATCGCGTGCCACGGATCGGTGACCAGGACGGCGCTGTGCCACCCGTGCTGGGCGAAGGCGGCGGACACCACCTGCATGCTCTCCAGTGTGTCGACCCCCTTCGGCACGGCCAGCAACGCCGTCTTCGGAACCCCGCCCGCGGCCAGATAGTCGCGCCCCGCTTCGGCCTCGGTGACCCGGTCACCGGCCTTGTTGCCGCCGACGGTCACGATCACCGGGGCGACGCCGGCCTTGTAGAGCTTGAGCGCATGCTCGAGCCGGGCCGCGAAGATCGACGACGGGCGGCCGTTGTACTGCGCGGAGCCCAGCACGACGATCGCATCCGACGACGGCCGGGAATCATGCCGCGCCGTCCACCAGATCGCCAGCGCCGTGGAGACCACGACGAGGACGAGCGCCAGGACGGCGGCAGCGACAACCCTGCCCACCAAGCTTCCGAGCCGCACCCCCACGCGTCATGGGTACCACGCGGGACTGACGGTCGTGCGACCCCTGGGGACACTGTGGAGAACAGCCCCCGCAGGGCTCAGGATCCGGACCGCTCGCCACCCAGCGCCGCCCGCCCGGCCTCCAACCGGGCCACCGGCACCCGGAAGGGCGAACAGGACACGTAGTCGAGCCCGACCTCGTGGAAGAAGTGCACCGAGTCGGGGTCGCCGCCGTGCTCGCCGCAGATACCGAGCTTGAGATCCGGCCGCGCGGACCGGCCGCCCTCGACCGCGATCTCGATCAGCCGGCCGACCCCGGGGATGTCCAGCGACTCGAACGGCGAGATGCCGAAGATGCCCTTGTCCAGGTAGGCGTGGAAGAACGCCGATTCGACGTCGTCCCGGGAGAAGCCCCAGGTCATCTGGGTGAGGTCGTTGGTGCCGAACGAGAAGAAGTCGGCGGCGCCGGCGATCTCGCCGGCGGTGAGCACCGCCCGCGGGACCTCGATCATCGTGCCGATCTTGGTGGGCACGTCGACGCCCTCGCTCTCACACGCCTCGGCGAGCACCCGCTCGGACTCCTCCCGGATCGCCTCGAGCTCCTGCACGGCCCCGACCAGCGGGATCATGATCTCCGGATGCGGGTCTCCCCCCGCCTTCCGCCGCTCGCAGGCCGCCTCAGCGATCGCGCGTACCTGCATGGCGAACAGGCCGGGGACCACCAGCCCCAGCCGAACCCCACGGAGGCCGAGCATCGGGTTCTCCTCGTGCATGGCCTGCACCGCCGCGAGCAGCCGGAGCGTGCCCTCGTCGTGCTCGCCGCGCTCCTCGGCGATGGCGACCCGCACGGAGAGATCGGTCAGGTCGGGGAGGAACTCGTGCAGCGGTGGGTCGAGCAGCCGGATCGTCGTCGGAAGCCCGTCCATGGCCTCGAAGATCTCGAGGAAGTCCTGCTTCTGCAGCGGCTCCAGCGCGTCGAGCGCAGCCTGCCGTTCGTCCTCGTCGTCGGCGAGGATCAGGGTCTCGACCAACTGCCGGCGCTCGCCCAGGAACATGTGCTCGGTCCGGCACAGGCCGATGCCCTGCGCGCCGAAACGGCGGGCGCGGGAGGAGTCCTCGGGGGTGTCGGCGTTGGCCCGGACGCCGAGGCGGCGCACCTCGTCGGCGTGCGTGAGGATCCGATGCACGCTCTTCACCAGATCGCTGGCACCGGCGGAGTCCGGCTCCACCTCGCCCTCGAAGTAGCGGACGACCTCGGAGTCCTCGACCGGCACCTCGCCCAGCCACACCCGACCCGTCGAGCCGTCGATGGAGATGACGTCGCCCTCCTTGACGACGGATCCGTCCGGAGCCTTGAACTGCCGCTTCTTCGTGTCGACCTGCAGTTCCTCGGCACCGCAGACACACGTCTTGCCCATGCCCCGAGCGACGACGGCGGCGTGCGACGTCTTGCCCCCGCGGCTGGTCAGGACACCCTGCGCGGCGATCATCCCGGAGAGGTCGTCGGGGTTGGTCTCCCGCCGCACGAGGATGACCTTCTCCCCGCGCTCGGCCCACTCGACGGCGACCTGGGAGGAGAACACCGCCTGCCCGACCGCCGCCCCCGGCGAGGCGTTCATGCCCTGGGTGAGCTGCGTGGCGTCGCCGCCCTCGACGAATCGCGGGAACATCAGCTGCGCCAGCTGGTCGCCGGTCACGCGGCGGACGGCCTCGTCCATGTCGATGAGGCCCTCGTCGACCAGCTGGGTGGCAATGACGAAGGCCGCCCCCGCCGTCCGCTTTCCCACCCGCGTCTGCAGCATCCAGAGCTTGTTGCGCTCGATCGTGAACTCGATGTCACAGAGGTCGCGGTAGTGCGACTCGAGCTTCGACATCGTGGCCATGAGCTCGTCGTAGGCGCCCTTGTCGATGTCCTCGAGGTCGGCCAGCGGCACCGTGTTCCGGATGCCGGCAACGACGTCCTCACCCTGGGCGTTCTGCAGGTAGTCGCCGTAGACCCCTTGGGCGCCGCTGCCCGGGTCGCGGGTGAACGCGACGCCGGTGCCGGAGTCCGAGCCCAGGTTGCCGAACACCATCGCGCACACATTCACGGCGGTGCCCGCGTCGCTCGGGATGCGCTCACGGCGGCGGTAGAGGATGGCCCGCTCGGAGTTCCACGAGTCGAAGACGGCGTTGATCGCGAGGTCCATCTGCTCACGGGGATCCATCGGGAAACCGCTGCCGGTGTGCTCCTGCACGATCGCCTTGAACCGGCCGACGAGGTCCTGCAGATGCTCGGCATCCAGGTCGAGGTCCAGTTCGGTGCCCTGCTCGCGCTTGACCTCCTCGAGGGCCTGCTCGAAGTGGTCGCCGTCGATGTCGAGGACCGTCTTGCCGAACATCTGGATCAGCCGGCGGTAGGAGTCCCAGGCGAAGCGGTCGCTGCCCGCTTGCGCCGCCAGCCCCTGCACGGACTCGTCGTTGAGCCCGACGTTGAGGACCGTCTCCATCATTCCCGGCATCGATGCCGCGGCGCCCGATCGCACCGACACCAGCAGGGGATCCTCCGGGTCACCGAGCTTCTTGCCCATGGCCTTCTCCAGGGCGGTGAGGTACTCGCTCACCTGCTCGTCGAGCTCGGGTGGTGTGCTGCCGTGCTCGAGGTAGTAGCGGCAGGCATCGGTGGTGATGGTGAACCCGGGCGGTACAGGCAGGCCCAGGTTGGTCATCTCCGCCAAGTTGGCGCCTTTGCCCCCCAGCAGGTCCTTCTGGTCCTTGCTTCCCTCACTGAAGTCGTAGACCCATTTAGTGGACGTTGCGCTGGTCACCGTTGACACCTCCGCGTTCGATGCACCGGACTCCCCGCATGGCCGGGATGGTGCCGCACCGGAGCACGCCCGGACCGCCATCCTCGTCCCTTGCGGCCGCATGGTGGAACCACACCCGCCGGACCGTTCGGAATGATCTTGACTCAGGCCCGGGGGCGGCGCGATTCGAAGCGGGCGGTCAGTTCCCTGCGGTGACGCCGCAGACGTGCGGCCCGTCCTCGCCGGTCACGGTGACCCGCGACGCGCTGCCGTCGGCCCAGGTGACACGGACCTCTTCCACGGTGTGCCCGCCGAGCGTCGTCTCCGTGGCATCGCCCACCCGACCCGGCTCGGCCCCCCGATAGGCGCCGGGCACGTCCGCGGCGGCCAGCCGCGACTGCTCGGCGGCGCAGAGCATGTCGTGCGCGGTGGCGGCGTCACCCTGTTGGAGCGCCTTGAAGAACACGCTCACCGTGTCACGCGCCTGCTCGGCCGGCGTTCCCTTCACCAGCGGGAGGGTGACGACCATCAGGATGGCGACGAGGACGGTGCCGCCGAACAGCGCGAGGAGCAGCCCGTTGCGGCGGCGCGGCGTCCCGGTGTGCAGCGGGGCCGGTCCGTCGTCATAGAGGAACGGTCCCTCGGTCATCCGCCGCCTACCAGCAGCTCGGCGCCCGCGGGCGGGCGCGGGTCGTCGCGGTCGGCCAGCCAGCCCTCCGGGAGGGCGACCGGGCGGGGGGTGCTGGTGCGTCCGCGCGGCGTCCCGAGGACGACGGTGGGATAGGGCTGGTCCGGGATGCCGGCCAGCAACTCGGCCAGCTCGTCGAGGCCGCTGACCATCGCCAGGGCCCGGCGGACGTCGGAGCCGACCGAGAACCCCTTGAGGTACCAGGCGACGTGCTTGCGGAAATCGGTACAACCGTGCAGCTCGCCCTGCTCCTCGCTCAGCAGCTCGGCGTGCCGGTGCATGACCGCGGCCACCTCGCGCAGTGTCGGCAGCGCGCGAACCGAGCCGCCGGCGAACGCGGCGGCGAGATCGCCGAACAGCCACGGCCGGCCCAGGCAGCCGCGGCCGATGACGACGCCGGCGCACCCGGTCTCGGCGACCATGCGCAGCGCGTCGTCGGCCTCCCAGATGTCGCCGTTGCCGAGCACGGGGATGTCCACGGTCTCGACCAGGCGGGCGATGTGCGACCAGTCAGCGGTGCCGCTGTAGAGCTGGTCGGCGGTGCGCCCGTGCAGCGTGATCGCGGCGGCACCCTCGTCCTGCGCCGTCCGCCCGGCGTCGAGGTAGGTGACGTGGTCGGCGTCGATGCCGATGCGGGTCTTCACGGTGACCGGGACGTCGCCCGCGGCCCGCACCGCGGCGCGGACGATGTCGGCGAACAGCCGGCGGCGCCACGGCAGCGCCGCTCCTCCGCCCTTGCGGGTCACCTTGGGGACCGGGCAGCCGAAGTTGAGGTCGATGTGCGCCGGGCGGGTGCCCGCGACCTCCTCGTCGACCAGCATCTCCACCGCGCGCGCGACGGTGGCCGGGTCGACCCCGTAGAGCTGGACCGAGAACGCGTCCTTCTCGTCGGGCGTGGCCCGCACCATCTGCAGGGTCTTCTCGTTGCGCTCGACCAGGGCCCGCGTCGTGATCATCTCGCAGACGTAGAGGCCCGCCCCGAACTCACGGCACAGCGTCCGGAACGCCGGGTTGGTGATGCCCGCCATCGGCGCGAGCACCACCGGGGTGTCGACCGTGAGCGCGCCGAGGCGCAGCGCGGCAACCGCCGTCGTCCGCTCGAGCGTGCTGGTCACACCACCCAGGGTAGGCGGCGACCCACGTCACCCCGACACCTCGGGCCGAGTGAGCAGTTGTGGTCGCGGGAACCGGGGTGCCCGAGCGTGTGCGCTGATGCTCGGTTCCAGAGCGCAGAACCGTGCATCAGCGCACACGCTGTCTCCTCAGCAGACGGGGAGGCGGCCCTTCAGGTAGCTCTCGACCTGGTCGAGGCCGATCCGCTCCTGGCTCATCGAGTCGCGCTCCCGGACAGTGACCGCGTTGTCCTCCAGGGTGTCGAAGTCGACGGTCAGGCAGAACGGCGTCCCGATCTCGTCCTGGCGGCGGTACCGGCGGCCGATCGCGCCCGCGTCGTCGAAGTCGACGTTCCAGTTCCTCCGCAGCGTGGCCGCCAGGTCGCGTGCCTTCGGCGACAGGTCGGCGTTGCGCGACAGCGGCAGGACGGCAGCCTTGACGGGCGCCAGCCGAGGGTCGAGCCGCAACACCGTACGGGTGTCGACGCCGCCCTTGGCGTTGGGCGCCTCGTCCTCGGTGTAGGCCTCGACGAGAAAGGCCATCAGCGACCGGGTCAGGCCGGCCGCCGGCTCGATGACGTACGGCGTCCAGCGGGTGTTGGAGGCCTGGTCGAAGTACGTGAGATCCGTGCCGGAATGCTCCGAGTGCGTCTTCAGGTCGAAGTCGGTGCGGTTGGCGATGCCCTCGAGCTCACCCCATTCCGAGCCCTGGAAGCCGAAGCGGTACTCGATGTCGACGGTGCGGGTCGAGTAGTGCGACAGCT
>JAODNN010000121.1 GCA_025465355.1 Blastococcus sp. | reverse complement strand
CTCGCCGGTCTTCGGATCGACGTTGTCATAGATGGTCAGCTCAGCGCCGCCCACCTCGACGCTCTCCCCCGCTTCGAACGCGGCGGTGTCGCCGGGCTCGCTGCCGCCCTTGAGTCCGATGAGCTCGAGCTTGTAGGGCTCGTGGCCGAGTTCTGCGCGCGCCTCGTCCTCGGTTACCACCCGGCGCACGAAACGCTGGCCGGCACGGACGATGCGCGACATCTCCTTGTCGAGCACCTTGAGGTCTTCGGGGGTGAACGGCTCCACCACGTCGAAGTCGTAGTAGAAACCGTCGGTGATGGGCGGCCCGATCCCGAGCTTCGCCTCCGGGTTGATCGACTGCACGGCCTGAGCGAGCACGTGGGCGGTGGAGTGTCGCAGGATGCTGAGGCCGTCAGGCGAATCGATCGTCACCGGCTCGACGGTGTCGGTGGTCGTGACCTGCGTTGCGAGATCTTTCAGCTCGCCGTTGACGCGCATCGCGACAACGGAACGGTCGGTGAAGAGCTCGAAGCCGTCAGCCACCTTTTCCACTCCTAAGGTTCGTTGTTGGGACGGATTCAACTTTAGTGGGGCCCCGGATACGAAAAAGACCCGAGCGCATCCGCTCGGGTGAGCGGCTGCCTCGGGTCTCGATGTCGTGGTGGGCGATACTGGGATCGAACCAGTGACCTCTTCCGTGTCAGGGAAGCGCGCTACCGCTGCGCCAATCGCCCTTCTCCGGCCGAAAGGCCGGACCCTCCTCCGCGCTCGTGCTCCGCGGAGGAGACGAGGTGGAGACGGGATTTGAACCCGTGTAGACGGCTTTGCAGGCCGTTGCCTCGCCTCTCGGCCACTCCACCGCACGCGGGCGCCGGTCTCTCGACCAGCGCCCGAGTTTCCGAGCGGACGACGGGATTCGAACCCGCGACCCTCACCTTGGCAAGGTGATGCTCTACCAACTGAGCCACGTCCGCGTTGCGTGCAGAACTCTAACCGACGGCCGGAGGCCCTCCAAGCAGGGGGGTCCGAGCACCCTGTCGTCAGGCGCGCCGATCGGCGTTTCCGCAGGTCACTGGCCCGTCGAGTCCGACCCGCCGTTGGACAGGAGGGCGTGCAGCTCGTCGTCCAGCTCGAGCAGGTCGCTCTCCGAGCCGCTCGGCACCAGCGCCTCGGTCTGCCGCAGGAAGGCGGCGACCGTCGCGCGCGACAGCTCGAACAGCGCCTCCCCGGACGGCGCCCGCAGGTGCAGGAAGAGCACGTCGGCGGCGGTGTTCGCCGGCCAGATCCGGACGTCGCCGTCGCCGGAGGGCCGGTCCAGGCCGCTCTGCAGCAGCTCGCGGCTCACCAGCCAGGCGATCCCGCCGCCGTCAGGGTCGACCACGCCGTTGTCGTCGCCGACATCACCGAAGGCGATGCGGACGGCGAACGGGTCGGTCGCCTCGTAGCAGAGCAAGGCCGGAACTTCGGTCCACGACTGCGGCCCGACCAGCTGAAGCGTGATGGGTGAGGAGTACCCGGGGGTCCATCGGCTGGGCATGTCAGGTCAACGACCGATGTGGCTGGAGGTGACGTCGATTCTCACAGCCGTCACATGTGCCCCACCCGCCCCACTCATATGCGCGGTGAGCGAACCGGACTGGGCCCTCACCGGCGCGCCCCTCGGCACGGATGAACGCGCATGCTTGCCGGCATGCGACACCTCGAGGAGGAGATCGGCGGCTCCTTCGGCCCGCGGGGCGGAGGTGGTGGCCAACGTGCTGGCGGTGAACGAGCCGGCTGCCACCACCTACGTGCTCTGGGGCATGCGCCGGAACGAGCCGATCCGGCTCGGCGCCTTCGACGGCGTGCGGGCACGGCTGGACCTGCGGACCGTAAGCTCCGCGCAGTCCGGACTCGATCGGTACACCACCTTCGCGGTCAGCATCGAACCCGGCCGGCAGGCCCCGACGAAGCCGTCGCAGATGGTGGCGCTGGGCAGGTGACGAGCTGAGCGGAGCGGAGATCGTGGCGGCTGACCAGCCGGGGGCGGAGACCCCGGACGATCGGCCCGCGCGGTACGGCTCTGACGGGTCGACCAGCCTTCGGGAGCGGGTGGCCGCGACCCGCTGGCGCTCCCGGATCGCGGCACGCCGGTCCGTCAACCACCCCTACCGGATCGCCGTCGGGGTCGTCGGGGCCCTGATCGTCGCGGTGGGCATTGCGGCGATCCCGCTGCCGGGGCCCGGCTGGCTCATCGTGATCACCGGCCTGTTCGTGCTGGCGACCGAGTTCCTCTGGGCGGAGCGGTTGCTGGAGTTCACGAAGCGGCACGTCACGCGGTGGACGGACTGGGTGACACACCGACCGGTATGGGTGCGCGTCCTCCTCGGGCTGGCCACGGCGGCCTTCGTCTACGGGGTCCTCGTCGTCACCCTGCACGCCATCGGGATCCCCGGCTGGGTCCCGGGGTGGGTTCCGCTCTGGCGCTGACCGTCTGGCACAATCGCATCCGCAGTGCTCGCGGACTGCACCGGGCGATTGGCTCAGTGGTAGAGCGCTTCGTTCACACCGAAGAGGTCACTGGTTCGAACCCAGTATCGCCCACAACACACGAACGGCCGGAGCCCCGCGGGGCCGGCCGTTCGTCGTTCCTGGAGCGGTGACCGGCCGTGGCCCGCGGCGGGACCGGTCTCCACGCGCATGCACGGCCTCCGCCGTGGGCGGACAATGGTTGTCGATGGCATTGAACCGCGCGGAGCGACTGCGCGCCGCCGTCGAGCGCGACGGCGCCACCTGCATCTGGTGCGGCCGCTCGTTCACCCCCCTCGTTCCGCCGACGACCGAGCACGTCGTCCCTCGGGTCAAGGGTGGGCCGTCCTGGCCGGAGAACGAGGTGGCGGCGTGCCGGCGCTGCAACTCCGACCGCGGTCACCGTGGCCCTGTCGAGTGGCTCGAGGAGTGTGAGCGCCGGGGATGGGAGCCGGACGAGCCGCGGCTTGCCCGGACCCTCGCGATGCTGCTGGACGCGATCGCCCGCAAGGGGGGCCAGCGGCGCGCGCGCCCCTACCTGGACGCGCAACTGCGTCGGCTCCGCCGGCGGGCCACAGTGGGGTGGCCGGGTGGGCAGCTGGCATAACGTCACGGGCGTGGTGCAACCGCAGGAGCGCGTCGGCCGGGTCGAGCAGATCTGGATCTACCCGGTCCGTTCCCTTGCGGGCGCCGGTGTGCCCGCGGTCGAGGTGGCGCCCGACGGGCTGGTGGGGGACCGGGTCTTCACCGTCGTGGGCGAGGACGGCAGTCCGATCCGCGGCAAGGACGCGCCGGAATTGCGGTCCCTGCGGCCCACCGGCGACCCGGAGGTCGACGCGGTCACCCTGACCGCGACCCTCGGGCGGCCGGTGCATCTGGCGGCGGAACGCACCTCCGGAAGCGGGATCGCGCCCGTCCACCTCGTCTCGGTGCAGGCCCTCGCGCGGGCGGCCGACGGCGAGGCGCCCGAGGGCTGCTCACCTGACGACCCGCGAGCCAACCTCGTGCTCTCGCTGTCCGGTGACCAGGACGAGCGGACCTGGGTCGGCCGGCAGCTAGGCATCGGATCTGCCGTTCTCGAGATCACCCGGACGCCGAAGCACTGCCTGGGGGTCTACGCGGACGTGCGGCGCGCCGGTGAACTCGCCGTCGGCGACCCCGTGCTGCTCTAGCCTGCCGCCGTGGGGAGACGTCGTGCCGGGATCCTGGCGGCGCTCCTGCTGCTCGGCGCATGCTCGTCGGCCCCCGCACCCCGGGCGACCCAGCCGGTCCCGCCCGGGTCGCCCTCTGCGTCTCCGGCCACTGCTTCTTCGGCTGCCGCGCCGCCGGACTCCTTTACCGTGGTCGCGACCGGCGACGTGCTGATCCACCAGGAGCACGAGCTCGCGGCGGGGGCGAAGAAGCCGGATGGCAGCTATGACTTCTCCGGTGTCCTGGCCCCGGTGGCGCCGATGATCGAGGCGGCGGACCTGGCGATCTGCCACCTGGAGACGCCGGTCGCACCGAAGGGCGGCCCGTACCGGGGCTACCCGAGCTTCGCCGTCCAGCCCGAGATCCTCGACGCGCTCGCCGGCGCGGGGTACGACGAGTGCTCCACCTCGTCCAACCACTCCCTGGACGACGGCGCCGCGGGCCTGGTCCGCACCCTCGACGCGCTCGACGCAGCCGGGATCGGTCACGCCGGCACCTACCGCACCCGGGCGGAGAGCGTCACGCCGCGGATCCTCGACGTCCACGGTGTCAAGGTCGCCCACATCGCGGCGACCTACGGTCTCAACGGCGGCGGCCCGCCGGCCGGCCGGGCGTGGTCGGTGAACGTCGCGGCCGTGCCGGACGTCGACGGCATGCTGGCCGACGCCGCGCGAGCGAAGGCGGCCGGCGCCCAGGTGGTGATCGCGAGTCTGCACTGCTGCGTGGAGTACCAGCACGACCCGACCGGCCCGCAGGTCGCCGCCGTCCACGCCCTGCTGGCGTCGCCCGACATCGACCTCGTCATCGGCCACCACGCCCATGTGGTGCAGCCCTTCGAGCGCATCGACGGCAAATGGGTGGCCTACGGTCTCGGCAACTTCGTCGCCCAGATGGCCCGGCAGGGCGACCCGTACGACGAGGTCGCCGCCCGGTTCACGTTCACCCGCGGCGCCGACGGGCGGTTCACCGTCACGACGGCCGAGGCGATCCCGATGCAGCTCGAGGTCGGCGCCGGTGCCGACCGGGTGGTGCCGGCCGGTCCGGCGGCCTTCGCTCGGGTGTCCGAGGTGCTCGGCCGTCGTGGCGCCGTCGCGGCCGGCTTGACGATCGTCCCGGGCTGAGCCAGGGGCGCGCACTAGGCTCGGGGGGCCGATTTCCCGACCCCTCCAGGAGCTCCTCGTGTCGACCCCGCCCGCGCCATCCGTTGCCAGCCCGATCCGGGTGCCGGCCGGGACGACGGCGCAGCAGGCACTCGCCGACGCGGGAGTGCCACTGAAGGGCCCGGACGGCGCCGTCGTCGCCCGCGAGGTCGCGACCGGGGACCTCAAGGACCTCGCGTGGGCCCCCGAGGCCGACGCCGACGTCGAGCCGGTCCCGGCAGCCAGCCCCGACGGGCGCGCGGTGATCCGGCACTCCACCGCCCACGTGCTCGCACAGGCCGTGCAAGAGCTGTTCCCCGGCACCCGCCTCGGCATCGGGCCGCCCATCGAGAACGGCTTCTACTACGACTTCGACCCCGAGCGGCCGTTCACCCCCGAGGACCTGCAGGCCCTCGAGAAGAAGATGCAGGAGATCGTCCGCGCGGGGCAGCGGTTCTCCCGGCGCGAGATCAGCGACGCGGACGCCAAGGCCGAGCTGGCGAACGAGCCGTACAAGCTCGAGCTGATCGGGCTGAAGTCCACGGCGGGAGAAGCCGCCGAGGGCGCGGACGTGGAGGTCGGGTCCGGCGGGCTGACGATGTACGACAACCTCGACGCCCGGACCGGTGAGCTCGTCTGGACCGACCTGTGCCGTGGGCCGCACCTGCCCCGCACCCTCGCCATCCCGGCCTTCTCCCTCACGCGGAGCGCGGCCGCCTACTGGAGGGGCAGCGAGAAGAACCCGCAGCTGCAGCGCATTTACGGCACCGCCTGGGAGAGCAAGGAGGCGCACAAGGCCTACCTGGAGCACCTGGCCGAGGCCGAGCGGCGCGACCACCGGCGCCTGGGTGCCGAGCTCGACCTGTTCAGCTTCCCCGACGAGATCGGCTCCGGCCTCGTGGTCTTCCACCCCAAGGGCGGCGTGATCAAGCGGGAGATGGAGGACTATGTCCGCCGTCGGCACATCGAGGAGGGTTTCGACTACGTCGGGACCCCGCACATCACCAAGCGCGGACTCTTCGAGACCTCCGGGCACCTGCCGTACTACGCGGACACCATGTTCCCGCCGATGGAGCTGGAGAACAGCGAGTACTACCTCAAGGCCATGAACTGCCCGATGCACAACCTGATCTTCAGGTCGCGCGGGCGGTCCTACCGCGAGCTGCCGCTGCGCTTCTTCGAGTTCGGCTCGGTCTACCGGTACGAGAAGTCCGGTGTGGTGCACGGCCTCACCCGGGTGCGCGGGCTCACCCAGGACGACTCGCACAGCTACGTCACGCCCGAGCAGGCGCCGGGGGAGATCCGGCACCTGCTGTCGTTCGTGCTCGGGCTCCTGAACGACTTCGGCCTCGACGACTACTACCTGGAGCTCTCCACCCGCGGCGACTCCGACAAGTTCATCGGGTCGGACGAGGAGTGGGCGGTCGCCACCGGCGTGCTCGAGGAGGCGGCGCGGGAGACCGGGCTGGAACTCGTCCCCGACCCGGGCGGTGCGGCGTTCTACGGGCCGAAGATCTCCGTTCAGGCCCGCGACGCGATCGGCCGCACGTGGCAGATGTCGACCATCCAGTACGACTTCAACCAGCCGGCCCGGTTCGGCCTCGAGTACACCTCCGCGGACGGCGGCCGGGAGCAGCCGGTGATGATCCACTCGGCCAAGTTCGGGTCGATCGAGCGGTTCTTCGGCGTGCTCACCGAGCACTACGCCGGTGCCTTCCCGGCCTGGCTCGCGCCCGTCCAGGTTGTCGGGATCCCGGTCACCGACGAGCAGGTGGCGTATCTGCAGGACGTCGCCCGGAAGCTGCGGGCCCGCGGCATCCGGGTGGAGGTGGACGACTCCGACGACCGGATGCAGAAGAAGATCCGGACGGCCAGCAAGCAGAAGGTCCCGTTCGTGTTCATCGCCGGAGCCACCGACGCCGAGGCCGGCGCGGTCTCCTTCCGCTACCGCGACGGCAGTCAGCGCAACGGCGTCCCGATCGACGACGCCGTCGAGCAGGTCGCCGCCTGGGTCGCCGCCCGGCACAACACCGATCCCACCGCCGACGTGCCGCTGGGGGCTGCATGACCGACGGACTGCCGGAGGCCTACCGGGTACCCGTGTCCTCGGACGACGGCGGCCCGGCGACGGTCTTCGAGCATCTGTGGACGCCGTACCGGATGGCCTACATCCGCGGCGAGGGGAAGCCGACGGGCCAGGAGGACTGCCCGTTCTGCGTGATCCCGACGCTGAGCGACGAGGACGGCCTGATCGTCGCCCGCGGCGCGAGGGTGTACGCCGTCCTCAATCTGTACCCGTACAACGCCGGGCACCTGATGGTCGTCCCGTACCGGCATGTGCCCGACTACACCGACCTCGTCCCGGAGGAGGTCGCCGAGCTCGGCGCGTTCACGCAGACGGCGATGCGGGTCGTCCGCGCGGTCAGCGGCGCGCACGGCTTCAACATCGGGATGAACCAAGGGTCGGTCGCCGGTGCGGGGATCGCCGATCACCTGCACCAGCACGTCGTCCCGCGCTGGGGTGGCGACACCAACTTCATGCCGGTCATCGGGCTCACGCGGGTTCTCCCGCAGGTGCTCTCGGAGACCCGCAAGCTCCTGGCTGATGCCTGGCAGGAGCAACTCGTCGCAGTACAGGAGGCCTGAGTGCTCGGCATTTCCGCCCGGCCGGTGGTCGAGAAGGTCGTGGCCCCACTCATCGCGCGGCTGGCACGGGCGGGCGTGACTCCCGACATGATCACGGTCACCGGGACGCTGGGCGCTGTCGCCGGCGCCGTCCTGCTCTTCGGGACCGGGCACCTGTTCTGGGGCACCGTCGTGGTGACGTTCTTCGTGCTGCTGGACCTGTTGGACGGCGCGCTGGCCCGGGCCCGTGGCGGTGGTTCGGTCTTCGGTGCCGTGCTGGACTCGGTCGGCGACCGGGCGGCGGACGCGGCCATCTTCGGCGCCCTGGTCTGGTGGTACTCCGGGGCGGGCAACGACCGGCTCCTGGTCCTGCTCGCGCTGCTGTGCCTCGTGCTCGGCGTCCTCACGTCGTACATCAAGGCCCGGGCCGAAGGCGTCGGGATCGCGTGCAACGTGGGCATCGTCGAGCGCCTCGAACGGCTGCTCCTCGTGCTCTTCGGCACGGGGCTCATGGGTCTCGGGGTGCCGTACGCCCTGCACGTCGGGCTGTGGGTGCTGCTCGCCGGCAGCGCTGTCACGGTCGCGCAACGGATCCTCGCCGTCCGCCGGGCCGTCCCGGCGGCCGTCGTCCCGCAGTCCCCCCAGCAGTCATGAGCGCCGAGACCCCGCCCGTCGGCCTGCGCTCCCGTGCCGCCGCCCGGCTGGTCGACGCCGGCTACGCGGCCGGCTGGCGCGCCGTCCGGATGCTCCCCGAGCCGGCCGCCCGGGGTGCCTTCGACCGCGGGGGCCGGTGGGCCGCGGGCCGTGAGGGCACGCGCACCCGGCAGTTGCGCGCCAACCTCCGCGTGGCCACCGGCGGGCGGCTCACCGAGCCTGAGCTGGACGCGCTGACCGTGCGGGCGCTGCGGTCCTACGCGCGGTACTGGCAGGAGACCTTCCGGCTGCCGGCGTACTCCTCCGAGCGGATCGTCGCCGGCACCGAGGTCATCGGCGTGGAGCACCTCGAGAAGGCGCACGCCAGCGGTCGCGGCATGGTCATGGCGCTGCCGCACAGCGGGAACTGGGACGCCGCCGGTGTCTGGTTCGTCGACTACCTCGGCGGACCGTTCATGACCGTCGCGGAGCGGCTGAAGCCGGAGTCCCTCTACCGGCGATTCCTCGAGTACCGGGAGTCCCTCGGCTTCCGGGTCGTGCCGCTCACCGGTGGACCCCGCCCGAGCACGGAGGTGCTCCGGGACTGGCTCCGCGAGGGTGGCGTGACCTGCCTGCTGGTCGACCGCAACCTCGGCGCGGGGGGTGTGCCCGTCTCGTTCCTCGGGCGGCCGGCAACCATGCCGGGCGGGGCGGCGCTGCTGGCCGCCCAGACCGGCGCGGCGCTCGTCCCCTGCGTCTGCCAGTTCACCGACCGCGGTTGGCGGCTGGTGTTCTCCCCGGAGGTGCCCGTCGACGGCCCCGGCCGGCTGAAGGACCGCGTGGCCGATGCGATGCAGACGGTCGCCGACGACTTCGCCGCGGCGATCGGCCGGCAACCCGAGGACTGGCACATGCTCGGGCGGATCTGGGCCGACGTGCCGGCGGATCCGGTTGCCGTCGGCAGGCGGGGAGTGCGGGCCTGATGCGCATCGGCCTGGTGTGCCCCTACCAGTGGGACGTACCTGGCGGGGTGCAGTACCACGTCCGCGACCTCGCCGAGACGCTGCGCGGCATGGGTCACCACGTCGAGGTGCTGACCCCGGCCGAGCACGAGGAGTCGCTGACCGACACCTGGATCACCTTTGCCGGGCGTACGGTGCCGATCCCGTACAACGGCTCGATGGCCAGCGTCCAGTTCGGGCCGGTCTCGGCCGCCCGCGTGCGGCGCTGGCTGCGTGAGGGCCGGTTCGACGTCGTCCACGTGCACGACCCCGCGCCGCCGTCGGTCGGCCTCCTCGTCCTCATGATCGCGAAGGGTCCGATCGTCGCGACGTTCCACGCGGCCACCATCCGGTCGAGGTTCCTGGCCGCCTGGGGCCCGGTGATCCGGCCGTGGCTGGAGAAGATCAACGGCCGGATCGCGGTGTCGGACTTCTCGCGGCGGCTGCAGGTCGAGCACCTGGGTGACGATGCGGTGATCATCCCGAACGGCGTGCACGTCGCAGCGTTCGCCGAGGGGCCTCCGCTGCCCGGCTACGCCCGAGGGGTCGACGGCCCGACGATCGGCTTCCTCGGCCGCTACGACGAACCCCGCAAGGGTCTGCCGGTGCTGCTCGAGGCGATGCGAGACGTGCTCCGGCGCTACCCGGGGGCCAGGCTGCTCATCGCCGGCCGCGGGGACGCCGACGACGTCCGGGCGCTCATCGGCGAGGACCTCCGCCCGCACGTCGCGCTCCTCGGCGAGCTCACCGAGGAGGACAAGGCGGCCTTCCTGCGTTCGGTCGACGTCTACTGCGCACCCAACCTGCTCGGGGAGTCCTTCGGCGTGGTCCTCATCGAGGCACTTGCCGCCGGCGCGCCCATCGTGGCCAGCGACCTCGACGCCTTCGCCCGCGTGCTGGAGGACGGCGCGGCCGGCGTGCTGGTCCGCCGGGGTGATGCCGCCGCGCTGGCCGAGGCGCTGAACGCCCTCCTCGGGGATCCGGCCCGCCGCGCGGAGCTCTCCGCCCGCGGGTCGAAGGTGGCTGCCGGCTACGACTGGGCAGTCCTCGCCCGCCGCATCCTCGCCGTGTACGAGATGGTCGTGCCCCGGGGTGGGGCCGGTGTGGTCGCAGGCGACGAGGACGAGTTCCCCGCGGTGCCCCCGACGGGCCGGGAGGCGCGAGCGGCCCGTCGCCGGAGAGTGGAGCACTAGCCTGACGTCCCGTGACGGCCGATGCCTGGATGCTCGCGGCCGGAGCGGTCCTGGTCGTGCTCCTCGCCTGGGCGGCGTGGACCCTGACCCGGCTGCGCCGGCTCGCCGGCCGGGTAGCCCAGGCCTGGACGGTTCTGGACACCCAGCTGCAGCGGAGGGCCGGCCTGGCCGAGGAGCTGGCCCGCAACTACCCCGGCGCTCTGGGCGAGGAGCGCGCCGCCCGGCTGGGCGCAGCGGCCGCCGAGGCGCGCGCCCCGGCGTCTGGCGACCGTGAGGCGGCCGAGAACGCCCTCGGCGCTCAGCTGCGCGAGCTGCCGGCCGACCTGCCAGGCGTCCCGGCGGCGCTGCAGAACGACCTGACCGGCACCGCCACCCGCGTCGCGCTGGCGCGGCGCTTCTTCAACGACGCGGTGCGCGACACCCGGGCGCTGCGCCGTCGCCGGCTGACCCGGCTGCTGCGCGTGCACGCCTCGCGGCCAGTGCCGCGCTTCTTCGACATCGACGACCGTCTGCACGATGCCGGGACCGGTGCGGACAGCGCCCGGCGGACGGGCCGCTGACCAGCCGTACCATGGGGCGTTCCGATCCGTCGACCCAGAGGCAGCAAACTCAGTGGCCACGCCCGTTCAGAAGCAGCCCGTTCAGAAGCAGCCCGTTCAGAAGCAGCCCGTCGAGTCCCCGAACGCCGGTACCGGCACCGACCGCGTCAAGCGCGGCATGGCCGAGCAGCTCAAGGGCGGCGTCATCATGGACGTCGTCACCCCTGAGCAGGCCAAGATCGCTGAGGACGCCGGCGCGGTCGCGGTCATGGCACTGGAGCGGGTACCCGCCGACATCCGTGCACAGGGCGGCATCGCGCGCATGAGCGACCCCGACATGATCGAGGGCATCATCAGCGCCGTCTCCATCCCGGTGATGGCCAAGGCCCGGATCGGCCACTTCGTCGAGGCGCAGGTGTTGCAGAGCCTCGGCGTCGACTACATCGACGAGTCCGAGGTGCTGACGCCGGCCGACGAGGCGCACCACATCGCCAAGAGCGAGTTCACCGTGCCGTTCGTGTGCGGCGCCACCAACCTGGGCGAGGCGCTGCGGCGGATCTCCGAGGGTGCGGCGATGATCCGGTCCAAGGGTGAAGCGGGCACCGGCAACGTCGTCGAGGCGACCCGGCACATGCGGTCCATCCGCGCCGGCATCAAGGCCCTCGCGACGCTGGACGAGGCGGAGCTGTTCGTGGCCGCCAAGGAATTGCGCGCTCCGGTCGAGCTGGTCCGCGAGGTGGCGCGCCTGGGCAAGCTGCCGGTCGTGCTGTTCACCGCCGGTGGCATCGCCACCCCGGCGGATGCGGCGATGATGATGCAGCTGGGTGCCGAGGGCGTCTTCGTCGGCTCGGGCATCTTCAAGTCCGGTGACCCGGCGCAGCGTGCCGCGGCGATCGTGCAGGCGACCACCTTCCACGACGACCCGGACGTGATTGCGAAGGTGTCCCGGGGTCTGGGCGAGGCGATGGTCGGCATCAACGTGGCCACGCTTCCCGACAGCGAGCGCTACGCGACCCGCGGTTGGTGAGGGTCAGCGGGCGAGCAGGCGCAGCGCCCGTCGTCGGGTGAGCTCCGGCACCACACCGAAGA
>JAODNN010000110.1 GCA_025465355.1 Blastococcus sp. | reverse complement strand
GGTGGTGGGTGTCGGCGTAGTTCACGCCCGCGGTCGAGACGTCGTAGAGCTGCTCGCCCTCTCCCGGGACGGGGTCGGGCAGGTCGACGACGTCGAGGACCTCGGGGCCGCCGAAGCGGGTGATCTGCACGGCACGCATGCACTGCAGGCTAGGGGAGCATCCTGCGGACCAAGGCGACTACGCGTCCAGGAAGGTCACCAGGTGGCGGGTGAACTCATCCTGCCGCCTGTCGTGCACGAGGTGGCCGGCGCCACGGTGACCAGCCGACCGTCGGGCAGGATGCTGACGAGCTCGGCGACGTGTTCCTGCGGCACCGGGCTGCTCGGTCCGCCGGCGATCACGAGTGTGGGTGCCGAGATCCCTGCGACGCCGTCACCCCACTGCGGGTCGGGATCGTCGATCTCCGGCCGCACCTGCTCGACCACGCGCCAGTCGAACGGCAGGACGCCGGGAGGTCTGGGCGGCGCCGCTGCCGGACGAGCGTGAGGCACCCCGACGTCCTCGAGCACGAGCCGGTGCACCAGCTCGGGATTCGCGGACGCGATTGTGCAGGCCACGAGGCCGCCCAGGGAGTGGGCGACCAGGTCGACCGGCCGGCCGTCGAGCTGCCTGAGCAGGCCGGTCACGTCGTCCGTCATCGCCTGGATCGAGTAGTGCCCGGCCGGTCACTTCGGCCGTGCCCTCGGAGGCTGACCGCGTAGATGGTTCTCGACGACTGCAGAGACGCGGCAATGATGTCCCAGTCCTCGACCGTCTCTCCCGTCGCAGGCAGGAGCACCACGGGTCGGTGAGCTGTGTCCACAGCGGGCCACACCCGCACCCGGAGAGTGACGCCGTCGACGGCGCGTTCCCGGCGGCCACTGCCACGACGCAGCAGCATGACGGACGGTTCGTCGAAGAGGATGCCGCGGGGGACGTCGCTCACGACCGTGTTGGCGGTGCCGAGATCGATGCCGAGTTCCACCCGTGTGCCTTCTGACCGCCGGCTGCCGCGCCAAGTCTGGGGCTGCGCCAATGCCCGGTCCAGGTTCACCGTCGTGGTCCGGGTGACAAATTGCGATCAGGTCGGCCCTGCATCGCGGTGCCCCGGGGACGCTGTGCCCCGCGACGTGACTGCGAGCTCAGCACCTCGGTGAGTGTCGCCCCCGAGGTGCGGGCCGTCGCGTCCGCACGAGTCGTGACCAGAAGGTGGCGCCCTCACGGCCCTGGGCGGCCGGGGGGCCCTGTGGGATCTCGGCCGGCTTGGGGTCGGACAGGAAAGCCAGGGGAACCGTCGGCGGATGGGTATGAAGAGCTCGGCCGGCCGGCGGTTCCTCGCCGAGCTGCCGGGCCGACGGGGGAGTGTCGCCGGAGATGATCCCTGCTCGACCATGCCGGTAACTGGACGTGATGGCGGCCAGGGCTTCGGTTGCCGGGTCCTCGGTCTCCGCGGTGTGCTGGACCACCGGTGCCTTGCGAGGCCGCCGGGAGCCGCTACTCACCGGCGACGCATTCAACGGCCAGAGGCTGACCGTGTGACGTTCGACGGCGACGCTCATCCGAGGGTCCCGGCGCTCGGGCGGAGGTCTGTACTGCCTCTCGTCGCCGAGCGTCGGGGGCGAGTTGTCGTACCGCGGAGCGGACGGGACATGGAGGCCTCTTTCGTCGAGTGGATCAGCGGTGGCATCGAGTCGGTTCCCGTGGAGCGGCGTGCGCTCTCACGGGAGTCATCGCCCGCAGTCGGCGGAGGGGTCCGTCGTCGTCACTCCTACCGCCGCCTGGCACATCCGTCACAGGAGCCCGGCGTCCCTCAGCGCGTCCAGGACCTCGGGAACGCCGCGGGCGGACGCTGTGAGATGGGTCGCGGTTCGCCGGTCCCCGGGCGACGGTTGCTCCATGCAACGATAGCCTTCGGGAGGCGAGTGGACCCGTCCCCAGAATGAGCGGCCCGTCCTCCGGAGCCCGGCGTGGGCCCGTGCATGCGGCACCGAGAGGCATGGAATGACGACGACAGAGATCCGGCGCGGCCTGGATTACAAGTGGATCGCCCTGTCGAACACGACGCTCGGCATCCTCATGGCGACCATCAACAGCTCGATCCTGCTGATCGCCCTGCCCGACATCTTCCGGGGGATCGAGCTCAACCCGCTCGCGCCGGGCAACACGTCCTACTTCCTGTGGATCCTCATGGGATTCATGCTGGTCACAAGCGTGCTGGTGGTCAGCCTGGGGCGCATCGGCGACATGTACGGCCGGGTGAAGATGTTCAACCTCGGCTTCGCCATCTTCACGATCTTCTCGATCCTGCTGTCGGTCACCTGGATGACCGGATCGTCCGCGGCGCTGTGGATCATCGTCATGCGGCTCGGCCAGGGAGTCGGCGGTGCGTTCCTCTTCGCCAACTCCTCGGCGATCCTCACCGACGCATTCCCGCAGGACCAGCGCGGCCTGGCCCTGGGGATCAATGGCGTCGCCGCGATCGGCGGCTCGTTCATCGGCCTGATCCTCGGTGGCGTCCTGGCCCCGATCGAGTGGCACCTGGTCTTCGTCGTCTCCGCGCCGATCGGCGCCTTCGGCACGGTGTGGTCCTACCTCAAGCTGCGCGACAACGGCGTCCGCCGCAAGAGCCGCATCGACTGGACCGGCAATGTCCTCTTCGCCCTCGGCCTGATCGGCATCCTGACCGGCATCGTCTACGGGCTGAACCCGTATGGCGGGCACACCATGGGCTGGACGAGGCCATTCGTGCTCGTGTGCCTGCTCGGCGGCGTCCTCGTCCTCGCGATCTTCGTCGTCGTCGAGCTGAAGGTCGCCGAGCCGATGTTCCGGCTCCAACTGTTCCGCAGCCGCCCGTTCACGATGGGCAACCTGTCGGCGCTGCTGACCGCGCTGGCCCGCGGCGGCCTGCAGTTCATGCTGATCATCTGGTTGCAGGGCATCTGGCTGCCTCAGCACGGGTACAGCTTCGAGCGCACCCCGCTGTGGGCCGGCATCTACCTGGTGCCCCTGACCATTGGCTCCCTGCTGGCGGGGCCGGTGTCCGGCCGGCTGGCCGACCGGTTCGGGGCGCGCCCCTTCGCCACGGCCGGCGCCCTGCTCAGCGGGATCGTCTTCCTGCTGTTCAACCTGCTGCCGATGGACTTCCCCTACGTGCCGTTCGCGGTACTGCTGTTCCTTGTCGGCCTGTCGATCGGCATGTTCATGGCGCCCAACACCTCGAGCGTCATGAACTCGCTGCCGGCCGATCAGCGCGGCGGTGGCGCGGGCATGCTGAACACCTTCCAGAACAGCGCCAGCGTGCTGTCCATCGGCGTCTTCTTCACGATCATCACGCTCGGCCTGGCCGGTTCGCTGCCGCACGCGCTGTCGACCGGGCTCACCGCGCACGGCGTGTCCGCGGCCGAGGCCCAGTCCTTGTCCAGCCTGCCTCCCATCGGGCTGCTGTTCGCCTCCTTCCTGGGGTTCAACCCGATCCAGCAGCTGCTCCCGTCTGCGTCGGCTGCCCACGTCTCCGCGGCGCAGTACCAGGAGCTGACCGGTCGGGGCTTCTTCCCGCACCTGATCTCCGGCCCGTTCGGCGACGGCCTCCACCTGGCCTTCGCCATGGCGGCGGCGCTGTGCTTCCTCGCGGCGGTCTTCTCCTGGCTGCGGGGGCGGGGCACCCCACCCGTGCACCGCTCGCTCCTGGCGGAGACCGAAGAGGGGCTCGAGGGGTCGGCCGACGCGGTCATGCAGGAGGCGGGCGCCGGCGCACCGCTGCGGTGACGCGGGGCCGGCTGCACGGTGCTCCCGCTGCTGACGTCAGACTGGCCGTGGTCGGCGTCACGCCGGTCGACCGTCCGCGGGTGAACGACGAGGGGGCCTCCCATTCCGGCTGACCGGATCCTGGACGTCGCGACGCAGATCGCCGATCAGCTGCTGGATGTCCAGACGCGGGTGAACGGGCAGATCGACGCCGCGCTCGCCGACCTGCTGCCGACCGTCCAGCAGCGACTGGGTGTCGAGCCGACCGACGTCGACTTCTCCGACCTGGTGAACGCTCGGATCACCGGCGTCAGCGTCGTCGTCACGCCGGCGGCGGTCGCGACCGTCGTCCCGCTCTCGCAGGCGTCGACCACCACGACGCGGGCCGCGCGCCGCGCCGTCACCGACATCGTCACCGGATCCGATGACCGCCTGGCCGTCATCGCCGGCCCGTGCTCGATCCACGACGCGGATGCTGCGCTGGAGTACGCCCGGTTCATCGCGCGCATGCGGGAGCGGCACGGCGACGACCTCGAGATCCTGATGCGGACGTACACCGAGAAGCCGAGGACCGAGGTCGACTGGAAGGGCTTCGCCTACGACCCGTTCCTCGACGGTTCGAGCCGCATCAGCGTCGGCCTCGTCGCCACCCGGCTCCTCATGTGCCGGATCACCGAGAACGGTGTGCCCGTGGCCGCGGAGCCGTTGAACGCGCTGACGCCGCAGTACGTCAACGGCCTGGTCACGTACAACGGCGTCGGCGCGCGCAACGTCACCGACCAGACCGCCCGCGAACGGGTGTCCGGCTTCTCCTCCGTCGTCGGCTTCAAGAACTCGCCGGAGGGCAGCATCGACGCCGCCATCCAGGCGGTCATGGCGGCACGGGCGCCGCACGAGTTCCTCGGCGTGGACCACCACGGCGTGAGCGCCCAACTGTCGACCACGGGCAACGACACGGGGCACGTCATCCTGCGTGGCGACAAGGACGGCCCGAACCACTCGGCGGCGCACATCGCCGACACCAAGGCGAGGCTCGCGGCCCGCGGTCTGCCGGGAGTGGTGGTGGTCGACGCGTCCCACGGCAACAGCCAGAAGAACCACCTCCGGCAGATCGACGTCGTCCGCGACCTGGCCGGACAGGTCGCGGGAGGCGAGCGGGCGATCCGGGGCGTCATGGTCGAGAGCAACCTCGTCGCGGGGCGGCAGGACCTGGACCAGCTGCATCCCAACGCGCTGGAGTACGGCAAGAGCGTCACCGACGCCTGCGTCGATCTGCCGACGACCGAGTCGATGCTGGCCGAGCTCGCCGAAGCCAGCCGGGCTCGGCGGAGAATCAGCGTCGCCTGAGCCCTGACATCGTCCCGGGGAGGCCGCCATGGGGGAGATCTGGCTGGCCCGCGTCTACGACGACGTCGCGGTGGGGGACCGCCCGAGCTTCCTGGTCGAACGGCTCTGGCCGCGGGGCGTCCGGCGCACGGCGCTGGCGGGCAGCGAGTGGCTCCCGGACGTCGGTCCGAGCCACGAACTGAGGAAGTGGTTCGGCCATGACCCGAGCAAGTGGGATGAGTTCAGGCGGCGCTACTCCACCGAGCTCGACGACCACCCGGACGTCTGGCGACCGCTGGCCGACGCCGCCGTCGAGGGCGACATCATCCTGCTCTTCAGCTCGCGCGATGTCCGGCACAACAACGCGGTCGCGCTGAGGGACTACCTCCTGGCACGACTGGACGACGGCCGGAGCCGGTAGGACCCCTCGCGCAACTGCTGGGCGACGGCGATCCCGCTCTCCCGCGCGACCGCCGTCCTCCTACTTGTCTGTGAACCGACGGCTGGCCTCTCCGCTGATCGGCAGGTTCGCGTTGTAGACGGTGTTGTTGCTGGCCGACATGACGTTGGCGCCGATCGACCTCAGGTAGGTCTCAGGACTCCCGGTGGTGGGTGTCGGCGTAGTTCACGCCCGCGGTGGAGACGTCGAAGACCTGCTCGCCCTCGCCGGGCGTCGGGTCGGGGAGGTCGACGACGTCGAGGACCTCGGGGCCGCCGAAGCGGGTGATCTGCACGGCTCGCATGAGCAGCAAGCTATGTGCCGGGCGGAGGCAGGGCGCTACAGCCTCCGCGCATCCAGCTGCGCCTCGGCAGCCCCGGACGCGAGTTCGGTCGGGTATCGGTCCCTCCGCTGGCGGACCCAGACCCGAGAGGTGGCAGGAATCTGCTGCTGCCGTCGGTCTGGCGCGGGATCTCTTCCTCCTCGGGAGCGGCGAGGAACTTCCGCCACGGGGGACAGGATCGGGCCGACCGCGCCGATCAGTCCGCAACGCCATCTCCAGGTCTGGGCGGGCAGGACGAGTCAGCCGGCCCAGACCTGGAAGGACCTTCACTGGATGTCGGCGCCCAAGGCGATGTCGAAGCCGGCGCCGTTGTTTGCCAGGCCCACCAGGAGGATGCCGGCCCATTCGAGGGCGTAGGTCATCTCGAGACCTCCTGCGTCGAGGGCCCGCATGTCCAAGCTCTCCAGAAACGCCGCGACACGTGCCTTCGCCTCGGCGCTGTCGCCGGCGAAGAACACGTCCAGGGGCTTCTCTTCAGCAAGGACGCCGCTGAAGATCGAATTGAATGCCTTCACGACGTGTGTGCCCTCGGGGGCGGCGGCGGCGATCTGCTGGGACACCGAGTTGCCCGGGGTGGTCACGAGTCCACTTGCGTCGGTGTTGAACGGGTTGGTGATGTCGACGAGGATCTTGCCGGCCAGCGCATCGCCGTAGTGCGCGACCACGTCAACCGCGCCGGTGTACAGGACGGCCATGATGACGATGTCACCCGCCGGCCTTGCGCCGAACGTGCCGACGGTGGCTCCGTTGCCGATCTGGTCGGCGAGCGCCTGAGCCTTGGCGGTGTTGCGGCTCATGAGCTCGATGGTGTGGCCGTGCTTGGCCGCCCGGGTGCCGATGGCGGTGGCCATGTTGCCCGAGCCGATGATGCTGATGGTGGTCATGATGCGTGTTCCTCCGTCGTGTCCGGGTCAGTTGGCTGTGCCGTTGAGGCGTGGCACTTGAGTTCGAGGTTGTTTCCGGCTGGGTCGCGGATGAAGACCGCGTAGTAGTCCGGTGCGTACTCCGGCCACAGCCG
>JAODNN010000106.1 GCA_025465355.1 Blastococcus sp. | reverse complement strand
CGCTGACCCAGACCCGCACCGCGGTGGACGAGCTCTCCCGGATGGCCGCCGACCTGCGCACCACCGTCGGACGGTTCACCTACTGAAAGCACCCCGTCCTCCTCACCCCTCGCACGCTCGGGGTGAGCCTCTGGACGAGGCCACACACAGTGGCCGGGCAGCATTCCTTCCCCGGATGCTGCCCGGCCAGTGCTGCGCCCGACAGACCACCATCGCTCGGCGGTGGAGGAGCAGACCGCGACCACCAACGAGATGTCGCGCTCGGTGCAGGAGGCGGCGTCGGGCTCGGGGCAGATCGCGGAGAACATCACCGGGGTCTCGGCGGCGGCGGACTCGACCACCCAGGCGCTGACCCAGACCCGCACCGCGGTGGACGAGCTCTCCCGGATGGCCGTCGACCTGCGCACCACCGTCGGACGGTTCACCTACTGAGGGCGATTCTCCCTTTCCTGTGGGGAGTCGATGTCGACATGTCCGCCTAATTCATGAGGTCATCGAACAATCTTCTGCGGCCTTTCCGACACGCATCCTTCAGTGCTAAGTAATCCGGTGGCCCGCGTGACCATGTGCGAGCGCATTTCCGGACTCCATGGACGTGCGTCCCGGTGATGTGTCACCGCGCACCGGGCCCCTCGCACGGAAGTGAGCACCATGTCCAGATCACCCCAGGAGCGATTCGGGGCGCCGGAATCCGGTGTGCGCCACTGGTACCGAGACCGCGGCATCGCCACGC
The DNA here is from genome assembly GCA_025465355.1 of Blastococcus sp. Lineage (GTDB taxonomy): Bacteria > Actinomycetota > Actinomycetes > Mycobacteriales > Geodermatophilaceae > Blastococcus_B. Next base: position 81,049 of record JAODNN010000106.1, on the reverse strand, counting down.
GCGTCTTCGCACTCAGCGCGGCACTCGTCGTCGGGATGGTCGCCGCGACCGTCACCGGGATCGTCGGCTCCCATCGGATCGCCGCGCTGCACGAAGAGGCCACCGCGGCCGTGGCCGCTCAGCGGACGGTGGAGTCCGCCCGGTACGAGCTGCTCTGGGCCGCCAACTGGCAGAACATCACGGCCTGGCGGGCCCGCGTGGACGGCGGCGCGAAGGCCGCCGCTCCGGGCGGCGACAACATCAAGAATTACACCGACGGGGCCAAGGGGTTCGAGGCGCTGTTCGCCATGGACCAGTCTCAACTCGACTCCCGGGGCAAGCAGAGCCTCGCGGTGATCCAGAAGAACTGGAAGGCGATGAGCGCCTTCAACGACCAGATCTTCGCGCTCTGGGCGCAGGGCCGGCTGGATGAGGGCGACGCGCTCTCCAGCGGTGACAAGTGGGACGTCTTCTATGTCCTCGACAAGGCCATGACCGCACTGGTCGCGTCGGTCGACGGGCACGTCGCGCGTACCGAGGCGCAGGTCGCCGCCGCGAAGTCCGAGACGGTGAACATCTCGCTCCTCGTCTCCGTGCTGGCGTTCGTCCTCGGTGGCAGCCTCGCGTTCGCCGTCGCCCGGGGCATTGTCCGTGGTGTCCGTGAGGTGAAGAACGGCCTCGAGCGCTTGGCGGGGCGCGACCTGACCGTCCGGCTGCCCGTCCGAGGTGGCGACGAGCTCGGTCAGATGGCCGCAGCCCTCAACACGGCCGCCGACGTCATGTCGGGCACCATCGCGGAGATCGTGGACTCGGCGGATGCGGTGGCGGCGTCCTCGGAGGAGCTGTCGGCGTCTTCGGCGCAGATCTCGGCGTCGGCGGAGGAGACCTCGGCGCAGTCCGGTGTGGTGTCCGGTGCCGCGGAGGAGGTGTCGCGGAACGTGCAGACGGTGGCCGCCGGCGCGGAGCAGATGGGGGCTTCCATCCGGGAGATCGCCTCCAACGCCGCCGAGGCCTCGGCGGTCGCCGCTCGGGCGGTGACCGCCGCGGAGGCGACCACCGCCACCGTCGCCAAGCTCGGTGACTCCTCGGCGGAGATCGGCAACGTGGTGAAGGTGATCACCTCGATCGCGGAGCAGACCAACCTGCTGGCGCTCAACGCCACGATCGAGGCGGCCCGGGCCGGCGAGGCGGGTAAGGGCTTCGCGGTGGTCGCCAACGAGGTGAAGGAGCTGGCGCAGGAGACGGCGAAGGCGACCGAGGACATCGCCCGGCGGGTGCAGGCCATTCAGGGCGACACCACGGCGGCGGTGACCGCGATCGAGGAGATCTCCTCGATCGTGGCGCAGATCTCCGACCGGCAGACCACCATCGCCAGCGCGGTGGAGGAGCAGACCGCGACCACGAATGAGATGTCGCGGTCGGTGCAGGAGGCGGCGAGCGGCTCGGGGCAGATCGCGGAGAACATCACCGGGGTCTCCGCGGCCGCGGACTCGACCACCCAGGCGCTCACCCAGACCCGCACCGCGGTGGACGAGCTCTCCCGGATGGCCGCCGACCTGCGCACCACCGTCGGACGGTTCACCTACTGACGGCCGGTGGTCCGCCCCGGCCCCGCGGGTGCCGATAAGACGAGAGACGGCGGTCGCCGGCGGCTCACCTCGAGTCTGCCGGCGACCGCCCGATGACCCCATCGGGCGGGCTCCGTCGCCATGCAGAGAGCCCGGTCGCGACGTGAGAGAGAAGGCAACAACGATGGATGGTCTGGACGACATCGTCGAGGAGTTCCTGGTCGAGAGCCACGAGAACCTCGACCAGCTGGACAGCGACCTGGTGGCCCTGGAGCAGGACCCGAACTCCCGCGAGCGGCTCTCCAGCATCTTCCGGACGATCCACACCATCAAGGGCACCAGCGGCTTCCTGGCCTTCAACCGGCTGGAAGAGGTGACCCACGTCGGCGAGAACATGCTGTCCCGGCTCCGCGACGGCGAGCTCGCCCTGAACCCGACGCGGACCAGCGTGCTGCTGCAGATGGTGGACACGGTGCGGGCACTGCTGACCTCGATCGAGGCCAGCGGCGGTGAGGGCCCGGTCGACGTCTCGGGCGTCGTCGCCGCGATCAGCGCGGCGATGGAGGACCACCCCGCGACTCCCCCCACCGACGCCGCTCCCCCTGCTGCGGCCGCCATCCCCAGCCCTCGGGCGGCGACCGCGAAGAAGGCCACGGCGCAGAGCGCCACCGCCAAGGCGGCTCCCGCCAAGGCCGCCCCCGCCAAGGCCGCTCCCGCCAAGGCCGCCACCCGCAGGGGGACCGCGACCAAGGCCGCCCCCGCCAAGCCCGCTGCGGCGAAGCGGACGACGGCCCGCAAGGCAGCCGCGCCGGCAGCCACGGTGGCCGCGCCCACTCCGGTTGCCGCCGACGGCGCTGCCGACCTCGAGAGCGCTGCTCCGGTCGCGGTGGTCGCTGCCTCGGAGACCACCCATGCGCTTCCCACCACCCATTCCGAAGGAGCGAACGCCGTCATGCCCCAGCGGACCGCGGGGCAGCCGGCCGTGCCGACCGCCCCCGCTCTCCCGATGGCCGCCGAGGCCGCCGAGCACGAGACGGAGTCTGCGCAGGCAGACGGGCCCGCCCGCCGCGCCGTCGCCGACAGCACCATCCGCGTCGACGTCGACCTGCTCGACGAGCTGATGCTGCTGGTCGGCGAGCTGGTGCTCACGCGCAACCAGATCGTGCAGAACGTCGCGCGCCAGACCGACACCGACCTGATCCGGGCCTCCCAGCGGCTGAACCTGATCGCCAGCGAGCTGCAGGAGGGGGTCATGAAGACGCGCATGCAGCCCATCGACCACATCTGGTCGAAGCTGCCCCGCGTCGTCCGTGACCTGGGCCTGCAGCTGAAGAAGTCGATCCGGCTGGAGATGGAGGGCCGGGAGACCGAGCTCGACAAGACGCTCCTCGAGGCGGTCAAGGACCCACTGACCCACCTGGTCCGCAACTCGGTCGACCACGGCATCGAGGCGCCTGAGAAGCGCAAGGCGGCGGGCAAGCCCGTCGAGGGCGTGCTGACCCTGCGGGCCCGGCACGAGAGCGGTCAGGTCGTGGTCGAGGTCGCCGACGACGGCGCCGGCATCGACCCCGCCGCGCTCGGCGCCAAGGCCCTCGAGCGTGGCCTGCTGACCGCCGACGCGCTGCACCGGATGAGCCCCGCCGACATCCTGCAGCTGATCTTCATGCCGGGCTTCTCCACGGCCGCCGCCGTCACCAACGTCTCCGGCCGCGGCGTCGGGATGGACGTGGTGAAGACCAACATCGAGGCCATCGGCGGCACGATCGAGGTCGAGTCGGTGCCGGGTGAGGGCACCGTCTGCCGGCTCCGCATCCCGCTGACCCTGGCGATCGTCCCCGCCCTGACCGTGGAGTGCGCCGGCGACCGCTACGCCATCCCGCAGATCAGCCTGCAGGAGCTGGTGTCGCTGGACGCCGAGAAGGCGGCCAACGCCGTCGAGGAGGTCGGTGGCGCACCGGTCTACCGCCTGCGTGGCGAGCTGCTCCCGCTCGTGCGGCTCACCGACGTGCTGGGCCTGGCCTCCGAGCGGCACGACGGCCACGTGGTCATCGCCGTGCTGCGGTCCGAGGGCCGGCGCTTCGGCCTGGTCGTCGACCGGGTCATCAACACCGAGGAGATCGTCGTCAAGGCGGTCGGCGGCCAGCTCAAGGCGATCGGCCTCTACTCCGGCGCGACCGTCCTCGGGGATGGCACCGTGGCCCTGATCCTCGACGTGCAGGCCCTGGCCCGGCGGGCCCTGCGCACCGAGACCACCGAGCGACAGCAGTCGCGCGAGGCCACGTCCTCCGCCGCCCAGGCCGAGACCGAGCGGCAACGGATGCTGCTGGCGGCCATCGGCGGTGGGCGGCGGGTCGCCATCCCGCTGGACACCGTCACCCGGCTCGAGCAGGTGCGCACCGACGCCGTCGAGAAGGTCGGCAACCGCGAGGTCGTCCAGTACCGGGGCGCGATTCTCCCGATCGTCCGGCTGGACCGGCACCTGGGTGCCTACGGTGAGACCGACCGCGAGGTCCTCGAGGTCATCGTCTACGCAGACCACGGCCGCAGCGTCGCCATCGTGGTGGAAGAGATTCTCGACATCGTCGACGGCGAAGCCGCTGTCCGCAGCGACATCGACGACCTGGGGCTGCTCGGGTCCGCCGTCCTCGGCGAGAAGGTGACCGAGTTGCTCGACGTCCGGGCCGCGATCCTGGCTGCTGACCCGGCCTTCTACACGTCCCCCGCCCTGGCGCCGGAGAGCGCCACCACTTCTCTGCTGGAGGTCTGACGTGAGTGCAGCGACCGATACCGAGGCCGCCAAGGCAATGGCCAGCAGTGGCCAGCTGGCCACCTTCCGGCTGGACGGCGACCTGTACGGCGTCGAGGTGGAGCACGTGCAGGAGGTGCTGCGCAGCCAGGGGTTGACCCGGGTGCCGCTCGCGCCGACGGCCGTGGCCGGCCTGATCAACCTGCGCGGCCAGGTGGTGACCGCGATCGAGCTGCGCGAGCGCCTCGGCCGGCCGCCGCGCCCGGAGGGCACCGACGCAGTGGTCATCGTGGTGCGCCTGCACGGCGAGGCGGTCAGCCTGCTGGTCGACTCGATCGCGGACGTCGTCGACGTGGACGCCGCCGACTTCGAAGCCCCGCCGGACACCCTCGAGGGCCAGGCGCGGGAGCTCATCCGGGGCGCCTACAAGCTCGACGGCAAGCTGCTTCTGGCCCTGGACGTGCACAAGGCGGTCAGCGCCTGATCGCAAATACCGAGAGTAGTCCCTTCATTACTCTCACTGCATGAAACGCCAGCCCTCACCCCGTCGCCGTCCTGCGATGGAGTGAGGGCTGCGCGTGCGTGGATGGCGCACCGTGCCCGTGGCCGTCAGAGTGGTCCTCTGTTCCCGGAGGCCCTGGAGGCGCTGTGCCCTACTCGCTGGTCAGTGCCGCCACGCTCGGCTTCGATCTGGTGCGTCTCCCGGCCGGCCGTTCGGTCGCCGAGGTCCTGCTGACCGGCCTGGGCGCCGACGCCCGTGGTCTGGGCGCCCTCGCGGCGGCCCACCCCGGTCGTGGCCTGGCCCGGGAGGAGCGCGGCGCGCGGGCGGTGCGTTCCCGCCGGGCCCGGGAGCTGGCCGCCACCGTGCCGCACCTGCGCGGGGTCTCGCCGGGCGCCGCCGCCGATGATCGCGCCGCCGTCCTCGTGACCCAGCTGGAGCAGGGCACCATCGGTGACGCCCCCACCCTGGAGCGACTGCTCCGGGACGACGTGCTCGGACCTGAGCACCTCGCCCGAGGCTTCCTCCTGGAGGACGAGCTGGCCGAGGCCGTCGACGTCCTCTCCGACGCTGCCGTCGGGTACTGGGCGGCCGGGGTCCTGCCGCCGCTCGTCCGGCGCGAGCTGACCGGACCGTTCGACGGCGTGAGCGAACGCGGGTCGGTTCCCGTCCCGGAGATCGGCACCGACCTGGGGTCGGCAGCCGGGGAGCTGGCTCACCTGCTCGAGGGCATCCGATCGCTGGACGACGCCGGCCGTGCCCGCTGGCGGGCCGCCGTCGACCAGGGTCGCACCGACCACCGGCCCTGGGCTGCCGCCATGCACGAGGCCTCCTGGGCGGCGCACGTCTCCGGCCGCCTCCGCGCGCTCGCCACCGCGCAGCTGCACGCCGTCCAGGCCTTCCTCGACGGCGGGTTCGACCTCCACGACGGCGCCGCCGGTGCGTGGAACGCGGTGGCCGGCTGCGTCCAGGGCATCGCGATGGCCGACCTCGTCGACGACGCGTCGCTGGCCGTCCTGCGCGCCCCCTGGGTGCGGGCCACCGGCGCCCGCTGACCGCCCCCTCCCCCTTCTCACCGTTTCCCCACGGCGAGATCCCGCGATCTCGTCGGTCGTGACCCCCGAAAGCGGCGAGAGCCCGCGATCTCGTCGGTCCTGACCCCCGAAAGGGGCGAGATCCCGCGATCTCGCCCGGCGTTCCTCCTCCGCTGATCCGGACTGAATCGTTCGTTGGCGTCAAGTTCGGCCCCGGGCGGCCGACATATGAGACGAAGGCACCCCGGGACCGCTCGGCTCCCGGCATCTGCGCCGCGCTCAAGCCCCCGTCGCGGGCTGCCGATACAGAGACGACAGCCTGCTGGGCTGGCCCAGCAGGGAGCAGGAGGACACCCGCGTGAACCCGATCAGGGTGATGGTCGTCGACGATTCCGTCGTCGTCCGCAAAATTGTGACCGACGTGCTCTCCGGAGACCCCGACGTAGAGGTCGTGGGGACCGCGGTCAACGGCAAGGTGGCCCTTGCCAAGCTGGATCAGCTGAAGCCCGACCTGGTCACGATGGACATCGAGATGCCGGAGATGAACGGCATCGAGGCGGTCCGGGCCATCCGCGCCGGCCACGGCGGCCACAGCTACGCCCGCATCCCGATCGTCATGTTCAGCACGCTCACCGAGCGCGGCGCCTCGGCCACCCTGGATGCACTCTCCGCCGGGGCCAACGACTACGTGACCAAGCCGGCCAACGTCGGCAGCGTCGGCCAGTCCATGGAGAGCGTCCGTGAGCAGCTGATCCCCCGGATCAAGGCGCTCACCGGCCGCCCGTCGACCCCCCTCCGTCCGGCCGCGGCGGCCCCGGTCCCCCCTCCCCCGCCGGTGGCGCCGCGCGTCGGCCCGCCGAAGAAGCCCGCCGTCCTGGTGATCGGTTCCTCCACCGGTGGCCCGGAGGCCCTGGCGCGGGTGCTCCCCCAGCTTCCGGCGTCCCTGCCCGTCCCCGTCCTGCTCGTTCAGCACATGCCGCCGGTGTTCACCCGCCAGTTCGCCCAGCGCCTGGACCGGCTGTGCCCGCTGCGCGTGGTCGAGGCCAGCGACGGCGTCCTGCTCGAGCCGGGCACCGTCCACCTGGCCCCGGGCGACCACCATCTGACCGTGCGCCCGAGCCGGCGCGGCCACCTGACCAGCCTCAACCAGGGGCCACCCGAGAACTTCTGCCGGCCCGCCGTCGACCCGCTCTTCCGGTCGGTCGTCGCCGCGTATGACGGTGCCGTCCTGGGCGTGGTGCTGACCGGCATGGGATCCGACGGGCGAAACGGCGCCGGGGAGATCCGCGCCGCCGGCGGCACCGTGCTGGTGCAGGACCAGGCGACCTCGGTCGTCTGGGGCATGCCCGGCGCGATCAGCCAGGCAGGTTTCGCCGACGAGGTGCTCCCGCTCGACCGGGTGCCCGAGGCGATCGGCCGTCACCTCGCCGTACGCGCGTCCACCCTGACCGCCGCCAAGGTCTCCGGAGGGACCCGATGACACTCACAGCAACGAGCTTCGACTGGGTTCGGAACCTCGTGCACAAGGAGAGCGCCATCGTTCTCCAGCCGGGCAAGGAGTACCTGGTCGAGGCCCGTCTGCTGCCGATCGCCCGTCAGCTCGGCATCCCGGACGTGAGCGAGTTCGTCGAGTCCGTCCGCAGCCGGCCCAGCCCGGACAGCACCCGTCGCATCGTCGAGGCGCTCACCACGAACGAGACGTCATGGTTCCGGGACGGCGACCCGTTCACCGCCTTCACCTCCACCGTGCTGCCCGCGCTGCTTGCGGCCCGCGGTCCGAACGAGCGGCTGCAGATCTGGTCGGCGGCGTGCTCCAGCGGTCAGGAGCCCTACACGATCGCCATGCTCCTCGAGGACGCGCTGCCGAACGCCGCAAGCCGCGTCTCGATCACGGCCACCGACCTGTCCCGCGAGATGGTCGAGCGGACCAAGGCGGGCCGGTTCAGTCAGCTCGAGGTCAACCGCGGCCTGCCTGCTCCGATGCTCGTCCGCCACTTCACGCGGGCGGGCACCGAGTGGGAGGTCGCACCCAACCTGCGTCGCATGGTCACGGTCAGCGAGTGCAACCTGGCGGCGCCTCTGCCGCGCATGGGCCCGTTCGACGTGGTCTACCTGCGCAACGTGCTCATCTACTTCGACCTGCCCACCAAGCGGTCGATTCTCAGCCGGGTGCGGTCGCTCATGCGTCCGGACGGCTGGCTCTTCCTCGGTGCGGCGGAGACGACGCTCGGGGTGGACGACTCATGGGAGCGGGTCGTCATCGGCCGTAGCTCCGCCTACCGCCCGCTGAAGGGGGCCTGACGTGCGTGCTCTGGTGATCGATGATTCGCGCGCAATGCGGCGCATCGTGTCGTCAACTCTCGAGAACCTGGGGTTCGAGGTGAACCAGGCCGGCCACGGCGGTGAGGGCCTCGACGTCCTCGCCGGCGGCTGGGTCCCCGACCTGGTCACCGTCGACTGGAACATGCCGGTGATGGACGGGCTGCAGTTCGTCTCCGCCGTCCGCGCCAACCCCGCCTGGCGAGCGATGACGATCATGATGGTGACCTCGGAGAGCGAGCACACCCAGATCGTGCGTGCCCTCGCGGCCGGCGCCCACGAGTACGTGATCAAGCCGTTCACCGCCGACGCGCTCCGCGACAAGCTCGCGCTTCTCGGCCTGCTCCCCCAGGAGGTTGCCCTGTGAGCACGATCGACACCGGCCAGCGCCGCCGTAGCGGCGACAGCCGCCCGGTCATCCCCGAGCTCATCGACGAGGCGACGATCCGGTCGATCGCCGAGGATGCCTGGATCGCCCTGGTCGGCGAGGAGGAGATCCTCCTGCCGATCCCCGGCGAGCTGCCGGACGACGTCCTGTCCAGCTGGGTCGACGTCGTCGGCCCGTGGACCGGCACCGTCGTCCTCACCACCGGCCGGCAGACCGCCGCGGAGCTGACCCGCGCGCTGCTCGGGGACTCCGCCCCCGAGCCGCTCGAGCCCGAGGACGTCACCGACGCCTTCGGTGAGATCGCCAACGTCGTGGGCGGCAACGTCAAGGCCGCGCTCCCGGGGCCTTCCGCGCTGAGCCTTCCGGAGGTCGGCAGCGCCCCGGCCGTGCGGAATCCGGCTGACGTCTGCCGCGTGGACGTCCTGTGGCGCGGCGAGCCGCTGACGATCTCCGTGCAGGGCGCCCTGCCGCCGCTGCCTGTCCCCCACCCGCACGAGAACGGAGAGTCCCTGTGAAGATCCTTGTCGCCGACGACAGCCGAGTCATGCGACAGATCGTCATCCGCACCCTGCGCCAGGCCGGATACGACGACCACGACATCGTGGAGGCCGAGGACGGCGCCGACGCGCTGGCCAAGGTGTCGTCGGAGAAGCCGGATCTGGTTCTGTCGGACTGGAACATGCCCAACATGACCGGCATCGAATGCCTGCAGGCCATGCGGTCGTCCGGCTCCAGCGTGCCGTTCGGCTTCGTGACCTCGGAGGGCTCCCCGGAGATGCGTGAGAAGGCCGCCAACGCCGGCGCCCTCTTTCTCATCGCGAAGCCGTTCACCGAGGACACCTTCAGGGAGCACCTGGACGGGGTGATCGCGTGAGCAGCGGGACCGTGGCGCTACCTGCCCCCAAGGACGTCCGCGACATGATCGGCAGCCTCGTCGGTAAGCAGGTCACCGTCTCCCTCGGCGCGCCGGTCACCCCGGCACCGAACCGCCCGGTCGCCGTGGCCGTGTACGTCGACCCCCAGATGGCCGTGAACGCCCTCTGCCTGATGGACCTCGGTGCGGCGGCCTACACCGGCGGTTCGCTGGCCCTGCTGCCCCCGGGCGGCTGCCAGGACGCGGTCGAGGAGGACGGTGAGCTCAGCGGAATGTTGCTGGAGGCGCTGCACGAGGTGGTCAACGTGCTGGCGGCGCTGTTCAACACGCCGGGCGCCCCGCACTCGAAGCTGCACAAGCTCTACGCCCCGGGAGCGGACCTGCCGGGTGACATCGAGGGCATGCTCGCCGCCTTCAACCGCATCGACCTCGACGTCGAGGTGCAGGGCTATGGCAAGGGATCGCTCTCCCTCGTCATCCCGTGAGGGATGTGACGCCGCGGCCCCCGCTACCGACAGGTAGCGGGGGCCGCGCCGTTCTCACGCTATGGCCTTTCAGGCTAGGGCTTTCACGCTATGGCCCGTTCGAGGTCCTCGACGGTCGCGGGCAGGCAGGCCCACACGTGCTTGCGCGAGCCGTCGACGTACCAGCCGTGGGCAACCGACAGGCGCGCCACGAGATGGAGCCCCATCCCGCCCTGCGCCGGGTCGCGGTCGACGGCGGGTTCCGGCATCGCCTCGCGGGCGCGGTCGCTGACGTCGAGCAACCAGCCGCCGCTGCCGGCGATGACCGTCGCGACGACCGGCAGCGCGCCGTGCCGGAGGGCGTTGGAGGCCAGTTCGTCGAAGGCCAGCACGAGCTGCTCGCCCGATGCGTCCCACCCCTCGCCCGGGAAGCCGACGGAGCTCAGGCGGCCGCGCAGCGCACCTCGGGCGGCGGGAAGTTCGGCGAGAGCGCTCAATCGCCATCGCCACACCTCGCCCCTGCCGTCCGGCAGGGCACGCAGTGGCCACGGCATTCGACCCATCTCCTTCCCCTGGATCCGGTGTGACGCCGCCCTGGGGTGCCCAGCGACACGCGGACCCAATCGTTGCGGTGCCGGGTTCCTGCCTCCTGGGTGGTGGCGCCGCTCACGTCGGTGAACCCGCGTCCGCCGATGAGGCAGAGTGGTGCCGGTGATCGGGACGGATGCCGCGGCAGACACGGGCGACGTGCTGATCCAGGCCGTCGAGGGGATGGAGCGGCCGCTGTTCGTCCTGGACGACGAGTGGCTGTTCCGTTACATCAACGCGGCCGGTGCGCGGGTCCTCGACCGGACCGTCGACGATCTCGTCGGCAAGAACGTCTGGCAGGAGTTTCCCGAGGCGATCGGCTCGACCTTCGAAAAGCTCTACCGCGAGGTCATGACGACCGGCGCCTCGGGCAGCACGGAGGCATGGTTCGACCCGCTGGGCAAGTGGTTCCGGGCCGACGCGTTCCTCACCGACGCCGGCCTCGTCGTCACCTATGACGATGTCACCGACCAGCACCGGATCATCGATGAGCGGGCCGCGGCCGTGACCGCCCGGGAGGTGGCGGTGGCCGAGGCCGCCGCGGCGGCCGCCGCGGCCGAGCAGGCCGGCCGGCACCTCCTGCTGCTCGGCGACATCAACCTGGCGATGACCTCGACCCTCGACAGCGACGAGGCGGTCGACCGATTCGCGCACCTGGTGGTCCCGCTGCTGGCCGACTGGTGCCTGGTCAGCGTGGTCGAAGACGGCGTCCGCCGGGACGTCGGCCGCGCGCACCGCGACCCGGAGATGGAACCGGTGGTGCACCGCTACGCGGACCTGCGGGTGGCGTCCAACCGGGCGACCGCTCCTGTGCCCCGGCTGCTTCGCGACTCTCAGCCGGTGGTGATCCCCGACTTCACGCCCGAGCTGGCGGACTCGATGGTGGCCAACCCCGCAGCCCGGAGCGCCCTGGACACGTTGCGGCCGACCGCGGTAGCCGGGTTTCCCCTGGTCGCCCGAGGCGCAGCCTTCGGTGCAGTGACGCTGGTCAACGGCCCGGAGCGCGGGCCGCACACCGAGGCGGAGCTCCGGACGGCGGAGATCGCCTCACGCCGCGCCGGGCTCGCCCTGGACAACGCCCGCCTGGCCACGGCCGCCCAGCAGGTGGCCGAGCGGCTGCAGCTGAGCCTGCTCTCCCCGCCGGTGCAGCCCGACCACCTCGAAGTCGCCGTCCGCTACCGGCCGGCCACGCAGGGGGTGTCGATCGGAGGCGACTGGTACGACTCGTTCCTGCAGCCGGACGGCGCCACAGTTCTGGTGATCGGCGACGTGATGGGGCACGACATCGAGGCTGCTGCCGCGATGGGTCAGGTGAAGACCCTGGTGCGGGGCATCGCCTATGACCGGCAGGAGGAACCCGCCGGGGTGCTGCGCCGGGCCGACCACGCGCTGGTGGGGCTGAAGGTGCCGACGTTGGCGACCGCGCTGGTCTGCCGCGTGGAGGACGACGACGGGGGAGCCCCGGGCGCGCGCCGGCTGCGCTGGGCCTCGGCGGGGCATCCGGCCCCGATGCTCCTCATGCCGGACGGCACGGTCGTCGACCTGGTGGCGCCCGTCGGGCCGCCCCTGGGCATCGGCTGGCGCGGCCCGCGGGCCGACGGTCAGGCGCTCCTGCCCGAGGACAGCACGCTGCTGCTGTTCACCGACGGGCTCTTCGAGCGCCGCGGGGTCTCCCTCGACGAGGGGCGCGAGCGGGTCCGGGACCTTCTGGTGAGCGCGGCCGGCGTGCCGCTGTCCCAGCTGTGCGACCGGCTGATCGAGGAGCTCGTGGGGGAGGGCGCGGAGGACGACGTCGCCGTGCTCGCGGTCCGGTTCCACCCGTTGGACGCCGATCGGCCGGTGGAGGCCGGATCGGAGATCCAGGTGACTCAGTCGGGGTGGCGCAGCAGGTAGCGGCCGAAGTGGGGAACCGTGAAGGCGATCGAGCCACGCTCGGCGGAGTAGACCAGCCCCTTCTTGATCAGCGAGTCGCGGGCGGGGGAGAGGGACGCGGGCTTGCGCCCGAGCGACACCGCCACCTCCGACGTCGCCACTGCCGCCCCGTTGGGGCCGCCGAGCTCCGCCATCGCGTGCATGTACTCCCGCTCGGCCGGGGTGGCCCGGTCATAGCGGGAGCCGAAGAAGCCGACCGCCAGCTCTGCCTCCGCCACCGGGGCCGCCATGGCGACGTCCGCACCGGTGATCGGTGACGTGGCGGCGAGGTCCCAGGTGACCTTGCCGTAGGCCTGCACGAAGTAGGGATAGCCGTCGGCCGCCGCGTAGAGCGCGTCGAGCGCCTCGGGCGCGAACGAGACGCCCTCCCGGCCGGCCGGAGCGAGCAGGGCATGGTCGGCGGCTTCCCGGTCGAGCCGGTCGATCCGCAGGTAGCGGAACAGCCGCTCGGAGTAGCTCTTGGACGCGCTGAGCACCGCGGGCAGGTGGGGCAGCCCCGCGCCGACGACGATCAGCGGCGCCCCCTGCTGGGAGAGCTCGTGGCAGGCGGCGCAGATGGCCGAGACGTCGTCGGGCTGCACGTCCTGCATCTCGTCGATGAACAGCGCGATGCCGCTGCCGAGGTCCGCGGCCACCCCGGCGGCGTCACTGAGCAGCTCGACCAGGTCGATCTCCATGTCGCCGGAGTCGGCCCGCCCGGTGGCCGCAGGGACGTCGATGCCCGGCTGCCAGCGGTCCCGGACCTTCGCCGGCGCTCCGGAAGGGCCGGGCTCCTGCCGCTGCGCGAAGGCCTTGAGGACGCCGAGGACCTCCTCCACGGACTCCTGGTCGCGATGCCTCGGGCCCAGCTCGCGCAGCGCCATGTGCAGGGCGGAGGAGACCGGGCGGCGCAGCGACTGCTCGGGCCGGGCCTCGATCTTGCCGGTGCCCCAGCCACGCGAGATCGCCGCCGACCGCAGCTGGTTGAGCAGCACGGTCTTGCCGACCCCCCGCAGCCCGGTGAGCACGAGCGAGCGCTCCGGCCGGCCGTGCGCGATCCGTTCGAGGACGACGTCGAACGCCGCCAGCTCGGCATCCCGGCCGGCCAGTTCCGGGGGGCGCTGGCCCGCGCCCGGCGCATACGGGTTCCGCACTGGATCCATGTCGAGCACCGTATGGGCTCGTCTAGCTCCGGCCGTAGACATCGGTAGAACCGGCTAGTGCGTGTCGTGCGGCCGGCGTCGAGCGCCGTCTGCGGTTCTCTACGGACGACGCTAGAGAAGGAAAGACGACGTCAGAGCGCCGGAGCGTCGTTCCTGCCGCTAGCGTGATCACGTGCTCCGGTTCGCGCTCAAGGTCGTCATCATGGCGGGCGTCTTCTGGCTGGTCACCCAGGTGGTCCCAGGCATCAAGGTGGTCGGCAACCCGAACGCGCCGCTGGGCGTGTTCGGGACCTTCCTGTGGATCGCCCTGATCTTCGCCCTCGTCAACGCGATCGTCGGGCCGGTTCTCCGGCTGCTGTCACTGCCGTTCGTCCTGCTCACCCTCGGGTTGTTCCTGCTGGTCGTCAACGCGGCGCTGCTCGGTCTGACTGCGCTGCTCACCGACCGGTTGCAGGTGAACGGAATCGGCTCCGCCGTCATCGGTGGGCTGCTCCTGGCGATCGGCGGCTGGGTCGCCGACCAGCTCGTCGAGAAGGCCTGACCCGACCGGCCGATCCGGCTCCCCATCGGTCGGCCCGTCACCGTGACGGGCGTCGCCGGTCGCAGTAACGTGGCTGATCATGGCCAGCGCCACCCGTGTTGCCCCGAAGTCGTCGGATCGGCAGCCGGACGCCGGCTCGTCGAGCACCTCCAGCACCGAGCTCGCCGCGCTCGAGGCCGCGCGCGGCGAGAAGCGCCTGCTGCTCGAGCGTGCCGCGCGCGCGGCGGTCTCCGAGCTCGGAGCCGACCGCGGCTTCCCGGCGGGGTGCTCACCGGAGGATCTCCCGGCGCTGCTGCAGCGCTACTACTGGAGCGAGCCCGCGGCCGAGGTCGTCGGCCACGACCCGGAGGAGCTCGTCGGCCTCGCCCTGGGTCACCTCCGGCTGGCCGAGGTGCGTCTGCCAGGGTCGGCCATCGTCGACGTCCAGCGGCTGGCGGACGGTCGGGCGGTGCTCCGGCTGGTGACCGACGACATGCCCTACCTGGTCGACTCGGTCACGGCGGAGGTCATCCGGCAGGGCGTGGGCCTCGCCCACATCGTGCATCCCGTGGTCGTGGTGCGGCGTGACCACTCGGGCCGGATCACCGAGTTCTGCGACAGCTCGGACGTCGCCGCCTGCGGTGCCGACGCACTTCCCGAGTCGTGGATGGCCGTGGTCCTCGACGGCCCCCTGGACGCCGAGGCGACGAGCGACCTGGTCACGGGGCTGCGCGGGGTCCTGGACGACGTCCGGTCGGTGGACGAGGACGCCGCCCGGCTCCGGTCCCGCGTGCTCGAGCTGGCCGGCCGGCTCGAGCAGCTGGCCGACGCCGCCACCGACGCGGCGCCCGCGGGTGATCCCGCGGACGATGCGGCCGAGGCGGCGGCCCTGCTGCGTTGGCTGGCCGACGGCAACTTCGTCTTCCTCGGCGCGCGGGACGTCGACCTGGTCACCTCCCGCGGTAAGCCGGCCGCCCGCGCCGTCCCGGGGACCGGCCTGGGTGTGCTGCGCAGCGACACGGACATGAGCGCCGCCGTCGTCCGGATGCCCGAGGCCGCCAGCACGCCGGAGCCGCGACTGCTGACCGTCACCAAGGCCGACGCCCGGTCCCCCGTGCACCGCCCGGCGTGGCTGGACCTGGTCGCGGTCAGCCTGCCCGACGGTGACGGCGGAGGGGCCCGGCAGTACCGGTTCGTCGGGCTGTTCCCGTCCGCGGCGACCACCAGCAGCGTCCTCGACGTGCCGCTGGTGCGCCGCCGAGTGGCGGAGGTGGTCTCCCGGTCGGGCGCGCCGGCAGACAGCCATACGGGCAAGGAACTGCTCGACGTCCTCGAGACCTATCCACGCGACGAGCTGCTCCAGGTCAGTGCCGACGAGCTCCTGCCGGTCGCGATGGCCGTGCTGCACCTGCAGGAGCGCCGGCAGACCCGGCTGTTCCTGCGGCAGGACCCGGCGGGCCGGTTCTGGTCGGCGCTGGTCTACCTGCCGCGCGACCGCTACACGACCGAGGTGCGCCTGGCGATGCAGCACCTGCTGCTCGATCGGCTCGGCGGCACGAGCATCGAGTACACCGCCCGCTCCACCGAGTCGGTGCTCGCGCGCCTGCACTTCGTCGTCCGGGTGCCGGTCGGGCGCGGGGGCAGCCCGAAGCCGATGAGCGTGGACGTCGACGCGCTGCAGGTCGAGCTCGCGGCCGCGGCCCGCAGCTGGACCGACGACCTCTCCGACGCCCTGGTCGCCCGGTACGACGCCGAGGGCGAGCGGCTGTTCGCGCGGGTGGCCGACGCCTTTCCCGCCGCCTACCAGCAGGACTTCTCCGCCGAGCAGGCCGTCGATGACCTGGCGCGGCTCGACGGGCTCTCCACCGGTCAGCTGTCGCTGCGGCTGTGGACGCCACCCGGGAGCGCCGCCGGCGAACGTCGGCTGACGGTCTACCGGGTGGGGGAGCGGCTGCTGCTGTCGGAGGTCCTGCCGGTTCTGCAGAACATGGGCGTGGACGTCGTCGACGAGCGGCCGTACGAGATCGATCGCATCGGCGCCCCGCCCACCTGGATCTATGACTTCGGCGTCGCGCTCCCCGCTGTCGACCTGCCGCTGCTGCGCTCGCTGCCCGAGCGGTTCACCGACGCCGTCGGTGCCGTCTGGCGGGGCGACGCCGAGGACGACGGCCTGGGCGCCCTGGTCATGCTCGCCGGGCTCAACTGGCGGCAGGTCAGCGTCGTCCGCGCCTACGTGCAGTGGCTGCGCCAGGCGGGGCTGCCCTTCGGCCAGTCCTACGTCGAGCAGACCCTCGCCGCGCACCCGGACGTCGTCGCCCGGCTGATCGCCCTCTTCGAGACGCGCTTCGCGCCGGGACGCAACGGCAGCCGGGCCGACCGCCAGGCGGAGCTCGTCGCGTCCCTCCGCGAGTCCATCGGCGCGGTCGAGTCGCTGGATGCCGACCGCGTGCTCACGTCCCTGCTGGCTGCGGTCACGGCGACGCAGCGCACCACGTACTACGCCATGGCCGGACCCCAGCCCACCCCGCTGGCGCTCAAACTCGACCCGGCGGGGGTCCCGGACCTGCCCGAGCCCCGGCCGGCCCGCGAGGTGTGGGTGAGCTCGCCGCGGGTGATGGGCATCCACCTGCGATTCGGCGCCGTCGCCCGCGGTGGGCTCCGCTGGTCCGACCGGCGCGAGGATCTCCGCACCGAGGTGCTGGGCCTGGTCAAGGCGCAGATGGTCAAGAACACCGTCATCGTGCCGACCGGCGCGAAGGGCGGTTTCGTCGTCAAGAATCCGCCACCCGACGGCGCGTCCCGGGACGCCGTCCTCGCCGAGGGGCAGGCCTGCTACCGGATCTTCATCGGCGCGCTGCTGGCCCTCACCGACAACCTCGTCGACGGAAAGGTCGTCCCGCCGGAGCGGGTGGTCCGGCACGACGGTGACGACACCTACCTCGTCGTCGCGGCGGACAAGGGGACGGCGACCTTCTCCGACCTGGCCAACGCGGTCGCGATCGAGCGCGGCTACTGGCTGGGCGATGCGTTCGCCTCCGGCGGCTCGGTCGGTTACGACCACAAGGCCATGGGCATCACCGCCCGCGGCGCCTGGGAGTCGGTGACCCGGCACTTCCGCGAGCTCGGCGTCGACGTCCAGTCGCAGGAGTTCACCGTCGTCGGCGTCGGCGACATGTCCGGCGACGTCTTCGGCAACGGGATGCTGCTGTCCCCGCACATCCGGCTGGTGGCGGCGTTCGACCACCGGCACGTGTTCGTCGACCCGACCCCCGACGCGGCGTCGTCCTTCGCCGAGCGCACGCGGCTCTTCGGGCTGCAGCGCTCCTCGTGGGCCGACTACAACCGCTCGCGGATCAGCGCCGGCGGCGGGGTGTGGCCGCGGACGGCGAAGTCGATCCCGGTGTCCGGGCCCATGCGGGTGGCGCTCGGCCTGCCGGACGGCGTCGAGAGGCTCGCGCCCGTCGAGCTCATCCGGGCGATCCTGCTGGCCCCGGTCGACCTGCTGTTCAACGGCGGCATCGGCACCTATGTGAAGGCCAGCACCGAGAGCGCGCTGGACGTGGGCGACAAGGCCAACGACGCCGTGCGGGTGGACGGCGCCGAGCTGCGCGCCCGCGTCGTGGGGGAGGGCGGCAACCTGGGACTGACCCAGCGCGGCCGGATCGAGTACGCGCTGACCGGTGGGCGGGTGAACACCGACGCCATCGACAACTCCGCCGGCGTGGACACCTCCGACCATGAGGTCAACATCAAGATCGCGCTGAACCGGGTAGTGGACGACGGGAAGCTGGACCCCGCGGGCCGAGCGAGGCTGCTCGGCGAGATGGCCGACGAGGTGGCGGTGGCCGTCCTCGCGGACAACCACGCGCAGAATGCGACCCTCGCCGTCGAGGTGACCTCGGCGCGCAGCCTGATGGACGCCCACGAGCGGTTCCTCCGCTCGCTGGAGCGCTCCGGTCGCCTGCTCCGCAACGTCGAGGCCCTGCCGGACGAGCGGGCACTGGTCGAACGACGCCGGGACGGGCAGGCGCTCACCAGCCCGGAGCTCTCCGTGCTGCTCGCCTACGCCAAGCTCCAGACCGACGACGTCGTGCTGCACTCGGATCTGCCCGACGACGGCGCCCTCGAGCACCTGTTGGTCGACTACTTCCCCACGCGGCTGCGCGAGCGCTTCCCGGAAGCGGTGACGGGACACCCGCTGCGCCGGGAGATCATCGCCACCGCGCTGACCAACCGGGCGGTGAACATCGCCGGGGTCACCGGGCTGTTCCGCCTGACACAGGAGACGGGCGCGCCGCTGGATCGCGTGGTGCGGGCGCATGCCGTCGCCCGCGCGGTCTTCGACGTGGACCGGTTGTGGGACGCGGTGGGCCACCTGGACAACGAGGTGTCCGCCGCGATCCAGGTGGAACTGCGCACCGAGGCGACCCGGCTGGCCGAGCGCACCACCCGGTGGCTGCTGCGCCAGGCGGACTTCGTCGCCGACTCCGCACCGTCCATCGCCACCGTGACGGACCGGTTCGCGGCACCCGTCGCGGACGTGCGGGCCGGCCTGCCGGGCTGGCTGCTGGGCGCGGAGGCGGCGGCCTTTGCCGAGCGGGCGACCCGGCTGCAGGAATCGGGCGTGCCCGCGGAGCTCGCCGCCGCTGCCGCCGCGGCACCCCTGCTCCCGGCTGCGCTCGATCTCGCCGTCGTCACCGAGCGGACGGGGGCGCCGGTCGCGCTGGCCGGACAGGTGATGCAATGCCTGGCCGAACGGCTGGGGCTGGTGCCGCTGAGGGAACTGGTGATCGCCCTGCCGCGGGACCGGCGCTGGCCGTCGATGGCACGCGCGTCCCTGCGCGACGACCTGGCCTCGGAGCAGGCGTCGCTCACCGAGGACGTGCTGGGAATGCGTACGGCCGAAACGGACTCCGCCGAGAAGCTGGTCGCAGCATGGGTGGATTCCTGGGAGAACAGCCAGGCCCGGGCGGCCGCTCAGCTCGCCGACATCACGGGTGGGGAACGCCAGGAGCTCGCCGAACTGCTCGTCGCCGTCCGCACGCTCCGCGGCCTCCGCCGCCGCCGGACGGCCCGCCGCTTCCCGCGCCCCGCGACGACGTAGGGCTGGTTGCGCTTCGCCGGCGAATGCGACGAACTCGTGGCGATCAGCGACTGATGGCCACCAGTTCGTCGATCTCGGCGCTTATCGAGTTCTCTAGCCGCTGCCCTAGAGAGTCGTAGAAGGCGTCAGAGGGCGGGTCGGCGCTCGCCGAAGCGGGTGGCCTGCTCGAAGGCGTGCCCGACCTCGAGCACCCGCCGGTCGGCCCGGGGCGCCCCGATGATCTGCAGCCCGACCGGCAGGCCCTCGGGCGTGAACCCGCCCGGCACCGACAGCGCGGGGCAGCCGGTGGCCGAGATCAGCGTGCACGAGCGCATCCACTCGAGGTAGTTGTCCTGCGGCACCCCGCCGATCTCGGTCGGGTACTCCAGCTCCACGGGGAACGGCAGGACCTGCGTCGTCGGTGCGAGCAGGACGTCGTACCGGTCGAAGAACCCGACCATCCGCTCGTAGAGCTTCGTGTGCAGCATCTCCGCCCGGGCAAGGTCCGAGCCGGACAGCTTCGCGCCCAGCTCGGCGTTCCAGCGGATCGATTCCTTCACCTTGTCCGGATGCTGCCTGGCGAGCTCGCTGTAGCCGGCGTCGAACAGCCAGGCCCGCAGGGTGCCGAACACCTCGTCGGCGTCCGACAGGTCCGGGCAGTCCTCCTCGACCTTCGCCCCGAGCTCCTCGAAGACGCCCACGGACGACGCCAGTACGGCCGTGATCGCCGGATCCACGGCCACCCGGCCGCCGAGGTCCGGCGCCCAGGCCACCCGCAGACCGGCCAGCGACGTGGGCAGGGGGGCGGCGAACGCGGCGCCGTCGTCGTCCAGGGCGATCGGTACCCGGCGGTCGGGCCCGGCGAGCACCGACAACTGCAGCGCGACGTCGGCGACCGTCCGTCCCATCGGACCGTCCACCGACAGCTGCGACCAGCCCAGGGGCGTCGGCCAGATCGGCACCCGGCCCGGTGTGGGCCGCAGCCCGACCACGTTGCAGAAGCCGGCCGGGTTGCGCAGCGATCCGCCCATGTCCGTGCCCTCGGCCAGCGGCACCAGTCCCGCGGCCAGCGCAGCCGCGGCGCCACCGGACGAGCCGCCCGCGGAGCGCCCGTGCCGGTAGGGGTTGTGGGTCACGCCGAAGAGCGTGTTGAACGTATGGGAGCCGGCCGCGAACTCGGGGATGTTCGTCTTGCCGACCCGGATCGCCCCGGCGGCCTTGTAGCGGGCCACGACGAGATCGTCGGCCGTGGGCACCGTGTCGGCGCGCAACGGTGAGCCCCACGTCGTCCGCATCCCCGCAGTGGCGTGGTTGTCCTTGTGCGCCACCGGGAGGCCGTGCAGCGGGCCGACCGGGCGCCCGGCGGCCAGCGCCGCATCGGCGGCGTCAGCGGCCGCCCGCGCGCCGTCGGCGTCGAGCGTGACGACCGCGTTGATCCCCGGGTTCAGCCGGTCGATCCGGTCCAGGTGCGCCTCGAGCAGCTCGCGCGCCGAGATCTCGCGGGTGCGCAGCAACCCGGCGAGCTCGGTGGCGGGCCGGAGGCAGAGGTCGTCGTTCGCGGAGATCACCGATCGAGGGTCCCATGGCCCCGGCCGCCTCCCGCAACGGCGTCCGGGGAACGATGGGGCGGTGAGCGACACAGGCACGTCTGGCGACGGCGGCACGTCCGAGGGCAGTTTCGACGACCTGGGGCTCCGGCCCGAGCTCCTGACCGCCCTGTCGGCCCTCGGCTACGAGGAGCCCACGCCGATCCAGCGCGAGGCCATCCCGCCGCTGGTCGCCGGCCGCGACCTCCTGGGGCAGGCCGCGACCGGCACAGGGAAGACCGCCGCCTTCGCGCTGCCCGTGCTGCAGCGGCTCGACGCCGATCGCCGCACGTCGGCGCCCTCGGCGCTGGTGCTGGTGCCCACCCGCGAGCTGGCCGTCCAGGTGTCCGAGGCGCTGCACCGCTACGGCCGCGAGCTGGCCGCCCGCGTGCTGCCGGTCTACGGCGGGGCGCCGATCGTCCGGCAGCTGCGGTCGCTCGAGAGCGGGGTCGACGTCGTCGTCGCCACCCCGGGCCGGGCGCTGGACCTGGTCGGCCGCGGCGCGCTGAAGCTGGGCGAGGTCGCCACCGTCGTCCTGGACGAGGCCGACGAGATGCTCGACATGGGCTTCGCCGAGGATCTCGAGGCGATCCTCGAGGAGACGCCGGAGAAGCGGCAGACGGTGCTGTTCTCCGCGACGATGCCGCGTCGGCTGGACTCCCTGGCCCGTCGGCACCTGAACGACCCGGTGCGGATCAGCCTCGGCCGCGAGCGCACCGAGCCCGGCGAGGCCCCCCGGGTGCGGCAGACGGCGTACGTGGTCCCGCGGGCGGCCAAACCGGCCGCGCTCGGCCGGATCCTGGACGTCGAGGCGCCGACCGCCGCGATCGTGTTCTGCCGCACCCGCGAGGAGGTCGACACGCTGACCGAGACGCTCAACGGCCGCGGTTACCGGGCCGAGGCGCTGCACGGCGGCATGAGCCAGGAGCAGCGCGACCGCGTGATGGGCCGGCTGCGCGCCGGGACGGCGGACCTCCTCGTCGCCACCGACGTCGCCGCCCGCGGCCTGGACATCGACCAGCTGACCCACGTCGTCAACTACGACGTCCCGTCGGCGCCCGAGGCCTACGTGCACCGCATCGGCCGGGTGGGCCGCGCCGGACGCGAGGGCGTGGCCATCACGCTGGCCGAGCCGCGGGAGCACCGGCAGCTGAAGACGATCGAGCGGGTCGCGGGGGCGCCGATCACCGTCGAGAAGGTGCCGACGGTCGCGGACCTGCGGGCCCGCCGGCTGGAGCTCACCCGCGCAGCGCTGCGGGAGACCCTGCTCGAGGAGGATCTCGATCGGTTCCGCGTGGTCGTCGAGACGCTCACCGACGAGTTCGACGTGTTCGAGGTCGCGCTCGCGGCGGTGAAGCTCGCCCACGAGGCCGGCGGCGCCACCGACGACGACGAGGAGATCCCGCAGGTCGGGTTCCGCCCGGACCGCCCCGATCGCCCGGACCGCACCGACCGGGCCGGCCGTCCCACCAACCGTCCGGCGGACGGGCGCGGTGCGGGGCGCGGCGGGCGTTCGTCGGGCGGCCCGGTGGCCCGGCTCTTCGTCGGCGCCGGCCGCGACGCCGGTATCCGGCCCGGCGACCTCGTGGGCGCGATCACGGGGGAGACCGAGCTCGGCGGCCGCGACATCGGCAGCATCGAGATCCACCAGCGGTTCGCGCTCGTCGAGGTGCCCGAGTCGGCGGCCGACGACGTCGTCCGCGCGTTGCGGGCCACGATGATCAAGGGCCGGAAGGCGACGGTCCGCCGCGACCGCCCCTGAGGCCCCGTCCCGGGTCCCGTCCTGAGCCTGCGAAGGATGGGGAGGATGGGATCCTTTCTCAGGCGGGACGGCGCTCCGGCGGCACGGTGGGGGGCACCTCGGTCGGGCCCGCCTCGGCCGGCCGTGGCCTGTCCTGGCGGTGCAGCCGGATGGCCACCAGGGCGACGTCGTCCTCGGGCCGGCCGTCGACGAGCCGCTCCAGCAACTCGTCCAGCAGCTCGTCGAGCGGCCGGTCCGCCAGCTCGATGAGCGCGTCGCGCAGCCGCACGATGCCCTGGTCGAGGTCGGCGTCCCGCCGCTCGATGAGCCCGTCGGTGTAGAGCAGCACCGTCGATCCGCGGTCGAGACTGACCACCGACTCACGGCGCCGGACGTCGGGATCGACGCCCAGCAGAAGGTCGCCGCGCCAGGAGGCCAGCTCGGCCAGGCTTCCGTCGGGGTTGATGACCAGCGGCGGCAGGTGGCCGGCGTTGGCCCACCGCATGCGGGTCACCCCGCGGTCGAGTTCGTCAGGGGTCTGCTCGAAGCGGGCGACGGCCGCGGTGGCCAGCGTGTTCGTCCGCAGGATGGTCATCGAGCTGTCCAGGCCGCGCAGCACCTCCGCCGGACCCGCGTCGCTGTAGGTGGCGATCCCCCGCAGCAGCCCGCGCAGCTGACCCATGGCCGCCGCCGCCTCGGTGTCGTGGCCGACGACGTCACCGATCACCAGCATCGTGCTGCCGCCGGGCTGCATGAAGGCGTCATACCAGTCCCCGCCGACCCGGGCCGCCTCCGCCGCCGGAACGTACCGGACGGCGACCTCGGCGTGATCGGGCTCGGGCGGCTCGGTGAGCAGGCTGCGCTGGAGGCCCTCGGCCAACTGCTGCTGAGCGCTGTAGAGGCGGGCGTTGTCGAGCGCGAGCCCGGCCCGGTCGGCGACGTCCTGTGCTGTCGCCAGGTCCTCGGCCTCGATGGCCCGGCCCACTCCGAAGTACAGGGTCAGCAGTCCGAGCGTCCGCCCCCGCCCGCGCAGCGGAAGCACCGCCACGGACTCCGGCGCGAGCAGGGCGAACAGCTCGCGCGCCTCGCCCGGGTTCATCAGCTCACCGATGGCGGCGCCGCGCGCCCGCACCGCCTCCCCGGTGGCCAGGGCGCGGCCGACCGGACTCGTCGCCGGCAGGGCGTCCATGCGCACGGCGGAGTAGCGCTCGAGCAGCGGCCGGGCCGCCGGATCGGCATGCCCGGACGCGATATCCCGCGGCCGGCCGTCGGGATCCATCAGCGTGACGATGCAGAAGTCGGCGAGCGCCGGGACGACGACGCTGGGCAGCCGCCCGGTCGCCCGCCGCGCGTCGAGCGTGCCGGCCATCTCGGCGCTCACCTGGGCGAGCAGGGCCAACCGCCGGGCCGAGCGCTCAGCCTGCACCTGGACGCGCCGGCGCTCCGTGACCTCGAGGAAGTAGACCGACAACCCGTCGGGGCTGGGCCACGCCCGCAGCTCGTACCAGCCGTCCAGCGGTGCGGGGTAGTACGCGTCGAAGGAGACCGGCAGGCCGGTGCGTACAGCGGTGCGGAAGCTCTCCTCGAAGATGCTGTTGAGGGCGGCCGGGAAGGCCTTCCACAGCACCCGGCCGAGCAGCTCCTCCCGACGGGTCCCGAGGAGCCGTTCGGCCTCGGCGTTGACGTGGGTGAACCGCCAGTCGCGGTCCAGGCTGTAGAAACCGGCGGGCATCGCCTCGAGCACGCGGGTCACGCGGGTCTCGCCGGCGCGTACAGCGGTCGTGTCGAGGGCAGCGCCCAGGAGGCGCACGGCGGTGCCG
Organism: Blastococcus sp.; assembly: GCA_025465355.1. Lineage (GTDB taxonomy): Bacteria > Actinomycetota > Actinomycetes > Mycobacteriales > Geodermatophilaceae > Blastococcus_B. The sequence goes on along the minus strand of JAODNN010000106.1, from coordinate 56,766 downwards.
TCCTCGCCGGCCACCGCTCGCCCGCGGGCCTGGACCCAACGGGTCTCGCCGTCCGGGCGTACCACGCGATACTCGGCGTCGTACTCACCACAGGTCGTGATGCAGTTCTGCAGGATGTCGGCCACCCGGGCCCGGTCGTCGGGGTGGAGGCGGGCGGTGAACGCCGCGATGCTCTGGTCGAACGTGTCGCCGTCGTAGCCGAACATGGCGAGCACCCGGTCGTCCCAGCTCAGCCGGCCACCGACGAGATCCCAGTCGAACGTGCCGATCCCCGCGGCGTCGATCGCGAGGCCCCAGCGAATGCGGTCGTTCTCGTACTCCCGGACCAGCGCGGACAACTCGAGCTCGGTGACCACCGAGACGGCCAGCTGGCGCAGCGTCGCGACCTCGGAATCGGACCAGTCGCGCGGTTCCGGGTCGAAGACGCAGAAGACACCGATCGTCGTCCCGCCGTTGCCGGCGAGGGGCATGCCGAGGTACGACCCGACCGTGCCGGACCGCACCGACGGCAATTCCCGGACCCGCGGGTCGGCCGGTGCGTCGGGGAGGACCAGCGGCCCGCCGCCGGTGGCGGTCACCGTGCACAACTCGTTCAGCGGGCTGACCTCGCCGACCGCCCCCTCCGCCGGTCCGGACGCCCCGGCGATGACCGGCACGTCGTCCAGCAGCCACACCTGGGCGGCGGACGTGCCGAGCAGCCGCGACGCGAGGATGGCCAGCCGGTCGAGCGCCACGGTCTCCCCGTCCCGCGGGAGGAGCCGGCGGGTCTGCCGCAACCGCTCGGGGTCGGTGCGCAGCGCGGCGACCGAACGCTCGGCGCCCTCGGGGTCGCCGACGATCGGCCGGTCGGGGGAGTCGTTCACCAAAGCCCTTCTGTCCGGCGTCGATGCCGGGGTGCGCAGGTGCCCGCCGCGTTGTTCGAGCCGGCACCGTCGACGGAAGTTATGTCATGGCAACTCGGTCGCGTGCAACCAACCAGGACCGTGAGTCCTGCCATCAGGCGGCGGGGACGACGAGGGTGAGCGCCGCGCCGCCGTCATGTTCCACGTGCAACCCCGCCCGCCGCAGCAGGGCCCGCAGCCGGACGACGCCGTCCGGCTCGGCCGTGGTGGTGGCCAGGAGCCGGGCGAGACGGCCCTTGTGCGCCTTGTTGAAGTGGCTGACGACGGCCCTCGTGCCGTCCGGCCGCTGGCTCAGGACCTGCACCGTCACCGCGCCGGGGACGGGTGCGAGTGCCGCGTAGGAGCTGCTCCGCAGATCGACGACAAGCCCGTCGCGGGCGCCGAGGACGGGGGAGAGGACCGGCTTCCAGAGCGCGCGCAAGGTCGGCAGCCCGGGCAGCGCCGAGCCGGCCGACAGCCGGTAGGCCGGGATCGGGTCCTCGCCGTGGACGACGCCGAACAGCGCCGAACCGACGGCCAGCCGCCGTCCCGCCCGCGACCGCTGCGCCCGCGTCATGGACCGGACGTCGAGGGCGTCGTAGAGGACGCCGGTGTAGCGCTGCAGTGCCGGCAGCGTGCCACTGGTCCACAGCGCGGCGTTCCGGGCGATCTCGTCGTCCTGCTGCGGCGACAGGCCGAGGGCGGTCCGTGCGGCGGGGACGTCCTGGGCGAGCGTGACCAGCGCCTCGACGAGCTCCGCGCGGACAGGCGTCAGTTCCGGCGCGCTGAGCGCCGCGAGGTCGAGCGGCTCGCCGTCCCCACCGGGGTGCTTGGTCTCCGACGGCGGCAACAGCACGAGCACGACGGACCACCGTACGTGTCTACAGGCCGTGACCGGCCGACCGGTGGGTCCAGGTATTGACGCAGGCGTGCGGCCAGGGCTACCCCGGATCCACACCGTTCCGGACTGTGACGTTCCGAGCCCCGGAGGCCGAATGGACGCGCGCCTTCCCCGTCGCCTCGTGACCGAGGCCATTCCCCCGTTGCCTCGTGACCGAGGCCGCGGGCACGCCAGGGGAGCCGCGGGGGCCGGGCCGGTGAACAGGACGTCCGCGCCGATCGGCGCGGGGGAGCAGGCGTGAGGACGACCCGTTACCCGGGACGTCACGAGGGAGAGGTAGGGCGCTGTGGCCAGCAACAGCAACAGGGGCGTCAGGTACATGGGACCGGGGAAGGTCGAGGTCGACGCCCTGGACTACCCGGATTTCGAACTCCACGACGGTCCCGGGGTGAACCCGGCCAACGTGGGCCGCAAGGTCCCGCACGGCGTGATCCTTCGGACCGTCGCCACCAACATCTGCGGTAGTGACCAGCACATGGTCCGCGGACGGACCACGGCGCCCGAGGGCCTCACGCTCGGTCACGAGATCACCGGGGAGATCGCGGAGAAGGGGCCGGACGTCGAATTCCTCGAGGTCGGCGACCTCGTGAGCGTGCCGTTCAACATCTCCTGTGGCCGCTGCCGCAACTGCAAGGAGGGCAAGACCGGCATCTGCCTCAACGTCAACCCCGACCGTCCCGGCTCGGCGTACGGCTACGTCGACATGGGCGGCTGGCCCGGTGGCCAGGCGCAGTACGTGCTGGTTCCCTACGCCGACTGGAACTGTCTGAAGTTCCCCGACCGCGACCAGGCGATGGCCAAGATCCAGGACCTGGCGATGCTGTCGGACATCTTCCCGACCGGCTACCACGGCTGCTACACCGCCGGGGTGACGACGGGGTCGACCGTCTACATCGCCGGCGCCGGCCCGGTGGGACTGGCAGCAGCGACGTCGGCATTGCTGCTCGGCGCGGCTGTCGTCATCGTCGGCGACCTCAACGAGCAGCGGCTGGCCCAGGCCCGCAGCTTCGGGTGCGAGACGGTCGACGTCTCGAAGGGAGACCCGAGGGACCAGATCGAGCAGATCCTCGGCGAGCCGGAGGTCGACTGCGGCGTCGACGCGGTCGGGTTCGAGGCACACGGGTACGGGCCGGACGCACAGAAGGAGCAGCCGGCCACCGTGCTGAACTCGCTGATGGAGATCACCCGGGCCGGTGGCGCGCTGGGCATCCCGGGCCTGTACGTCACCGGCGACCCGGGCGCCGGCGACGAGGCGGCGAGGGTGGGCTCGCTGTCGATCAGGCTGGGCCTGGGCTGGGCGAAGTCGCTCGCCTTCTACACCGGCCAGTGTCCGGTGATGAAGTACAACCGCCAGTTGATGATGGCGATCCTGCACGACCGGGTGCAGATCGCGAAGAACGTCAACGCCACGGTCATCGGGTTGGACGAGGCGCCGCGCGGCTACGAGGAGTTCGACAAGGGCGCAGCCCGCAAGTACATCCTCAACCCGAACGATCTGATCTCGGCCTGAGAAGGACCGGCTGCCCCGGGGCGCCCACCGCCCCGGGGGTCAGTCGGCCAGATCGACGATCACCGGAGCGTGGTCGCTGGCGCCCTTGCCCTTGCGCTCCTCCCGGTCGATGAGCGCACCGGTCGTTCGGGCGGCAAAGGCGGGGGAGCCCAGCGCGAAGTCGATCCGCATGCCCTCGCGGCGGGGGAAGCGCAGCTGGGTGTAGTCCCAGTACGTGTAGACGCCGGGCCCCGGCGTGTACGGCCGGACGACGTCGGTGTACCCGCCGTCGACGATCGCCCGGAAGGCGGCCCGCTCGGGCTCGGAGACGTGGGTGGAGTGCGCGAACACGCCGATGTCCCACACGTCGTCGTCCTGTGGGGCGATGTTCCAGTCACCGACGAGGGCGACCGACGCGGCGGGGTCCTCCGCCAGCCAGACGGCTCCCGCGGTCCGCAGGGCCTCGAGCCAGGCCAGCTTGTACTGGTAGTGCGGGTCGGCGAGGGTGCGCCCGTTCGGTACGTACAGGCTCCACACACGGACGCCGCCGCAGGTCGCGCCGAGTGCTCGGGCCTCGGTCGCCGGTGTTTCTCCCCAGGCGGGCTGCCCCGGGAAGCCGACCGTCACGTCGTCCAGCCCCACGCGGGACAGGATTGCGACCCCGTTCCACTGCGAGTAGCCGACGTGCGCGACCTCGTAGCCGAGCGCGTCGAACATCATCTGGGGGAACTGGTCGTCCCGGCACTTGGTTTCCTGCAGCGCCAGGACGTCGACGTCGTTCCGCTGCAGGAATGCCGCAACCCGGTCGGCTCGGCTACGGATGGAGTTGACGTTCCAGGTGGCCAGCCGCACGCCACCGACCCTACGAGAGGGCGCCTTGTGCCTCACCGCGGGCCGCCATGCGGGCGCGGGCCCGCTCGCGGCTCTCGACGAACCGGGTGGCCTGGGCGTCCAGCCCGGTCAGGAACTGGGCCAACTCCTCGCGGGCCTGCTCGCCCTTCGGGCCGAAGTCGGTGCGGTCGAAGACCTTCCAGAACCGCAGGATGGGCGCGACGACCTCGTCGTGGTGCAGGCGCAGGTCGTAGATACCGGCCTTCGCGATGATCGTCGAGTTCTTCCGGAAGTTCGCCATGTTCGCGCCGGGCATCTCGAAGTTGATGACCTCGTCGGCCACCGCCCGCATCATCTCGTCCGGGTCGATGGAGAACGCCGCCTCGACGAGGTTCCGGTAGAAGATCATGTGCAGGTTCTCGTCGGTCGCGATGCGGGCGAGCAGCTGGTCGGCGATCGGGTCACCGGTGGCCCGGCCGGTGTTGCGATGCGAGACGCGGGTGGCGAGCTCCTGGAAGGAGACGTAGGCGACCGCCTCGAGGGCGGTCTTGTCGCCGGAGTCGTAGCCCAGGGTCATGTAGTCCATCCGGGCCCGCTCGAGCTCCACCGGGTCGACGCCGCGGGTGACGACGAGATAGTCGCGCAGCGCCACCCCGTGCCGGTTCTCCTCCGCCGTCCACCGGCCGACCCAGGTGCCCCACGCGCCGTCACGGCCGAAGCGCGTGGCGATCTCGCGGTGGTAGCTGGGCAGGTTGTCCTCGGTCAGCAGGTTGACGAACATCGCGGCCTTCGCGGTCTCGTCGAGCCGCGACTGCTCCGGCGACCAGTCCTCGCCGCCCAGGAAGGCGAAGTTGCGGCCCTCGTCCCACGGCACGTAGTCGTGCGGATGCCATTCCTTTGCGATCGCAAGATGCCGGTCGAGGTTCTGTGCGACCACGGGCTCGAGTTCGATGAGGACCGCGCTGTGCGGGTTCGTCTGGGACATGGCGACCTCCGGGGCGGCTGGGCCTACCATCAAAACCTACGCCTCCGTAACCAGCGCGGCCGCTCCATTCGCTGTCCCTGGATCGGGGGGTTGTCGCTGCCGGCGCTTCGCGACCCCGGCCCAGCAGGGCAAACGGTGAGATCATGCCCGGATGACCTCGCAGCGCCGAGCGGCGTCCGGAGCATGAGCGGCGGCTCTTCTGCCCTCCTCCACGACGGCGCGCAGCCACCTGCCCGCCCGGCGCGCCCCTTCCGGTCGGTGATCGGCTGGACCGTTCTCGGGACCCTCCTGCCGGGCACGGCGCTGATGGCCGCGGGCCGTCGCAAGCTCGGCGCCCTCACCCTGCTGGTCTTCCTGATCCTGGTGGCCGGGGTGGTCTGGCTGTTCACCGCCGGCCGGTCGACCGCGATCCGCACGGCCGTCGACACCAACCGGCTGCTGTGGGTCGTGGGCGGCTCGGCGGTCGTCGCCCTGCTCTGGATCGTGGTCGTCGTCGCCGGATACCGCATGCTGCTGCCGGCCGGTATCTCCCGCGGCCGGCACCTGCTCGGCGCGTGCGTCGTCCTGCTGCTGGTGGCGGCTGTCGCCGCCCCGGCGGTCGAGGTGGGCCGGCTGGCCCTGGTCCAGCGCAACCTGATCGCGGGGGTCTTCGACGACGGGAAGTCGGCGACCGTCGTCGACAAGCCCAATCCGTTCGGCGACAAGTTGCGGGTCAACGTGCTGCTGCTGGGCGGCGACGGCGGCGAGGGCCGCGAGGGCGTGCGCACCGACACCGTGGTGGTCGCCAGCATCGACACCCGCACCGGCGACACGACACTGCTCAGCCTGCCGAGGAACCTGGAGAACCTGCCGTTCCCGAAGGAGAGCCCGCTCGCCAAGGTCTATCCGAACGGCTTCCAGGCCGGTAGCGAGTCCGAGAGCCTGCTCAACGCCGTCTACCGCAACGGCCCGGCGCAGCACCCGGGCATCCTCGGCCCCACCGACGACCCGGGCGCGGACTTCCTCAAGCTGGGCGTGGGCGAGGCGACCGGACTGCACATCGACTACTACGTGCTGGTGAACCTCGCGGGCTTCAGCCGGCTGGTGGACGCGCTCGGCGGCATCACGGTCAACGTCAACTACTACGTGCCGGTCGGGGGCGAGCCGTCGCTCGGGCAGCTCCCGGACGCCTACATCGCTCCGGGGCCGAACCAGCACATGGGCGGCGCTCGCGCCCTCGACTGGGCGCGCGGCCGGTTCGGGCTGACCGACTACCTCCGGATGGCCCGACAGCGGTGCGCGATCAAGGCGATCGTCGAGGCGGCACAGCCCGTCACGCTGTTGCAGCAGTACCAGGAGCTGGCTGCCACGACCAAGGACATGGTCAGCACCGACATCCCGAAGTCCGCGCTCGACGACTTCGTCAACCTGGCCTTCCTGGTGAAGGACGCCTCGATCCGCAGCCTGGTGTTCGACCAGAGCCTGATCAATCCGGCCTACCCGGACTACGACAAGATCCGCCGCCTGGTCTCCGAGGCAGTGACCGCGCCGGCGGAACCGACGGGCAACGACAGCAGCCCCACGACGGGCTCCGCGACTCCGTCGACGGGTGCGCCGAGTTCCTCCGCGACCCCGTCCGGCGCCCCGCCGACGACCGACCCCGTCGCCGATGTCAAGGACGCCTGCGCCTACGACCCGGAGCAGGCCGCTGCGGCCCGCGCGGCGGGCCGGCCGGCCACCAAGCACGGCTGACGGCTCACCCGCTGACGATCTGGACCAGATTGCCGCAGGTGTCGTCGGGGACGGCGGTGGTCACGGTCCTCGAGCCCGCGGTCACGCGGCGAACTGCACGTCGTCCAGTGCGTGCAGCTCCCGCCACGCGCCCACTCCCTTGTCCACCGACGGGGCGACCGGCAGCCGGTCCACGGCGGCCAACTGGCCGAGCCGGACCCCGGTGAGCTCGGCGATGTGCGCGATCGGCACCTGGAACGTGCGGAACGGCCCCAGCGGTGGGACGGCTCCGGCCGCGGCCGCCTCCGCCAGGAGTGTTTCCAGGCGGTCATCGATCAGGGGCGACTGGTCGAGGACGTAACCGGTGGCGGCGAGCCCGCCGTCCTGGATGAACGCGACGACCTTCCAGAACCGCAGCGGGATCTGGATCCCGCGGTAGGGCGGGTCCGCCTGGTCCAGGACCGGCCCGGCGAGGACGACCAACTTGCGGTCGAAGGTGGCGGCATGTTCCTGCAGGTACTCCTCCAGGCCCAGCCACAGCTCCCGGCCCTGGTTGAACAGCGCGGCCTGGGGTGCGGCGTTGGTGAAGTAGAACGTGTCGATCTCCGCCCGGTGGGCCTCCTCCGCGGTCTCTCCCCAGGTCGACGACGCCCGCATCACGAGATGGCCCCGGTCGAGGATGTTGTTGGCGTAGATCGCCGGGCCGGCCTGCAGCTCGGCGGCCAGCCGCGGGTCGAGCTGCCAGCTGTCGGAACGGGCGAGCGGGACGAGGTGCGCCCCGTCCAGGCTCAGGGCGGTGAGGGCTGCCAACCGCCGGTCGGGCCGGAACAGCACGCTGTAGTGGAGGTAGGGGAGCAGGACCGTGGGAACCTCGGCCGCCAGGCCCGGCATCGGCACATCGACGCCGAGGAAGGTGGGGTCGAACCCGGCGCGGTGCTCCAGTTGGTCTGCCGATGCGGCGACAGTCGCAGGCACCGGCGGGTGCGGCACGGTCATGACGGCAGCGTGGCCCTGTCCCCGAGCCCTCGCCAGGAGGTCGTGCGCGGTGCGCGACAGGCCGGGCGGCACGATGGGGACGTGTCTGATGTCGAGGTCCGGGCCGTCACTGCCGTCGACGACGCCCTTCGCGCGGAGCTGCTGGCCTGCTGGACCGACGTGAACAACGCCGGCGGGGCCGTCGGTTTCGTCCCTCCGGTCACCGCCGCGGACGTCGCACCCGTGCTGGACCGGCTGCTGGCGGGCGTCACCTCGGGGCGCGACGTCCTCGCCCTGCTCACCGTGGACGGCGCGACGGCCGGCTTCGCCTGTCTCGTCGGCTCGTCCAGCCCCCTGCGCCGGCACTGGGGCAGGGTCCTGCGCGTGCAGGTGCACCCGTCGCGGCAGGGTCAGGGGCTCGGCCGGATGCTCATGGCGGGGGTACACGACATCGCGTGCAGCCTCGGCTGGGAGTTCCTGCAGCTGACCGCGCGCGGCGGGACCGGCGTCGACGCCTTCTACCGCAGGCTGGGGTACGCCGAGCACGGCCGGCTGCCGGGTGCCATTCGCGTGGGCGCGGGCGACGACCGCGACGAGATCATCCTGGTCCGCCGGCTCTGAGAGGGTGTCGGGTATGGCTGCAGCAGATCCTGGGACGTCCGGCTCCCGCAACGTCCGGCGGGAGCGGCTGGTCGGCGTGCTCCTGCTCGGCATCGCCGTCGTCCTGCTCGTGTCGTCGGTGTCGTGGTTCGGCACCGGCCAGCAGGTGGTCGGTCTCGCCCAGGTGTTCCTCGGCGTGGTGCTGGCCGCGGTCGGCGCCCTGCTCTATCGCCGGGCCCGGAGCTCCTGACGCCGGAGTGACGGTGCCTTCGGCGGCTCAGCCGGCGTAGGGGCGCTCCCGGGCCAGCTCCTCCTTGGCGACGCCGCGGAGGTGCACCGCGTCGGGCCCGTCGACGATCCGCAGCGTGCGGGCGTGCGCGTAGAAGCCGGCCAGCGGCGTGTCGTCGCTGACGCCGGCGCCGCCGTGCAGCTGGATCGCCCGGTCGATGACGTCGAGCGCCACCTGGGGCGCGGCGACCTTGATCGCGGAGATCTCGGTGCGCGCCCCCTTCGCGCCGAACTTGTCGATCAGGTCGGCGGTCTTGAGCACGAGCAGCCGGGCCTGGTCGATCTCGATCCGCGAGCGTGCGATCGACTCGCGGACGGTGCCCTGCTCGGCGAGCGGACGGCCGAACGCCACGCGCGACTTGGCCCGTTCGACCATCAGCGCGAGCGCGCGCTCGGCCATGCCGATCGCGCGCATGCAGTGGTGGATCCGACCGGGGCCGAGCCGGGCCTGGGCGATCATGAAGCCGTCACCCTCGCCGGACAGGATGTTCGACACGGGCACGCGGACGTCGGTGAAGCGCAGCTCCGAGTGGCCGTGCTGGTCCTGGTACCCGAACACCGGCAGGTGCCGGACGATCTCCAGGCCAGGAGTGTCCCGCGGCACCAGGACCATCGACTGCTGCTTGTGCGGCGGACCGTCCGGGTCGGTCTTGCCCATGACGATGAAGATCTGGCAGCGCTCGTCGGCGGCACCGCTGGTCCACCACTTGCGACCGTTGATGACGTACTCGTCGCCGTCGCGCACGATCGAGGTCTGGATGTTGCGCGCGTCCGACGACGCGACGTCCGGCTCCGTCATGGCGAAGCCGGAGCGGATCTCGCCCTCGAGCAGCGGCTGCAGCCACCGTTCCTTCTGCTCCGGCGTGCCGAAGAGCATCAGGGTCTCCATGTTCCCGGTGTCCGGGGCGCCGCAGTTGGTCGCCTCCGGCGCGAGAGTGGGCGACCAGCCCATGACCTCGGCCACCGACGCGTACTCGAGGTTGGACAGGCCCCCGAGCTCGTGGTGGAAGAGGTTCCACAGACCGCGCTTACGCGCGTCTGCCTTCAACTCCTCCAGGACCGGCGGGTGCTCGTGGTTGTCGTACCCGCGCTCGGCCCGCCACTGGTCGTACACGGGCTCGGCGGGGAAGACCTGCTCGCGCATGAAATCCCACATCCGGCCGACGACGTCCTCGGCTCGGGCGGAAAGGGCGAAGTCCATGAGCGCAACGTAGCGGCGGCGGCCCCACCTCGTCGCCTCCGGGGTGCGGCGGATCAGCCGTTCTCGGGCCGCGGCGGGTCGTCGGCGACGCTGCACAGCCAGCACACCGCGAGCGGTGAGGCGATGACCAGCAGCATCGCCAGCACCCCGATCGCGACCGTGATCGGCAGCGTGACGGCGAGCGCGAACAGCGGCAGCAGGCCGGCGGTCACCCATGCTGCGCGGTGGTGCCGGCGGGCCACGGCGCCCGTCGAGAGGAAGGCCGCCAGGCTCGGGTCGTCCTGTTCCAGATCGGCGGCCAGGGAACGCAGCACGGGGTCGTGATCCACGGCGCCGCCCCCTCGGGGTCGGGGCGGGTAATGCCTGAAGCCTCGGCGTCCCGCCGTGGCCAGTCTCCTCCCGCCGGCGACACCGGGGAAGACGATTCGGGCTCACCTGGCGGTCGCGCGGGCCCGCCGGACGACGAACGGGCCGATCGCCAGCAGGTCCACGGGCGCCGAGCCGAAGCACTCCAGAGCGTCGCGGGGGTCATCGACCATCGGGCGGCCCGCGGTGTTCAGGCTCGTGTTCACCACGACCGGAAGCCCGGTGCGCCGCTCGAAGCTCTCCAGCATCCGCGCGACCAGCGGCTCGTCCGCGCGATCGACGGTCTGGATCCGCGCCGTCCCGTCGACGTGGGTGACGGTCGGGATGCGGTCGCGCCACTCCGGGGCGACGTCGTGCACGAAGAGCATGTAGGGCGACGGGATCGGGCCCCGGCTGAAGATCTCCGCGGCGCGCTCGGCCAGCACCATCGGGGCTACGGGGCGGAACTGTTCGCGGCCCTTGACGTCGTTCATCCGCTCGAGGTTGGCGGCGTAGCCGGGGTGGGCGAGCAGGGAACGGTGCCCGAGTGCGCGGGGGCCGAACTCGCTGCGGCCCTGGAACCACGCGACGATCCCGTTGTCCGCCAGCACCGCGGCGACGGCGTCGGCGACGTCCCGCGGGCGTTCGTAGTCGATGGCCGCCGTCGTCAGCCAGGCCTCGATCTCCTCGTCGGTCCAGCCGCGGCCGAGATCGGCCCCGGGCATGGGCGCCGTGGTGTCGCCCAGCTCGCGGGCAACGGCCAGGGCGCCGCCGAGCGCGGTGCCGGAGTCTCCGGCGGCCGGCTGCACCCAGACGTGCTCGAACGGACCCTCGGCGGCGATCCGGCTGTTCGCCACGCAGTTGAGTGCGACGCCGCCGGCGAGGGTCAGCGCGCGGTCGCCGGTGCGCCCGTGCAGCCAGCGGACCAGATCGAGGAGGGTCTCCTCCAGGCGCAGCTGGACGCTGGCCGCGAGGTCGGCGTGCGCCTCGGTCCACTCGTCGCCCCTGCGCAGCCGCGGGGCGAACTCGCCGAAGTCGACCTTCGCCGTCCGGAAGCCACCGTCCCCGGTGGCGCGGATGGCCTCCTCGAGCTCGACGGCGAACCGCGGCTTGCCGTAGGAGGCCATCGCCATGACCTTGTACTCGTCGGAGCTGCGGAGGAAGCCGAGGTGCTCGGTCAGGTCCTCGTACAGGAGGCCGAGGGAGTGGGGGAGTGCCTGGCCGGCCAGCACCTCGAGCTGCCCGTCGGCGTAGCGGCCGGCGAGGTGGCTGACCGCCTCGCCGCGGCCGTCGAGCACGAGCACGGAGTTGGCCGGGTAGGGGGCGGCCAACCCGGCGGAGGCAGCGTGCGCGACGTGGTGCGGCACGTAGCGCACGCGGTCCTCGCTCAGCCCGGGGAGGTAGTGGGCGAGGAACGACGGCGCCTGCTGGGCGTAGTGCTTCCGCAGGACGTCGCCCTGATCGTTCAGCCCGGTCTCCTCAGGGCTCGGCATCAGCCGCGGGTCGAAGGAGTACGTGACGGCGTCGAGGTCGGCCGGCGTCACGCCGGCCTCGGCCAGACACCAGGCTGCGGACAGCTCGGGCAGTTCCCAGGCGCTCCACGGGAGCGGCCGCTTACCGTGTTTGCGCCGGCTGAAACGCTCCTCCTCGGCGGCGGCCACGACCTGCCCGTCGACGACGAGGGCCGCGGCGGGATCGTGGTAGAGGGCATTGATGCCGAGGACCTTCACGCGCGCGCTCCTCTCGCCCGGTCGTTCCTCGCGGCATGCCCACCGCGGCGTCCTTCGAACCGTGGCGTGACGGCGCGCAGGCCCAGGTCAGGCGCGGCTGCGGGGCCGGAGCAGGTCGTGCTCGAGCACGGTGGACACCGCCAGGGTCTTGTACCCGACCTCCTCGAAGAGGACGACGAGCCGGTCGTCCTCGACGCGCATGACCACCCCCGGACCCCATTCGTCGTGCTCGACCGGCATCGAGACGGCGAACGGCGCGTCGGGGTCGGCCTCGACCCCCGACGTCCCGTTGCCGTCTTCGTCGCGGGCCTCGTCGCAGTTGTCGCAATTGCCGCACGGACCGTCGAGCTGCTCGCCGAAGTAGCCGAGCAGGAACTGCCGGCGGCACGAGGTGGTCTCGGCGTAGCCGCGCATCATCTCGACCCTGCTCTGGTCGACCCGCTCGTGGAGCTCGGCCAGCTCACGGGCAGCCGCGGCGGCTTCGGCGGGGGGCGGCGCATCCGCGGCCGGGTGGGCGGCGCCGTCCTCGTCCAGGACGACGGCCTCGACCTGCTCCAGCAGGTTGATGTCCCGGATGAGCGGTGTCGCGGCGCGACCGGTCTGCTCACGGAGCGCCTTGACGTCGACGCCCTCCTCGATGCCTGCAGCCGACGCGGCGGCCACCAGCCCGGCCACCTGCTGGAGCTCCTCCTCGGCGGGCACGCCGGCGGCGAAGAAGCGGCGGAGCCCGAGGTCTTCCTGGCGGTAGACGAGCACGGCGAGCGCGGGCTGCCCGTCCCGGCCTGCCCGCCCGATCTCCTGGTAGTAGCTGTCCACGGAGTCGGCCGGCTCGGCGTGGACGACGAACCGGGTGCCCGGCTTGTCGATGCCCATCCCGAACGCCGTGGTGGCGACGACGACGTCGAGCTCGTCGTCCATCCAGGCGCGCTGGCCGTCCTCGCGCTCGGCCGTGCTCATCCCCGCGTGATACGCCCGGGCGCGGATCCCGCGGCCGGTCAGGGCTTCGGCCAGGTCCTCGGTGCCTCGGCGGGTGGCGCTGTAGACGATGCCCGGCCCGCGACCGGCGGCGACCTCGGCGGTGGCCCGGTCGAGGACGCCGTTGCGCTTGGCGACGGGGTCGGCGTACTGGTCGACCTCGAGCCGGATCTCGGGGCGGTCGAAGCCCGCGACGACGACCGCGGGGTCGCGCATGTCCAGGCGCTCGACGATCTCGGCACGGACCGGCGGTGCCGCCGTGGCGGTCAGCGCCAGAACCGTCGGATGGCCGAGCTGCTCGACGACCGACCCCAGGCGCAGGTAGTCGGGGCGGAAGTCGTGCCCCCAGGCGGAGACGCAGTGCGCTTCGTCGACGACGAACAGTGCCGGCCCGGCGTCGCGGACCGCGTCGACCACCTCGGGCTTGGTCAGCTGCTCCGGGGCGAGGAACACGAAGCGGACCGTTCCGTCACCGAGGGCCTCCAGCACCTCGCGGTGTTCGGCGGCCGACAGGGTCGAGTTGAGCTGGGCGGCCCGGCCGGCGCGGTCCTCGAGTTCGGTGAGCCGGTCGACCTGGTCGCGCTGGAGGGCGATCAACGGCGAGACGACGATCACGGGGCCGTCCAGCAGCTGCCCGGCCACCTGGTAGACCGCCGTCTTCCCAGCCCCGGAGGGCAGGACCGCGAGCGTGTCCTGCCCGGCGACGACGGCCTGCATCGCCTCTTCCTGGCCGGGCCGGAACGACTCGAAGCCGAGGACGTCCCGGGCGAACTCGCGGATGCGACGGGTGCGGACGGAGGCGGACGCGCCGGCGGGATTGTCGTCGGTTCGCATGTCGGGGGAGGAGGCGGGCACCGGATCCCGCTGCCCGCCGTCCCCGGTGGGCAAACGGCGCCCGGCTGTTCCGTCGTTCACGCGGACGGAACTGACTCCGGTGCGCTATCCGCGGAGGAGCTGCTCGCGCAGGATGTCGGCGTGCCCGCAGTGCTGAGCGAGCTCGCGCACCACGTGGAGGTACACCCAGCGCAGCGGGAGCGGGCCCCGCCGGTTACCGCGGACCACGTCGTCCAGCCCCAGGGACGACGTCGCGCGTCGCGATGACTCGCATGCCTCGCGGTGTGCTCGTGTGACGGTGGCGATGGTGTCCTCGTCGGCGAGGATGAACGACTCGTCGGGCGTTGCGGGGATGCCGATCTCGGCGCGCGACCGGCAGGTCACAGCTTCGTCGAACCAGACCTTCTCGACGAAGGTCGCGTGCTTCACGAGACCCAGCAGCGTGGTCCGGGAGGGCACCAACGATCGGCGCACCTGTTCCTCGGTCAGCCCGTCCAGGCAGCCGTTGAGCGCACGGCGGTGCTCGTCGAGGAACGTCTCCACCTGCATCCGAGCCGGCTGATCGATGACGTCCTCGGCGGACGTCGGCGGGAGGACGGGCATGTGCGAAGCATCCCTCGCGGACGTGGTGGAGGTCGCACCGGCAGGAGGGCTGCGCAGCCGGACTCGTCTCGTGGCGCATGTGCGGAGGGTCGGGCCTTGCTATCGCCGCACGTGCGGATCTAGGGTCCCGCCGTGCCTACCTCCTACCGGATCGCCGAGGCTGCCGCGCTGCTCGGCGTCAGCGACGACACCGTCCGTCGCTGGATCGACAGCTCGCGCCTGCCCGCGCACCGCGAGGGCGGCGGGCCCGCCGTCGTGGACGGCGCCGACCTCGCACGGGTCGCCACGCAGCTCCGCGAGCCTCCGGACCCAGGCACCACCCGCTCGTCATCGGCCCGCAACCGGCTGACCGGGATCGTCACCCGGGTGGTCCGCGACACGGTGATGGCGCAGGTCGAGATCCAGGCCGGGCCGTTCCGGGTGGTCTCACTCATGTCGCGGGAGGCGGCCGACGAGCTCGGCCTCGAGGTGGGCGTGCGCGCCGTCGCGACGGTGAAGGCGACCCAGGTCAGCGTGGACATCCCGTGAAGCGGCCCCGGCTGATGGTCCTCGGGCTCACCGTGCTGCTCTTCCTGGCCGCCTGCGGCGGAGGGAACAGTGCGACCGGCGCCGGCGGGTCATCCGGTTCCTCGGGCGGGAAGCTGTCCGGAACGCTCACCGTGTTCGCCGCCTCCTCGCTGACCGAGGTCTTCGGCACGCTCGGCGACACCCTGAAGGCCGACAATCCGGGTCTGAAGATCACGTTCAACTTCGCGGGCAGTCCCGCGCTGGCGACCCAGCTCACCCAGGGTGCGCCGGCAGACGTCTTCGCGTCGGCGAACGAGACCCAGATGAAGGTCGTCACCGACGCGGGTCTGCAGGCCGGTGCTCCCGGCATCTTCGCCGGGAACGTGCTGGAGATCGCCGTGCCGAAGGACAACCCGGGGCACGTGACGGGGCTGGCGGACTTCGCGAAGCCCGAACTGACCCTGGCGGTCTGCGCGCCCGACGTTCCGTGCGGCGCCGCCGCGAAGAAGGTGTTCGCCGCCGCCGGCATCCAGGCGAAGCCCGATACCGAGGAGGAGGACGTCAAGGCGGCGCTGACGAAGGTCGAGCTCGGTGAAGTGGACGCGGCTCTGGTCTACGCCACCGACGTGCGGGCGGCAGGGGCCGGCGTCACGGGCATCCCCTTCCCGGAGGCCGGGCAGGCCGTCACCAGGTACCCGATCTGCAGGCTCACGGCAGCGCCGAACCCGCGGGCGGCGCAGGCGTTCGTCGACCTGGTGCGCTCCGACGCCGGGCAGCGGGCCCTCGAGGCGGCCGGCTTCCGCGCCCCCGGTTCGTGAGGCGCGGAAGAAGCGGCGTCCCGGTACCCCTGCTGATCCCCGCTTCCCTCGGCGTCGCCTTCCTCGTCCTTCCGCTGGTCGGCCTCCTGGTCAGGACTCCCTGGAGCGAGTTGGGGCCACAGCTCGCCGCCCCGGGCGTGGGCGAGGCGCTGCGCCTGTCGCTGATCTGCGCGACCTCGGCCACGCTGATCTCCCTGGTCCTCGGCGTCCCGCTCGCATGGGTGCTGGCCCGGTCCGCCGGACGCGGCCGCTCGGTGCTACGCGCGCTGGTCACCGTGCCGCTGGTCCTGCCACCGGTGGTCGGCGGGGTCGCGCTGTTCCTCGTCCTCGGCCGCCGCGGCCTGATCGGGCACTGGCTGTTCGAGACCACCGGCATCACGATCCCGTTCACCACCGCCGCCGTCGTGCTCGCCGAGACGTTCGTGGCCATGCCGTTCCTGGTCATCAGCGTCGAGGGCGCGCTGCGCGCCGCGGACGCCCGGTTCGAGGACGTCGCGGCCACCTTGGGTGCCGACCGCTGGACGACCTTCCGGCGGGTGACCCTCCCGCTGGTCTCGCCCGGCGTGGCGGCCGGCGCGGTGCTCTGCTGGGCCCGGGCGCTGGGCGAGTTCGGCGCGACGATCACCTTCGCCGGCAACTTCCCCGGGACGACGCAGACGATGCCGCTCGCCGTCTACCTGGCCCTCCAGCGCGATCCCGAGGCCGCCATCGTGCTCTCGCTGGTGTTGCTGGTCGTCTCGCTGGCCACCCTGCTGCTGCTCCGCGACCGTTGGCTCGGCCGGGCCGCGGCATGAGTCTCGCCGCCACGGTCCAGGTCCGCCGCGGGACGCTCGAGGTCGACGTCGACCTGGAGGTCGCCGACCGGGAGGTGCTCGCCGTCCTCGGCCCCAACGGGGCCGGGAAGTCCAGCCTGCTGCGAGTGGTCGCCGGGCTGCTGCAGCCCGACGGCGGCCGGGTGGAGGTCGGCGACCAGGTCTGGGACGACGTCGCCGCCGGCGTCCACCTTCCGCCACACCGGCGTGCCCTGGGCATGGTCTTCCAGGATGCCCTGCTCTTCCCGCACCTGTCGGTCGCCGAGAACGTGGCGTTCGGGCTGCGCACCCGCGGCGCCCCTCGCGCCGAGGCGAGGAGAGCCGCAGGGGACTGGCTGGCCCGGGTCGGCCTCGAGGGCCTCGGCGACCACCGGTCCGCTGAGCTCTCGGGTGGACAGGCCCAGCGGGCGGCGCTGGCCCGCGCGCTGATCGGGAACCCCCGCCTGCTTCTCCTCGACGAACCGCTGTCGGCGCTGGATGCCCGCACCCGTCTCACCGTGCGGGCCGAGCTGCGCCGGCACCTCGCCGAGTTCCCCGGCAGCACCGTCCTGGTCACCCACGACCCGGTGGACGCCCTGGCGCTGGCCGACCGTGTCGTCGTCGTCGAGGACGGACACGTGGTCCAGGCGGGGACGCCGACCGAGATCGGCCGGGCGCCGCGCACCGACTACGTCGCCCGCCTCGTGGGCCTGTCCCTGCTGCCGGGCACGGGGAGCGGCCGGAGCGTGCGCCTGGACGCCGGTGGCGAGGTGGCGGTCGCCGAGGAGGCGTCGGGGCCGGTGTTCGCCGCCGTCCGGCCCGAGTCGGTGGCGCTCTACCTCTCCCGGCCGGACGGCAGCCCCCGCAACGTGTGGCCGGCGCGGCTGGTCGGGGCCACGCCGCACGGCGCGACGGTGCGCTGCGAGCTGGCCGGTGAGGTGCCGCTGGTCGCCGACGTCACCGCCGCTGCCTTCGCGGAGCTCGGCCTCGTGCCCGGGTCGGAGGTGTGGGCCACCGTGAAGGCATCCGAGGTGGCCGTCTATGCCCGCTGACAGAGTGGGCGGGTGAGTGCAGATGCCCCGGTCGTCGCCGCCGTCGTCCTCGCCGCCGGTGGCGGCCGCCGCTACGGCATGCCCAAGGCCCTGGTGGAGTACGACGGCAGCCTGCTGGTCGAGCGCGCGGTGCGGACGGCGCGGGCGGTGTGTGACCCGGTGCTGGTCGTCCTCGGGGCGCAGGCGGTCGACGTGTGGCGGCGGGCGGACCTCGACGGCGCGACCGTGCTCGCCAACCAGGACTGGGAGACCGGCATGGCCTCCTCGCTCCGCACCGGCCTCGACGGCCTCCGCGGCTGGCCGGGACGGGTGGACGCCGCCCTGATCCTGCTCGTCGACATGCCAGGGATGACACCGGCCGCCCTCAGCCGCATGGCCGAGCATGCCGCTCCGGACGCCCTGGCGGTCGCCACGTACGACGGGGTCCGCGGGCATCCAGTGCTGATCGGCCGGGAGCACTGGGCCGGGGTGGCGGAGACGGCGGCCGGCGACGAGGGCGCCCGCCGCTACCTGGCCGGCCACGACGTCATCGAGCTCGACTGCACCAGCCTGGCCGACCCCACGGACCTCGACGTCCCCCCAGGTACCGGCCTCTAGCGCGCTGATCGCAGGGGCGGACCGGGGGTACCGTCGCGCCGTGGCCACTCCGCCGTCGATCGCCCGCGTCGTCGATGCCCCGCTCTCGGTGGCCGAGCACGAGGACGCCGTGGCCGACAAGGCTGCGGGCGCGGTCGTCTCGTTCGCCGGCGTGGTCCGCGACCACGACGGCGGCCGGTCGGTGACCGAGCTCGAGTACGTGGGCCACCCGACGGCGGCCGACGTGATCGTCGAGGTGGCCGAGGAGTTCGCCGCGCGCCCGGAGGTGCACGCGGTGGCCGTCTCCCACCGGGTCGGCCTGCTCGCGATCGGGGACGTCGCCCTTGCGTGCGCGGTCAGCGCTTCGCACAGGGGTCAGGCGTTCGCCGCCTGCGCCCAGCTCGTCGACGAGGTGAAGAGGCGCCTGCCGATCTGGAAGCGGCAGGTCTTCACCGACGGCGAGGAGGAGTGGGTGGCCTGCCCCTGAGCCCGTCGGCCGGGTCCCGCCGACGGCCGGTCGGTCAGTCGTGAGCCGGCCGCAGCCGTGCCTCGACGAGCTTGGTGGCACCGGCGGCGCGGGTCTCCACCACGTCTGAGCGCTCCCGGACGCGGCTGATCATCTCGGTGTCGCCGAGCGGCATCGTGGCGAGCAACCGGTCGGCCTTGTCGACCTCGGGAAGGTCCAGCACGGCGTCGACGAGGCGGGCTCCGGTGCCACCGGGCACGGGGCCGCCCGCCACGGACATCGCGATGTGCACGAGGCCGGACTCGTCGGTCGGCTCGACGTCCGCCTCGGCGAGCAGGCGCCCGTCGTCATCGATCTCGATGGCTCTCTTGTCCTGGATTCGGGTCATGGCTGGTTCTCCGCACGGCTCGTCGTATGGCAGGCCCCGAGGGCCCTGGGGACGAGCCCCGGGAACGGGGCTCAGCGACGGCGCGACGCTGCACGGTCGTTGCCCAGCCTTGACCGCGCCGAGGGTGCCGAGGGTGATGCGCACCACCCGATGAGCACCACGCCGCGCGGCGGAGCCCTACGCGCTGGTCATGTCACGGCGGGGCATCGCTCCCACCCGGGCTCAGGGCAGACGGCCGCGGAACGGAGGGGATCAGCGGCTGCCGGCGAGCCCGTCCTCGTCCGGGTGCACCTGCTGATCGTGCTTGCGCTCGGCCTCTTCCTCGGCTTCGGCCTCCAGCACGTGCGCCTCACCGGCGACCGTGGCGGCGGCATCCCCGTGCGACTCCCCGTAGACCTGTTCGGCGCGGCCGAGCAGCTCCTCCGCCTTGGTCTTCGCCTTCTCCCAGATGCTCATGCCTTCATCCTTCCGCAGACCTCAGCCACGAGCCGACAGCATTCACCCGGACGATCATCCGCCGCGGGTTGTCAGCCTCCGGCGAAGGGCGGCAGGACGTCCACGACCGCGCCCGGTGCCAGCGACATCGCGCGGTCGCGGGTCTGCGTCCCGTCCACGAGGAACGAGCAGGCGGTCAGCACCCGCTCCAGCCGCTCGCCATGGGCGTCGACGAGCTGACCGACGAGCTCGCCGAGGCTGGCCGCCGTCCGGGTCTCGGTGTCGACCCCGGACGCCGCCCGCGCCCCGGCGAAGTACCGCACGGTGACCGACGGAGCCACGGTCAACCGCCGATCGCCGACATCGGCCGGCTGGGCTGCAGGAAGCTCGGGTCGTCGATGCCGTGGCCGGGAAGCTTGGCGAGCGTCGCGATCCGCCAGCGGTCGGCGAGCTCGGCGTCCGTAGCGCCCGCACGCATCGCCGTCCGCAGGTCGGACTCCTCGCGGGCGAACAGGCAGTTGCGGATCTGCCCGTCGGCGGTGAGGCGGGTCCGGTCGCAGGCGCCGCAGAACGAGCGGGTCACCGACGCGATGACGCCGACCGTCGCCGGGCCGCCGTCGACCAGCCAGCGCTCGGCCGGCGCGGAGCCGCGGTCCTCGGTGTCGGGCGTGAGCGTGTGGGCGGCGGAGAGCCGCTCCAGGATGTCCTCGGCCGTCACCATCTGGCCGCGGGTCCAGGCGTGGTGGGCGTCCAGGGGCATCTGTTCGATGAACCGCAGCTGGTAGCCGTGCTCGAGGCAGAAGTCGAGCAGCGGGACGGCGTCGTCCTCGTTCATCCCGCGCATGAGCACCGCGTTCACCTTGACCGGGGTGAGCCCGGCGGCCTGCGCGGCGGCCAGCCCCGCGAGGACGTCGTCCAGCCGGTCGCGGTGGGTGAGCTGCTTGAAGCGCACCGGGTCGACGGTGTCGAGGCTGCAGTTGATCCGGTCCAGCCCGGCGGCGGCGAGGGCGGGCGCCACCCGCGCCAGCCCGATCGAGTTCGTGGTGAGGCTGACCTCGGGTCGCGGGCGCAGCGCCGTCGTCGCGGCCACGATGCCCACCAGGCCCGGGCGCAGCAGCGGCTCGCCGCCGGTGAACCGGACTTCGCGGATGCCGAGCTCCTCGACCCCGATCCGGACGAGCCGGACGATCTCCTCGTCGGTGAGCACCTCGACCTTGGGCAGCCAGTCCAGGCCCTCGGGCGGCATGCAGTACGTGCAGCGCAGATTGCAGCGGTCGGTCAGGGAGACCCGCAGGTCGGTGGCGACCCGACCGTGCCGGTCGACCAGCCCGCCCGTGCCGGCGACGCCGGAGGGCACGGCGGCGGCCGGGCGCACCCAGGGGTCGGGCAGAGAGGAGCTGCTCACGTCCCGAATGTAGTGCCGGTGACAAGTCCGCGTCGCGGCCCGACCGTCGGACGGCGTTGCTACGGTCGCCTGGTCACCCGAGAGTCCGGCGGCGTCCGACCCGCCCTCGCTTGTGGCCAGGAAGCGCGAGATACCTGTGTCGGCCCGCACCGTCTTCAGCCCGTACGCGCGTCTGTTCGACGTCCCCGGATCGCTGGGGTTCTCGCTGGCCGGGTGGGTCGCCCGGCTGCCCACCCCCATGCTCGGCCTCGGCGCGCTGCTCATGGTCGCCCACGAGACGGGGAGCTACGCCGTCGCGGGGGCGGTCTCCGGAGCGCTGGCGTTGAGCTTCTCCGTGGCCAGCCCGCAGTGGGCGCGGGCGATGGACCGGCGGGGTCAGGGCACGGTGTTGCGCTGGTCGATGGCCGGCTACGCGGTCGGCGGCGGGGGTTTCGCGGTGGTCGTCCTGGCCGGCGCCCCGGAGTGGACGTGGTTCGTGCTCGCCGCACTGCTCGGAGCGAGCGCTCCCAACATCGGATCGTTGGTGCGGGCACGGTGGGCCGGCGCGCTGGACGCCGCCACCCAGCGGCAGACCGCCTTCGCGTTCGAATCGGTGGTCGACGAGGTGGTCTTCGTCGTCGGCCCCCCGCTGGTCACGCTGCTGGCGACCCTCCTGGCGCCTCCGGTCGGCTTCCTCACCGGCGTCGCGCTGGGGTTGACCGGAGGCCTGTGGCTGGCGGCGCAGCGCGATACCGAGCCCGCGCGCGACCCGGCGCACCCGGACACGCCCGTCTCCCGCTGGGCGGCCCTGCCGCCGACGGTCCTCGTGGTCATCGTCAGCTACCTCGCCATGGGCACCGTGTTCGGCGCCATGGACGTCGTCGTCGTGGCGTTCGCCGCGGCCGAGGGGGTGCCCGCGATGGCCGGCGGCGCGCTGGCCGTGTACGCCGGCGGCAGCCTGGTCGCCGGGCTGGTCTACGGCGTCGCCCGGCTTCCCGGCACCCTGGCCGGCCGCTTCGTCGCCACGGCCGTCCTCTTCGGGGTGGCCGCGCAGGTGCTGCTCGGCGTCGGCTCGGTGGTGGTGCTCGTTCCGGCCGCGTTCCTCGCCGGGCTGGCGATCGCGCCGGTGCTGGTGTCGGGGATGTCGCTCGTCGAGGCCCGGGTCCCCCGCTCCGCGCTCACCGAGGCGCTCGCCTGGGTGACGACGGGCCTCACCCTGGGGGTCACGGTCGGCTCCGCAGTGGCCGGGGTCGCCGTGGACCACTGGGGAGCCGAGACCGCGTTCGCGGTCCCCGCGCTGGCGGCGGCGGTCGCCGCGCTGCTCGCCCTGGCGGGATCCCCGCTGCTCCGCGGTGCCGACCGATCCGGGTGACGGTTCTTCCGGGCAGCGCCCGATAGGTGATCATGGCCGGGTGACGACCAGACGGCTCCGTGCGTCCTCCGCTCCGGCCGGTACGCCGCCCGCGCGGCCCGAACCGGTGGGTGACGCGGACGCCGTGGCCGAGCCGATCGTGGAGTTCGCCGAGGCGACGCCGTACGAGCAGTACGTCGGCGTCCGCGCGCTCCAGGCCCTGGTCCGTCCGGTCACCGACCACCCCGCGGAGCCGTCGTTCCTCGTCGTCACCCAGGTCATGGAGCTCTGGTTCACGCTGCTGCGGCGGGAGTGGGAGCTGGCCCAGCGGCTGCTCCGCGCCGACGACCTGGACGGCGCACTGTCGGCGATCCGACGCTCGGTGCACCACCTCCGGTCGCTGGACGCGAGCTGGGGATCATTGCTGTGGCTCACCCCCACCGAGTTCAACGGCTTCCGCGACCAGCTCGGCGAGGCCTCCGGCTTCCAGTCCTACGAGTACCGGCACGTGGAGTTCCTGCTCGGGCTGAAGGCCGAGTCCGTGGTCCGCCCGCACCAGGGGCTTCCGGCCGTGCACGCCGACCTGCTCCGCGCGCTCGCCGCCCCGTCCCTGGAGGACGACGTGCTGGCGTACCTGTCCCGGCGCGGGCTGCCGGTACCGCCCGGGGTCCTGGATCGGGACCGGTCCGTCACGCACGAGGCCGATCCGGGGGTCACGGCGCTGTGGGTCGAGGTCTACCGCGATCCACGCCCGGGAAACGACCTGTTCATGCTCGGCGAGGCGCTCACCGACGTCGCAGAGGTGTTCACCACGTGGCGGCAACGGCACGTGACGGCGGTCCGGCGGGCGATGGGCGCCAAGCCCGGCAGTGGGGGATCGGCGGGCCTGGCCTGGCTGGAGCGCAGCGCTGCCCGCGTCGTCTTCCCTGACCTGTGGGCCGCCCGCACGGTCGCGTGAGGCTTCCGCTGGGCGAAAGCGGGCGGGTTGATCCACCGGAGGCCGGGTAGGCCGGTCAGCCGGCAGGCCGCGCGGGTCCTGATGCGCGGCGCCCATCGATTCGAGAGGACCACCCTGTGGCATCCGTGCCCACCATTGCGCTCAACAACGGCGTCCAGATCCCCCAGCTGGGCTTCGGCGTCTTCCAGATCAAGCCCGCGGAGACGGCGGCGGCCACCACGGCCGCCCTGGAGATCGGGTACCGGCACATCGACACCGCGCAGATGTACGGCAACGAGAAGGAGGTGGGGCAGGCCGTCCGCGAGTTCGGCATCGACCGCGGTGAGGTCTTCGTGACCAGCAAGCTGAACAACAACCGGCTCGAGCGCGACGACATCCTGCGCTCCTTCGACCAGAGCCTGGCCGACCTCGGCTTCGACTACCTCGACCTGTTCCTCATCCACTGGCCCCTTCCGGCCGTGAGCGACTACGTGGCCCGGTGGAAGGTGATGGAGGAGATCTACGCCGGCGGCCGGGTCAAGGCGATCGGCGTCTCGAACTTCCAGCCACACCACCTCCGGAACCTGTTGGCCGCGTCGGAGGTGACGCCGGCCGTCAACCAGATCGAGGTCAGCCCCTTCCTGACCCAGGACGAGGTGCGCGCGGTCAACGCCGACCACGAGATCGTGACCGAGGCGTGGTCACCGATCGCGCGCGGGAAGGTGGCCGGCGACCCGGTGATCGGCCGCATCGCGGAGAGGCTCGGCCGCAGCCCGGCGCAGGTCACGCTCCGCTGGCACGTCCAGCGCGGGGACGTCGTCTTCCCGAAGTCGGTCACCCGCAGCCGGATCGAGGAGAACTTCGCGATCTTCGACTTCGCGCTCGACGAGTCGGACATGGCGGCGATCTCCGCGCTCGATCGCGGCGAGCGCACCGGCCCCAACCCGGACGAGATGAACCGCATCCCCAGCTGAGCACCGCCCGGAGGCACCGAGATCGCGTGAACTCGGCGCCTCCGGGGGCCCATGACGACGAGATCGCGTGATCTCGACGGGGTCAGTCCGTCGTGACGAAGTCGATGAGCTCCTCGACGCGGCCGATCAGGGTCGGCTCGAGGTCGGTCCAGGTGCGCACCCGCGCCAGGATCCGCTGCGCCCAGACGTAGCCGGTGTCGTCCTCCCAGCCCAGTGCCGTGCAGACGCCCTCCTTCCAGGGCTGCCCCTTGGGCACGACCGGCCAGGCCTTGATCCCGACGACAGAGGGCTTGACGGCCTGCCAGATGTCGATGAACGGGTGACCGACGACGAGGGCGTGCTCACCGGTCACCTGCTCGGCGATCCGCGACTCCTTCGAGCCGCGCACGAGGTGGTCGACCAGCACGCCGAGCCGGCGTCCCTGCCCCGGGCGGAACTCGCGGACGATCGACGGCAGGTCGTCCACGCCGTGCAGCGGCTCCACGACGACGCCCTCGATGCGGAGGTCGTGGCCCCAGACCTTCTCCACCAGTTCGGCGTCGTGCTTGCCCTCGACGTAGATGCGTCCCTCGCGCGCGACGCGGGCGCGGGCGTGGGCGACATACGTGGACCCGGAGGCACTGCGGGACGGGCCGGCGGGCGCCGCGGGCTTCGGCCGGACCAGCACCACCGGCCGCCCGTCGACCCAGAACCCGGGACCGAGGGGGTAGGCCCGCACCTTTCCGAACCGGTCTTCGAGGTGGACGACGTCCTTCTCGCAGCGCACCACGGCGCCCACGAAGCCCGAGCTCGGGTCCTCGACGACGAGGTCGCGCTCCGCCTCTACCTGCGGGCTGGGCTTCTTGACCGTGCGGGGGTGGACCAGGTTGTCGTACGGCGAACGGGGAGGCACCTCCCGACGCTAAGCACCGGCCGCGCCCCACGGACGGACGACGCGCCGTCGGGGGCGAGGCTGCGGCCCGACACGACACGCCCGGGAGGGGGCGAGATGTCGGAGCGTGACCACGCCCATCTGTTCCACGAATGTCGTGTGTGACACCGGGTTGCGCACTATCAAACCGCGCGTGACCTGGCGAAACGTCCGGAAGAGGGCCGGAGAGGCGCGGCCCGGAACCGCCACTCAGCCATCCGGCCCGGGGCTGCCGGGCGTGTCGGAAGGGCGGACCCGTTTTCCGCACGTGGCCCCGGTCACCCACATGGGTGACCGCACAGCCCCCTTGCAGACAGGAGCACCCCACGATGATCGGCAGCGACACCATCGACCGCGTGATCGGCCAGGACGTCTACGACCGGTCCGGCGAGAAGCTCGGGTCCGCCTCAGAGGTCTATCTCGATGACGAGACCGGTCAGCCGGAATGGGTCACGGTGCGGACCGGCCTGTTCGGCACGAAGGAGTCCTTCGTCCCGATCCGGGACGCCGACCTGACCGACGACGGACTGCGGGTACCCCTCAGCAAGGACCAGGTGAAGGGTGCCCCGAAGATCGACACCGACGGCCACCTCTCTCCCGCGGAGGAGAGCGAGCTGTACCGGTACTACGACATGGGCAACGGCACGCAGACAGCTGGAGTGGCCGGCAGCGGTGACGACACGGCCCGCGCCGGCTACGACACGGGGGGGACGGACACCGACGCACGCGGGACGGTCGGCCACGACACCTCCGGCCCGACCACGGACGACGCCATGACCCGGTCCGAGGAGCGCCTCGATGTGGGCACCCGGTCCGAGGAGGTCGGCCGCGCCCGGCTGCGCAAGTACGTCGTCACCGAGAACGTGACCACGACGGTGCCGGTCTCCCGCGAGGAGGTCGTCGTCGAGCGCGAGCCCATCACCGAGGCCAACCTCGGCGACGCCATGGACGGGCCCGCGATCAGCGAGGAGGAGCACGAGGTCACGCTGCACGCCGAGCGTCCGGTCGTGGACAAGGAGGCGGTGCCGGTGGAGCGCGTCCGCCTGGACAAGCAGACCGTGACCGACGAGGCGCAGGTCGACGAGACCGTCCGCAAGGAGCAGGTCGAGGTTGACGGGCCCCCGGACACGCGGCGCAGCTGAGCCACCCGGAAGCGACGGCGGCCGACCGAGCACAGACTCGGTCGGCCGCCGTTCTCGCCTGAGCGCTCAGTTCTCCAGACAGGCAGTCAGGGCGGAGACCATCAGGGGGACGTCGAGCGCCGAGACGAGCTCCCGGCAGGAGTGCATCGCCAGGGTCGGCGCACCGATGTCGACCGTGGCGATGCCGAGTCGGGTGGCGGTGAGCGGCCCGATCGTGCTGCCGCAGGGCAGGTCGGCGCGGCTCACGAAGTGCTGCACCGGCACGCCGGCCTCGGCGCAGCGCTCGGTGAACCAGCCGCCGGTGGTCGCGTCGGTCGCATAGGCCTGATTGGCGTTCAGCTTCAGCACCGGCCCGCCACCGAGTTGCGGCCGGTGCTCCGGCTCGTGCCGGTCCGAGCGGGTCGGATGCACGGCGTGCGCCATGTCGGCCGAGACCAGCACCGAGCGGGCGATCGCGCGATGCACCGCCTGTCGATCGGCCGGATCGGTCGCGGCGGCCAGCCGCACGACGACGTCCTCGAGGAAGCTCCCGCGCGCGCCGGACATCGACCCGCTGCCGACCTCCTCGTGGTCGTTGCAGACGAGGACCTGGGTGCGCTCGCCCGCCGCGGCGGCCAGCAGGGCGAGCAGGCCCGAGTGGCAGCTGCCCTGGTTGTCCAGCCGCGGCGCCGCGACCCAGTTCCCGTCCGCGCCGGCCACGGCGGCGGGCTGGGTGTCGGTGAGCACGAGATCGTGGCCGACGACGTCGTCTGGCCCGGCGCCCACCGCATCCGCCAACGCCTCGGCGAGGCCCGGCTCGGTGCCGAGGTCCCGGTCCCAGACCGGCACGAGGTGCTTCTGCGGGTCGAGCGTCAGGCCCTCCTTCACGCTCCGGTCGAGATGGATCGCCAGGGACGGCAGTCGCACGGGTGCACCGGGCAGCCGGACCAGCGTCGTCCCGCCTCCCCGCAACGCCACCCGCCCCGCGACGGTCAGCTCGCGATCGAGCCAGGTGTGCCACAGCCCCCCGCCGTAGGGCTCGACCCCGATCAGCCGGTACCCCGCCTGGCGGACGTCGGAATGCGGGCGCACCTTGAACGTCGGCGAGTCGGTGTGGGCACCGACGATGCGCAGCCCGGCCTCCGACAGCGGCCGGCTTCCCACGCGGAAGGCGATGAGGCTGCCGTGGCGGACCACGTAGTGGCCGGCCCCGGGCGTGGGCGTCCACGTGTCGGTCTCGGCGAGCTCGGTGAACCCGGCGGCCTCGAGCCGCCGGGCGAGCTCGGCCACTGCGTGGCCGGGCGAGGGGGAGGCGTCGACGAAGCTGCGTAGATCGTGGCCGAGGACGAGTTCGTCGGACGGCGTAGGCATGCCGCCATCGTGCCCTGCACCCACCGGGACCCCCTGCGGGGCCTCGGGAACGTTGCGCGACGTCGCATCCGACCCGCCGCCCGTGTCGGCGCAGGTGGGATGCTCGCCTACGTGAGCGAGCCCACCGTGCACCCGATCGCCGCTGCGCCGAACCCGGAGGGGGAACCCGGATTCGGCAGCCCCGGCGAGCTGGCGGCCGCGCTCGAGGCCACCGGCTACCTCCCCGACGAGGGCCTGGCGACCGCCGCCTATCTCGCGCTGGTCATGCACCGCCCGCTGTTCCTCGAGGGCGAGGCGGGCGTCGGGAAGACGGCGCTGGCGCAGGCCCTGGCCGAGATCACCGGCCGGCCGCTCTACCGGTTGCAGTGCTACGAGGGTCTGGAGGCCAGCCAGGCCCTCTACGACTGGGACTTCGGCCGTCAGCTGCTGCACCTGCGGGCCGCCGAGGCGGCGCACGCCACCGACGACACCGCGTCGCTGGAGGCCTCTCTCTACGACCGGCGCTTCCTTCTTGCCCGCCCCCTGCTGCAGGCCCTGGAGGACTCCCCGAGCGTGCTCCTGGTCGACGAGATCGACCGGGCGGACGACGAGTTCGAGGCGTTCCTGCTCGAGGTCCTCTCCGACTTCACGATCTCGATCCCCGAGCTCGGCACCGTGCACGCGAAGACGCCGCCCCTCGTCGTCCTCACCTCCAACCGGACACGGGAGGTGCACGACGCGCTCAAGCGCCGGTGCCTCTACCACTGGCTGCAGCACCCCGACTTCGACCGCGAGGTGGCGATCCTGCGCCGTCGGCTGCCGCAGGTGACCGAGCAACTGGCCCGCGAGGTCGCCCGCGCCACTGCCACCCTCCGCACGCTGGACCTGCTCAAGCCCCCCGGCATCGCCGAGTCGATGGACTGGGCCACCGCCCTGCACACGCTCGGTGCCCGCGACCTCGATCCGGATCTCGCGGCCCGCACTCTGGGCGCCGTCCTGAAGTACCGGGAGGACACCGACCGCGTCCAGGCACTGGCCCGGGGGGCGCTCTTCGGTGGCTGAAAGAGGACCCCTGGAAGGACCCTGTCCTCCTCCCCGCTCGCACGCTCGCGGCGAGCCTCTGGACAGGGCCGTCAAAGCACCGCGGAACCGGGACGTCGTCGACACGGTGCTGGGCTTCGCCCGGACACTCCGGCACGCCGGAGTGCCCGCCTCGCCGGACCGCGTCGAGGCGATGCTCGCCGCGCTCGGGGCGCTCGACGTGCTGAACCCGACCGCCGTGTACTGGGCAGGCCGGCTCACGCTCTGCGGTGACCCGGACGATCTCGTCCGCTACGACGCGGCATTCGCTGCCTACTTCGCCGGCGAGGCGCCCCGGGCGGCCCGGCCGACGGCGTCCGTGCCGCCGCAGCTGGCGGTCTCCGCGCCGCTGGACGGGGGTTCTGGAGAGTCCGAGGCCGACGCGGAGACCGAGGAGCTGGCCACCCGCGCCAGCGCGGACGAGGTGCTCCGGCACCGCGACGTGGCCGGCCTGACCGCGGCCGAGCGCGAGCACCTCCGGCGACTGTTCACCCTCCTGGTGCCCGCCGCCCCGATGCGGCCTTCCCGGCGTCGCCGGCCGAGCGCGCTGGGCGCCGTCCATCCGGCCCGGACGGTCCGGCGCGCGTTGCGGGACGGCGGCGAGGTGACCCGGCTGCTGCACCGTCGTCGGGCGCCCCGGCCGCGCGGCGTGGTCCTGCTGATCGACGTCTCCGGCTCGATGACGCCCTACGCCGACGCGCTGCTGCGGTTCGCGCACGCCGCCGTCCGGGCGCGCCCGGCCTCCACGGAGGTGTTCACGATCGGAACGCGGCTGACGCGGGTGACGCCGCAGCTGCGGCTGCGCGACCCGGACGCCGCATTGATCGCCAGCGGATCGGCGATCCCCGACTGGTCCGGCGGCACCCGGCTCGGCGAGGTGCTCAAGGCCTTCCTCGACCGTTGGGGGCAGCGCGGGACGGCGCGCGGCGCCGTGGTCGTGGTCTGCAGCGACGGCTGGGAACGAGGCGGCACGGAGCTGCTCGCCGAGCAGATGACGCGGCTGCGGCGGCTGGCCCACTCCGTCGTCTGGGTGAATCCGCACAAGGGCCGGGCCGGTTACGAGCCGCTGACCGGTGGGATGCAGGCGGCGTTGCCGTCGATCGACCACTTCGTCTCCGGACACAGCATGGCGGCGTTCGAGGAACTGTCGGGAGTGATCCAGCGTGCGTGAAGGACCCCCTGCCCCCCTGCAGAGGGCCGCCGGAACCGCCGGACGGAAGGAACCCAGCGATGCGTGACGTTCTCGAGGATCTCATCGGCTGGTGGCAGGCGGGGGAGACCGTCGGCATGGGCACCGTGGTGGCGACCTGGCGCTCGGCGCCCCGTCCGGCCGGCGCATCGATGCTGGTAGGCCCGGACGGGACCGCGGTGGGCAGCGTCTCCGGCGGCTGCGTCGAGGGCGCGGTCTACGAGGAGGCGAAGGACGTCGTCGAGACGGGGCAGCCGACCCTCGAGCGCTACGGCGTCAGTGACGACGACGCCTTCGCCGTCGGCCTGACCTGCGGCGGGATCCTCGACGTGTTCGTCGAGACCGTGTCCCGAGAGTCGTTCCCCGAGCTGGGCGAGATCGCCGAGTCGGTGGGCCGGCACGAGCCGGTCGCCGTCGTCACCTGCGTGCAGGGGCCCGACGACCGGCTGGGCCGCCGGCTGGTGATCTGGCCCGACCGGGTGTCGGGATCGCTCGGGCTGCAGCGCCTGGACGACGCCGTCGCGGACGACGCCCGCGGCATGCTGGCCGCCGGCCGGACGGCGATGCTGCACTTCGGCCACGACGGCGAGCGCCGCGGCGACGACCTGGGCCTGTTCGTCAACTCGTTCGCGCCGCCCGCGCGGATGGTGGTGTTCGGGGCGATCGACTTCGCCGCCGCCGTGGCCCGGGTGGGCGCGTTCCTCGGCTACCGGGTGACGGTCTGCGACGCCCGTCCGGTGTTCGCGACGCCAAAGAGGTTCCCCGACGCGCACGAGGTGATCGTCGACTGGCCGCACCGCTACCTGCAGGCGGAGGTGGACGCCGGCCGGATCGACGAGCGAACGGTGCTCTGCGTGCTCACCCACGACCCGAAGTTCGACGTCCCGCTGCTGGAGCTCGCCCTGCGTATCCCGGTCGCCTACGTGGGCGCGATGGGTTCGAGGCGCACGCACGAGGAGCGGCTGGCCCGGCTGGCCGACGCGGGGCTGACGAAGGAGGAGATCGCGCGGCTCTCCTCGCCGATCGGGCTCGACCTGGGCGCGCGGACCCCCGAGGAGACCGCGGTCTCCATCGCCGCCGAGATCATCGCGGGCCGCTGGGGCGGGTCAGGAGAGCGGCTCGCCGGGACCGACGGCCCCATCCACCGCACCGCCGAGCGCTGAGGGTCGCCGCCCTGAGTTGATCATCGGCGAACGGCTGCCCAGGTCGGCGTGTCGTGCAGCCATATGCCGATGATCAACTGGGAGCAGGGTGTCAGCGCCGGTCGGCGTCGGTGTAGACGATCATCCCGCGGATGTTCTTGCCGTCGCGCATGTCCTGGTAGCCCTGATTGATGTCCTCGAGGGCGTACTTCGTGGTCACCAGCTCGTCGAGCTTGAGCTGGCCGGCCTGGTAGAGCGCCAGCAGCTCCGGAATGGCGGCGCGGGGGCTCAGCCCGCCGAAGATGGCGCCCTGCAGATCCTTCTGCAGCAGGGTCAGCTCGAACAGGCTGAGCGTGACGTCGAGGTTGGCGTAGTTGCCCATCCCGGTCACCACGACCCGGCCGCCCTTGCCGGTGAGGCTCAGCGCGACCTGGATGTCCTCGCCCTGGATGTCGCCGACCGTGATGATCGTCTTGTCCGCCATCCGGCCCCAGGTCAGCTCGTTGACGGCGCCCATCGCCTCCTCCGCGGTGGCGAAGGAATGCGTCGCTCCGTAGGTCTTGGCCCAGTCGCGCTTGTGTGGGACCGGCTCGACGACGACGACGTGACGGGCGCCGGCCGCGACCGCCCCCTGGACCGCGTTCATGCCGACGCCGCCGACGCCCATGACCACCACCGTCTCCCCCGGCCGGACCGAGGCCACCTTGACCGCCGACCCCCAGCCGGTGGTCACCCCACAGCCCACCAGGGCCGCAACCGCCAGCGGCACGCTCGGCTCGATCTTCACGACCGAGGCCTGATGCACCGTGATGTAGGGCGAGAACGTGCCGAGCAGGCACATCGGCGACACGCCTTGTCCCTTCGCGGTGACGCGGTGGGTGCCGTCGGAGATCGCGACGCCACCCAGCAGGTGGGCGCCCAGGTCGCAGAGGTTCTGCATCCCCTTGGCGCACGGCGGGCACTGGCCGCAGGCCGGGATGAAGGCGGTGACGACGTGGTCGCCCTCCTGCAGCCCCGCGACGCCGGGGCCGACCTTGGTGACGACACCCGAACCCTCGTGCCCACCGAGGGCCGGGAACCCGACCGGTGTGCCGCCGGTGACCAGGTGCTCGTCGGAGTGGCACAGGCCCGAGGCGGCCAGCTCGACCGTGACCTCACCCTGCTGCGGGTCGCCGACCTCGATCTCCTCGACCGACCACTGCTCGCCCACGCCCCACAGAATCGCGCCCTTGGTGTTCACAGAGATTCCTCCTGGTGGCCCGCCGATGCCGGCGGGGATTGCGGGCACGTCCGTCCGGCGGTGTGCTCCAGGTCTCACCTTGGGTAGCGGCTGGGGACCCGTCAAGGCTGACCGCCCATTACACCGAGGGAGTGCAACGTTCCTGCAGCGCTGGGCGAGACTGGCGCCATGTCAGGCGCCCCGGTCGTCGTGGTCGGCGCCGGGCCGGTGGGGCTGACGGCGGCGCTCCTGCTCGCTCGCCGCGGTCTCGAGGTGCTCGTCCTCGAGCGGCACCGCGGCGCTTATGCCCTGCCCCGTGCGGTGCACCTGGACGACGAGGTGTTCCGCGTGCTCCAGGCCGCCGGCGTGGCGGACCAGGTCGAGGCGATCAGCCGCCCGATGGCCGGCCTCCGGCTGCTCGACGGAGCGCACGGGGTGCTGGCCGACTTCGGGCGGCGCCCGGGGGTGGGGGCGAACGGCTGGCCCGAGGGCGCGCTGCTGCACCAGCCGGACCTCGAGGGCGTGCTGGCCGAAGCGGTACAGGGCACGCCGGGCGTGACCGTCGTCCGCGGCACCGAGGTGCGCGACCTGGCCCAGGACGGCGACGGCGACGGCGTCACGCTCACCGTCCTCGACCGGGGCCTCGGGACGGAGCGGTCCGTCCGCGCGCGCGCCGTGCTGGGATGCGACGGCGCGAACAGCACGGTGCGCGAGCTGATCGGAACCTCATTGCGCGAGCTGGGCCCGCCCGACCGGTGGCTGGTCCTCGACGTGCGGTCGGCGGCGCCGCTGCCCATGTGGGGCGGGGTGCACCAGGTGTGCGATCCACGCCGCGCCGCCACCTTCCTGCAGATCACCGGCGACCGGTACCGCTGGGAGTTCCGTCTCGCGGCGGGGGAGACGGTCGACCAGCTGGTCGCGCCCGAGCGGCTGGCTGCCCTGCTGGCGCCGGTCGACGTGGCCGGACTGACGATCGTGCGGGCCGCGGAGTACACGTTCCGCGCCGCCGTGGCCGGTTCCTGGCGCGTGGGGCGGGTCTTCCTCGCCGGCGATGCCGCGCACCTGACACCGCCCTTCGTCGGTCAGGGGCTCGGCCTCGGGCTGCGGGACGTGCACCAGCTGGCGTGGAAGCTGGCCGCCGTCCTGGCCGGGGACGCCGACGACGGGCTGCTGGACAGCTACCAGGCCGAGCGTGAGCCGCACGCCCGCGCGCTCATCAGGGTGGCGCGGTTGCTGGGCCGGCTGATGACCGGAGGCGGGCGAGGCGGCGCCGTCGTCCGCCGGGGTGTGCTGGCCGCCGCCCGGCGGATCCCGGCGGTCGCGGCTCTCGCGACCCGGAGCCGGACGCCGCCGCTGCGCTCCGGCCCGCTGGTGGAGCGGGGTGGACGGGCCGGCCGGCGCCTGGCCGGGACGCTCGTCCCGCAGCCGCAGGTGCTGGCCGACGGACGGCGTCTCCGGCTGGACGACGTGCTGGGCGAGGGGAGCGCTGAACTACGGGTGGCCGGTGCGGGGTTCGTGGTCCGTGGCGCCGACGGGGCGGAGACGTCGATCGAGGACCCGGGCGGAACTCTGGCGCGGTGGCTGCGGCACGGCCACGCGTCGGCCGTCGTCGTCCGGCCGGACCGGATCGTGCGGTCCGCCCGGCGCTGACCGCTCAGGATCAGCGAGCGAGGGCCGGGAATCCGGCGGTGAGCTGGGCGAACGCCTCCCGGAGCCGCTGACCGAGCGGGGTCCGCTCGTCGGCGAGCCAGAGCTCGAAGGCCGTCGTCGCCGCCGCCCGGCTGCTGACCGCAACCAGCCGCGGCACGAGGTCGCCGGGGGCGGTGCCGGTCCGCCGGGCCACGTGCTCGGCCACGACCCGGTCGACGTCGGCGTAGCGCAGCTGCGAGTGGGCCAGCAGCGCCGGCTCGGTGAGGATCAGCCGCATCCGCTGCTGCAACAGCGGCAGCTCGGCCTCGGAGTAGTCGTTGACCTCGACGTATGCCGCGCAG
The DNA here is from genome assembly GCA_025465355.1 of Blastococcus sp. Lineage (GTDB taxonomy): Bacteria > Actinomycetota > Actinomycetes > Mycobacteriales > Geodermatophilaceae > Blastococcus_B. Next base: position 22,737 of record JAODNN010000106.1, on the reverse strand, counting down.
ACCGAGGCCAGCACCGGCTGGGCCGGGTCGGTGGCCGCCAGCAGACGCTCGAGCCGGGTCACGTGGGCCGCGAAGTCACCCCAGACGGCGTCGGCCTTGGTGGCGAAACAGCGGAAGAACGTCCGCCGGCTGATCCCGGCCGCCGCCGCGACGTCGTCGATGATCACCTGCTCGAAGCTCTTGACGGTGAACAGGTCGAGGGCGGCGTGCTCGACGCGGGCGCGGGTGTCTGCGCGCGGATCGGAGGCGGCCTCGGTCACGGCCGACATCTTGCGCCGCCACGCGGAGGAACGGCAGCCCCGCCCGGCGACGCGCCGAGGGCCCGTATTGCCACTGGCACTCGGTGTCACTAACGTCCGCGGCATCCCAGCCGCGCGCAGTGTTGCCCCCGGAGGTCCGCATGCCCGAGACGCCCCAGACCGACGCCCCCGTGCTCGAGGTGGCCGCCGCCGAGGAGCCCCTCGTCGAGGAGTCGCTGGTCGAAGAGGTCTCGATCGACGGCATGTGCGGCGTCTACTGAGCCGTCGACCCGAACCTGCCGGACCGGTGACGACGACGGCGGACTTCGACGCCACCCTGCCCTGGCGGCGGGCCCGCTCGGTCGCCCTGCGCCCCGAGCCGTTCGGCGCGCTGGTCTACCACTTCGGCAACCGCAAGCTGTCGTTCCTGAAGTCGAAGCAACTGGTCGCTGTCGTCGAGACGCTCGCCGAGCATCCCACCGCCCTGGCCGCGATCGCCGCCTGCGGCGTGCCCGAGGGGCAGCACCGCACGTACGTCAGGGCGCTGGCCGATCTCGCCCGTTCCCAGATGATCGAACGCCGTCCGGAGGCCCCCGAATGACCGCAGTCCTCCCCGAGCGCCCCATCGGCGGGCGGCTGATCGACCAGTTCGAGTACGGCCTGGACGCCCCGATCTGCCTGACCTGGGAGCTCACCTACGCCTGCAACCTGGCGTGCGTGCACTGCCTGTCCTCCTCCGGACGGCGCGACCCGCGTGAGCTCTCCACCGCCGAGGCCGAGGCGGTCATCGACGAGTTGCAGCGCATGCAGGTCTTCTACGTCAACGTCGGCGGTGGCGAGCCCACGGTCCGGCCGGACTTCTGGCACCTCCTCGACTACGCGATCGGCCACGACGTCGGCGTCAAGTTCTCCACCAACGGCGTGAAGCTGGACAAGGCGCGCGCGGCCCAGCTGGCCCGCACCGACTACGTCGACGTCCAGATCTCCCTGGACGGCGCGACGGCCGAGGTCAACGACGCCGTCCGCGGCACCGGCTCCTTCGCCACGGCCATCCGCGCATTGGAGAACCTGGCCGAGGCCGGGATGAAGGACTTCAAGGTCTCCGTCGTCGTCACCCGGGAGAACGCCGGCCAGCTCGATGCGTTCAAGGAGCTCACCGACCGCTACGGCGCACAGCTGCGGATCACCCGGCTGCGCCCGTCCGGCCGTGGCGCGGACGTCTGGGACCAGCTGCACCCGACGCAGCAGCAGCAGCGGGAGCTGTACCAGTGGCTGCTCGCCCACGGCGAAGGCGTGCTGACCGGCGACTCGTTCTTCCACCTCTCGGCGTTCGGCGAGGCGCTGCCGGGGCTCAATCTCTGCGGCGCCGGTCGCGTGGTCTGCCTGATCGATCCGGTCGGCGACGTCTACGCCTGCCCGTTCGCGATCCACGAGAACTTCCTGGCCGGCAACGTGCGCTCGCCCGGCGGTTTTCGGCGGGTGTGGCAGTCCAGCGAGTTGTTCGCCGACCTGCGCAGCCCGCAGACCGGCGGCGCCTGCACGAAGTGCGCGCACTTCGACGCCTGCCGCGGCGGCTGCATGGCCGCGAAGTTCTTCACCGGGCTGCCGCTCGACGGCCCGGATCCGGAGTGCGTGCAGGGCTACGGGGAGACGGCGCTGGCCGCCCGCGATCTCGAGGCCGCCCCGCCGCGCAGCCATCTCGACCACTCGCACACCGGCCCGGTCCGCGGCCAGCCCACCCTGCTCGGCATGCCGAGCATTCCGGCCAAGCCGTGCGACGAGTCCCCCCTGGCCGGCGCCGACCTCGGCTGAGGTCGCGCGTCAGGCGGGCGGCGCGACCAACCCGATGCGCCGTTCGGCGTCGGAGGCCAGCAGGTCCGCGACGGTGAGCAGAACGCAGAAGAACGCAAGCGCGAACGCGAGGACGACGGTCATGAGGCACCTCCTAGTGCTGTTCTCACCGTCGGCCGGCCCGCTGACCATCAGCCCAGCCCCGGCTATGCACTCCCTGTGCGAGTTCCGCCGCAGCACGCCGGGTTGCGGGCTGGCTAATCTGCGGCGGTGTCGTTGCTGGCGGGTGCCGTCTGGCCGGACATCCCCGCATCTCCGCTGGTCGTCGTCCCGCTGGGCTCGGTGGAGCAGCACGGCCACCACCTCCCGCTGAGTACCGATACCGCCGTCGCCTGCGCGGTCGCCGAGGCCGCTACCCCCGTCCTGGACGGCGCCCTGCTGGCGCCCGCTCTCAACTACGGCGCCAGCGGCGAGCACGAAGGCTTTCCCGGCACGATCTCCCTCGGCACCGAGGCGCTCACCGGCCTGCTCGTCGAGTACGGCCGCTCCGCCTGCCGCTGGGCAGGACGCGTGCTGATCGTCAACGGGCACGGCGGCAACCTCGACGCCCTGCGCTCGGCCGGGACGCTGCTGCGCTCCGAGGGCCGCGACGTCGCCTGGTTCCCCTGCGGAACCCCGGACGGCGACGCGCACGCCGGCCGCACCGAGACGTCACTGATGTTGCACGTGGAACCAGAGTGGGTGCTGCGTCAGCAGGCGGTGCCCGGGGAGACGGAGCCGATCGCCACCCTGCTGCCCCGGCTGCGGGCCGAGGGCGTCCGCGCCGTCAGCCCGACCGGCGTCCTCGGCGACCCGTCCGGGGCCGCGGCGGAGGAGGGTGCCGCGCTGCTCGGAGTGCTCACCGAACGACTGCTCGCCGCCGTTCCGGCGTGGCGGGTCACCGACGACGGCCGCCTCGCCGGGTGAGCGGCCGCCGCGGAGTTCCCGCCGTGCCGCCCCCGCCGATGGAACGCCTGCCGGACGGCTTCGCTGTGCGGCTGGACCCCCGCGCCCGCCGCCGCGACGACGGCGGCACGCTCCTGGGCGGCTCGCCGCTGCGGCTGCTCCGGCTGTCGCCTCGCGCCCGCGAGCTTCTGCGCGCCGACCGGCTCGTCGTCCGCGATGCCACCACGGCCACCCTCGCCGCCCGGCTGCTGGACGCCGGGCTGGCGCACCCCGACCTCACACCGCTCACCGGTCCCGACGTCACCGTCGTCGTTCCGGTCCGGGACCGTCCCGCCGCGCTGGCCCGCCTGCTGACCGCCCTCCGTGCCGACCCCGCGACCAGGGAGGTCCCGGTCGTCGTCGTGGACGACGGCTCGGTGGATGCGGCGGCGGTGGCCGAGCGCGCCACGGCGGCCGGCGCGACCGTGCTGCGGCACGAGAGAGCCCAAGGTCCGGCCGCGGCGCGGAACGCGGGATTGCGCGTGGTGACGACGGACGCCGTGGCCTTCCTCGACTCCGACTGCGTGCCCCGTCCGGGCTGGCTCGAGGCGCTGCTCCCCCACCTCGCCGATCCGCGGCTGGCGCTGGTCGCCCCCCGGATCGTCGCGCTCTCGGGGGGACCCCGCGGCTGGCTCAGCGATTACGAGGAGGTGGCCGGCGCGCTGGACATGGGTCCGTACCCCGCCGCGGTGCGCCCGCTGTCAGCGGTCTCCTACGTCCCCAGCGCTGCGCTGCTCGCCCGCCGGGCGGCGCTCGGCGGCGGGTTCGACGAGACGATGCGGGTGGCCGAGGACGTCGACCTGGTCTGGCGGCTGTCCGCCGCGGGCTGGCGGGTCCGCTACGAGCCGGCCGGCGCCGTCGCGCACGAGCACCGGACGGCGACCGGCGCATGGCTGCGCCGCCGGGCGTTCTACGGCACCGGCGCAGCGCTGCTGGCCGCGCGGCACGGGAGCGCCGTCGCCCCCGTGGTGCTCTCGCCGGCGTCGGCGCTGGCCTGGGGCCTGGCCGTCGCCGGCGGACGGTGGGGCCGGGTGGGGGCCGTGCTCGTCCTCGGCTGGACCACCGCACGGCTCACCCGCCGGCTGGCCCGCACCGGCCAGCCCGTGCCGGTTCCGCTCGCCGCCGGGCTCGTGGTCCGTGGGAGCGTCACGGCCGGCCGCACCCTGAGCCGCGCGGTGACCCGGCACTCCTGGCCGGTGGCACTGTCGGCCGCATTGGCCTTCCGGCGGGCCGGGTGGTGGGTGCTCGGCGCGGCGGTCGCGGACGCCGCGTTCGCCTGGTGGCCGCAGCGGCGGAGAGTGGGACCGGTCCGTTTCACGCTGGCGCGGCGCCTCGAGGATCTCGGCTACGGCGCCGGGCTGTGGTGGGGTGCGCTCCGGCACGGGCAACCGCGCGCCCTCCTTCCGGCCCGGCCGCAACGGAGGGAATGACCGGCGGCCCGGCCGACTCACGCCGGGAGGAGGGGAGTCCCGGCGGTCGCGGGCGAACCCCGCAGCCGTTCGCTGGTGAAATCGGCCGCGACCAGCCACGATGGGTGTGACATGAGGCACTCGACGTGGAGCACCCCGTGCCGCGGGTCGTGAACCCATGGCTGGCGCTTCCGGGGGGCGGGCCGAGCCCGGCGCTGACCCGGCGGCTGCGGGCTGCGCACGAGCGCCTCGTCACCCGGAGCCAGCAGCCGGTCGACGCCTCGGTCCGCTCCGTGGTCTGGGATTCCTGGCGGCGATCGCTGGGCAGCGGGGTCGACCCGGACGGGAGCCTTCCCCCGGTCGACCTGATGGACGCCGACCTGCTCGCCTACCGCGCGGCTCATCCGCTGGCCACCGTGATGCCGGTCATCCGCCGGCTGCTGGTCGAGGACGCCGAGGCCGACCAGATGATCGTCGCGGTCACCGACGCCGGCGGTCGGATGCTGTGGGTGGAGGGCGATTCCCGGCTGCGGTCCCGGGCGGCCGGCATGAACTTCGTCGAGGGCGCGCGGTGGGCGGAGGACGTCGCCGGCACCAATGCGCCGGGCACCGCGCTCGCCGTCGACCACGCGGTCCAGATCTACGGCAGTGAGCACTACCGGCGCCCGGTCCAGCCGTGGAGCTGCTCGGCGGCACCGGTGCACGACCCGATGACCGGCCGGCTGATCGGTGCCATCGACGTCACCGGTGGTGACCACGTGGCCGGCCCCCATGTGCTCACCCTCGTCCGCGCCACGGTGGCGGCGGTCGAGGCGGAGCTGCGGTGGCAGCACCGGGACCAGCAGCGCGAGCCCGGGGGACGCCGCCCACCGCCGGCACCACGGGTCGCGCCGCGACTCGACGTCCTCGGCCGTGAGCGCGCCCGCCTCACGCTCCCGGCCGGTCCGATCGAGCTGTCGCTGCGGCACTCGGAGCTCTTGCTGCTGCTCGCCGAGGCGTCCGTCGCGGGCACGGGCCGCACCGCCGCGCAGCTGGCCGCGGAATGCCATCGCGGCGACGCCGCCTCGGTGACCGTCCGCGCCGAGCTGTCCCGGCTGCGGCACCTCGTGGGGGCCGACCTCGTCGGGTCGCGGCCCTACCGGCTGGTCACGCCGATCGACACGGACCTGGACCGGGTCCGCCGGCAGCTCGCCCGCGGATCGGTCGGCACGGCGCTCGACTGCTATCCCGGCGCCGTCCTGCCCGGCTCCCGCGCGCCCGGTGTCGTCGTGGCCCGTGAGCGCGTGTCGGCGTTGCTGCGCCAGGCGGTGCTGCGCAGCCGCCGTCCCGAGCTGCTGCTGCGCTACGCCCAGCTGCCCGAGGCCCGGGACGACGTCGCCGTCTGGCAGGCCTGCCTGGACTGGCTGCCCCCCTCCTCGCCGCGCCGCGCCGCGGCGGCCGCGCACGTACTGCGGCTGCGGCGATCCACGCGCGCCCGCTGACTCACCGCCGCGTGTCCTGGCTCACCGTCGACCGTGAGCCCGGATGCGTGATGATCAGCTCAGCTGATCATCGACACGCTCGCCGGGGAATGTACGGACGGCGGGGATGATTCGCTGATGGAGTGAGCAGCGCCCCCTCGAGCACCGACCATCGACCGTTGCCGACCGGACGCCTGGTGACCGCGATCGCCGCGCTGGCCCTGGGCGGTTTCGCGATCGGCACCACCGAGTTCGTGACCATGGGCGTGCTGCCCGACATCGCGACCGGCGTGGGCGTCAGCATCCCCACGGCGGGCCACCTCATCTCCGTCTACGCGCTCGGGGTCGTGGTCGGTGCCCCGGTCATCGCCGCGCTCGGTGCGCGGCTGCCGCGGCGGGCGCTGCTGGTCGGCCTGATGGCCGCCTTCCTCGTCGGGAACGGCCTCAGTGCCGTCGCCCCCGGTTACGCCACCTTGCTGATCGCCCGCTTCGTCGCCGGTCTCCCGCACGGGGCCTACTTCGGCGTCGCGTCCCTGGTCGCCGCGTCGCTCGTGCCGGACCGGCTGCGCGGCCGGGCGGTCAGCTCGGTGATCCTGGGGTTGGCCGCCGCCATGCTGGCCGGCGTCCCGGTGGCCACCTGGCTCGGGCAGCACTTCGGCTGGCGCTCGGCCTATTGGACGGTCGTCGTCCTCGCCGCCGCCACGGTGACCGCGGTCCTCGCGGTCGTGCCCTCTTCCCCCGGGCGCCCCGAGGCCACCGTGCGCGGCGAGCTGGGCGCGCTCCGGCGCCCGCAGGTGATCCTCACCCTGCTGGTCGGCATCGTCGGGTTCGGCGGCGTGTTCGCCCTGTACAGCTACATCGCCCCGCTGGTCACGGACGTGTCCGGGCTGTCCCGCGGCGCGGTCCCCGGGGTGCTGCTCGCCTACGGCGCCGGCGGCGTGATCGGGACGGCGCTCGGCGGCCGGCTGGCCGACCTGGCGCTCTTCCGCTCCCTGGTCGCCACGCTGAGCATCCTCGGCGTGCTGCTGGCACTGGTGGCGTGGACGTCGCCATGGCCGCCGGCGCTCGTGGCCGGCGTCTTCCTGGTGTCGCTCGTCGCCTCGGCGCTCGCCATCTGCCTGCAGCTCCGGCTGATGGAGACCGCCGGGGAGGCACAGATGCTGGGCGCCGCCCTCAACCACTCGGCGCTCAACCTGGCCAATGCCCTCGGCGCCTGGCTCGGCGGACTCGTGATCACCGCCGGCCTCGGCTACCGGGCCCCCTCCGTCGCCGGCGCGGGCCTCGCCGTCGCGGGGCTCAGCCCCCTCGCGGTCTCCGGTGTCCTGCGCAGCCGGGAGAAGCGCTCCGCCGCGGCGAGCCACGCGGCGGAACGGGCGGCACTCGAACGCGTTCCGGCTGCCTGACCAGGCAGGTGCAACCAGCGTGCAACCTTGCACGTGGCCGCAGCTGCACAGGTCCGTAACCGAGCACGTTCCGCTCCTTCGGGTCGCAGGCCGAATGATCAGTCCGCATCTGCGGAGCAGCTCGCGAGCCGGTCGCGGCTTAGCGTGGCCTAACTGTCGGCGGCAGCGAGAGACTCCGGCTGTACCCGGGAACGTGACCGGGACCACAGCGAGGAGGCGGATGGCCTGTGAGCCAGATCAGCGTGCGGGTCGACGGGGTTTCCTACAGCGACGACGTCGAACCTCGGACACTTCTCGTCCATTACCTGCGCGAACAGCTGGGGAAGATCGGCACGGTCGTCGGCTGCGACACCAGCAACTGCGGCGCCTGCACCGTGCACCTGGACGGCGAAGCGGTGAAGAGCTGCACCGTGCTGGCGGTCCAGGCCGACGGCAGCGAGGTGACGACGATCGAGGGGATCGCCGCCTCCGACGGCACCCTGCACCCGATGCAGAAGGCCTTCCACGAGATGCACGGCCTCCAGTGCGGGTTCTGTACCCCGGGGATGATCATGGCCGCGATCGACCTGGTGGGTGACAACCCCGATCCCAGCGAGGACGAGGTCCGCGAGGGCATCGAGGGCAACCTCTGCCGGTGCACCGGCTACCAGAACATCGTCCGGGCCGTGCAGCAGGCCGCCCACGAGATGCAGGGCACCGCGGCACCCGAGCCGACGGGAGCGCAGGCATGACCGTCACCGAGGAACCCACCGTCACCGCCGGCGCACCGGCCAAGGAGGTCGGACAGCCGCGCAAGCGCAAGGAGGACACCCGGCTGATCACCGGGAGGACGACCTGGACCGACAACATGGTCCTGCCCGGGATGCTGCACCTTGCGATCGTCCGCAGTCCGGTCGCGCACGCCCGGATCACCAACGTCGACGTGAGCGCAGCCCAGCAGTCGCAGGGCGTCGTCGCGGTCTACACCGGCCGCGACTTCGCCGAGGAGCAGGGCTCGTTGCCCTGCGCCTGGCCAGTCACGCCGGACATGGTCAACCCTGGCCACCCGTCGATCGCCGTGGACCAGGTCAACCACGTCGGTGAGGCCGTCGCCGTCATCGTCGCGCGCAGCAAGGTCGCCGCGCAGGACGCCGTCGAACTCGTCGATGTCGACTACGACCAGCTTCCGCCCGTCCTGGACATGGAGGAGGCGATCAAGGACGGCGCCGAGCTCGTCCACTCGCACCTCGAGTCGAACACCAGCTTCCACTTCGTGTTCGACGGTGGCGAGGCGGGCGCGGCCGGCAACACCGATCAGGCCTTCGCCGAGGCCGACGTCGTCGTCAGCCGGCGCTTCGTCCAGCAACGGTTGATCCCGTCGTTCATGGAGCCGCGGTCGGTCGTCGTCCAGCCGCAGGGCGACAACTACACGCTGTGGTCCTCGACGCAGATCCCGCATATCCTGCGGGTGATGGCGGCGATGGTCACCGGCATCCCGGAGCACAAGCTGCGGGTGATCGCCCCGGACGTCGGGGGCGGGTTCGGCGGCAAGCTGAACGTCATCCCCGAGGAGATCCTCAGCCTTCTGGTGGCCCGTCGGCTCCGGAAGCCGGTCAAGTGGACCGAGACCCGCAGCGAGTCGCTGATGACCGCGCACCACGGCCGCGACCAGATCCAGTACATCGACATCGCCGCCGACCGGGAGGGCAACGTCAAGGGCCTGCGGTGCCGCATCCTCGCCGACATGGGCGCCTACCTGCGGCTGGTGACCCCCGGGGTCCCGATCCTGGGCGCCTTCATGTTCGTGGGGATCTACAAGTTCCCGGCCTACCGGTTCGAGTGCGACGGCGTGTTCACCACCAAGACCCCCACCGACGCCTACCGCGGCGCCGGCCGTCCCGAGGCGACCTTCGCCATCGAGCGGATCATGGACGAGCTCGCCGTCGAGCTCGACCTGGACCCGCTGGAGCTGCGCCGGAAGAACTGGATCAACGCCGCCGAGTTCCCGTTCACCACCGCCGCCGGGCTCGCCTACGACAGCGGCGACTACGAGGCCGCCACCCAGCAGGCGCTCGAGCTGATCGGCTACGACGAGCTGCGCGCCGAGCAGCGGCGCCGCCGCGAGTCCAACGACCCCGTGCAGCTGGGCATCGGCTTCTCCACCTTCACCGAGATGTGCGGCCTGGCGCCCTCCCGGGTGCTGGGGTCGCTCGCCTACGGGGCGGGCGGTTGGGAGCAGGCGTCGATCCGGATGCTGCCCACCGGCAAGGTGGAGGTGGTCACCGGATCCACGCCGCACGGTCAGGGGCACGAGACGGCGTGGAGCCAGCTCGTCGCCGACGAGCTGGGCGTGCCGTTCGAGGACGTCGAGGTGCTGCACGGCGACACCGCGATCTCCTCGCGCGGCATGGACACCTACGGTTCCCGCTCGCTCGTCGTCGGCGGGGTGGCCGTGGTCAAGGCGGCCGAGAAAGTCGTGGCCAAGGCCAGGACGATCGCCGCGCACCTGCTGGAAGCCAGCGAGGACGACCTGGACTTCACCGGTGGCACGTTCTCGGTGCGGGGGACGCCGGGCACCGGGGTGTCGATCCAGGAGATCGCCCTGGCGACCTTCGCCGCGCACGACTATCCGGAGGGGATCGAGCCTTCGATCGACGCGGAGGCCACCTACGACCCGGTGAACTTCTCCTTCCCCCACGGCACGCACATCTGCGCGATGGACGTCGACACCGAGACCGGCATGGTGAAGATCCGGAAGTACGCCTGCGTCGACGACGTCGGGAAGATCGTCAACCCGCTGATCGTCGAGGGGCAGATCCACGGCGGCGTGGCGCAGGGCATCGCACAGGCGCTGTACGAGGAGGCCGTGTACGACGCCGACGGCAACCTGACCACCGGCAGCTTCGTCGACTACCTGGTGCCGACGGCGGCCGATCTGCCGCACTTCGACACCGGCAACACGGTGCACGAGGCCCCGGGCAACCCGATCGGCGCGAAGGGGGTCGGCGAGGCGGGCTGCATCGCCAGCACGCCGGCGGTGGTCAACGCCGCACTGGACGCCGTCCGGCACCTGGGGGTGTCCGACATCCGGATGCCGCTCACGCCGGAACGGGTCTGGCGGGCCATTCAGGAGGGCGGTGACGGCGGGGACCGCGCCACCGCCGGCACCACTGCCTACGGCGGGGCACAGACCGAGACCACCGCGGGCGTGTCCACCGACGCTTCCTCGCTGGGAGGGGACCGATGATTCCCGCTGCGTTCGCCTATGCCCGCCCGACCACGGTGGACGAGGCATTGCAAGCCGTCGCCTCCGGCGGAGAGGACGTGAAGATCATGGCCGGCGGGCAGTCGCTGATCCCGGTCATGCGGCTGCGGCTGGCCGCCCCGGAGACCGTCGTCGACCTGACCAGGGTCGCCGAGCTCCGCGGCGTCCGGGAGGACGACGGCGCGATCGTCATCGGCGCGATGACGACGCACTCCGATGTCATCTCGGATCCGCTGATCGCGCGGTACGCCCCGCTCATCGCCGAGGCGACCGAGACGGTGGCCGACCGGCAGGTGCGGCACCGAGGCACGTTCGGCGGTGCTCTCGCGCACGCCGACCCGGCCGGTGACCTGCCGGCGGTGGCCCTGGCACTCGACGCCGAGTTCGTGGTCGCCGGCCCCGGGGGACGGCGCACCGTGCCCGCCGCCGAATTCTTCGTCGACTACCTCACGACCGCGCTCGAGGAGGGGGAGATCCTCGTCGAGATCCGCGTCCCTAAGCGCGAGGGCTGGGGCATGCACTACGAGAAGTTCAACCGGGTGGCCCAGGCGTGGTCGATCGTGGCGGTGGCCGCCGCGGTCCGCCGCGAGGACGGCCGGATCGCCGAGGCGCGGATCGGGCTGACCAACATGGGGCCGACCCCGCTACGGGCGACGGCGGTCGAGGAGGCCCTGGCCGGCGTCGATGCGACTGCCGAGGCGGTGGCGGCCGCTGCGGCGCATGCCGCCGAGGGCACCGACCCGAGCAGCGACCTCAACGCCCAAGCCGACTACCGTCGACACCTGGTCACGGTGCTCACGCGCCGCGCGGTCAGCACCGCTGCCGGGCTGTAGCGTCGAGCCGGCGCCCGGTCCGTACTCGTCCGTCCCGGTCGGCCCCTCCCCTGGAGGACGGGCCGGCCGGGACGCACCTCCAGGAGGTTGTCGTGCAGCTGGAGAACTCGTTCACAGTGCCCGTCCCCATCGACGAGGCATGGCGGGTGCTCCTCGACATCGAACGGATCGCGCCCTGCATGCCCGGCGCCGTGCTCGACTCCGTGACCGGCGACGAGTTCACCGGCCGGGTCAAGGTCAAGCTGGGCCCGATCAACCTGACGTACCAGGGCAAGGCGTCGTTCGTCGAGAAGGACGCGGCCGCCCACCAGGCGGTCATCGACGCCCGGGGCAAGGACCAGCGGGGCAACGGCACAGCGGCCGCCACGATCACCGCCAACCTGGCGCCGGAAGGCTCGATCACCCGCGTCCACGTGATCACCGACCTCAACATCACCGGCCGGCCCGCGCAGTTCGGCCGGGGCGTGATGACCGACGTCGGCAACAAGCTGCTCGGGCAGTTCGCCGACAAGCTCGCCGCACAACTCGGCCAGGGTGACGCCCAGGGGAGCGCGGACCGGGCGGCGGGCGCCGCCGCGACGGCGGCCGGCGCGGTGGAGGAGATCGCCGCATCGGCGGAGCTGTCAGCCGGGGACAGTGCCGCGGGCAGGACCGTGAAGAAGGCTGCGGCCGCGACGAAGAAGACGGCTGCCGCGACGGAGAAGGTGACCGACAAGGCCGCTCCGGCCAAGGCCGCGCCGGCGAAGGCTCCGGCCAAGACCGCCGCCGCGAAGGCGGCTCCTGCCAAGGCGGCTCCCGCGACGGCACCGGTGACGATCGTCCCGCCACCCGTCGAGGCCGCTGCCGCCCCCGCGAAGACGGCCCCCGCCGTCAAGGACACCGCCCCGGCGGCCAAGGCGCCGAGTGGTCCGCCGAGCGGACCCAGCGCCCCGCCGACCCGCCCGGCGTCCGGCGCCCCGGTGCGCAGCGTTCCGTCCGCCGACGGTGCGCCGTCCCGCCCCCGGGTCGTCGCCGAACCGGAGCCGATCGACCTCCTCGAGGTGGCCGGAGGGGCGGCCATGGCCCGCTACGCCGCTCCCGCGGCGGGGATCGCGGCCGCCGTCGTGCTGGTCGCGTTGCTGGTGCGCCGCCGGAGGCGCCGCGGCTGAGTCAGGCGAGGTCGACTCAGGCGAGGTCGACGAGCCAGGAGATGGCGGCCGCGGCGACGACGTCGAGGTTCGCCTTGAGCGCGTGGTCGCCCGGGACGGCGTAGACCGAGGCGCCGGCCTGCCCGGACAGCTCGGCGGCGACCTGCGCAGGGCCGCCGAACGCGTCCGTTTCGCCCTGGACGACGACGAGCGGCACCGGCACCGCGGTGAGCTCGGCTGCCCTGCTCCGCTCGGGCCGGCCGGGCGGGTGCAGGGGGAAGGCCAGCGCCAGGACACCGGCGGCCCCCTGCTCACCGGCCGTTCGGCAGGCCACCCGCGCCCCGGCGCTGCGGCCCCCGAGCACGAGCGGGCCGGTCAGCAGGCCGTCCGACCGCACCTGGTCCAGCACCGCGCGCCAGCCCTCGTCGAGCCGCGGCGGCGCCGGCGCGATCCGCTTGCCGGCCACCCGCCAGGGCTGCTCCACCCGCAGCACCCGCCAGCCGGCGTCGACCGCCGCGGCAGTGACCGCGAGCAGGTCCACGGACTCCACTCCGCCGCCCGCGCCGTGCCCGAGCACCAGCGTGCCGCTCGGCGCCCCTGCGGGGTCGGCGGTGTGCACCCGCGCCGGGCCCAGGGGCGTGTCGACGTCCTGGACGCCACTCATTCGCCGGCCGGCAGGGCCAGCAGTGCATCGACGGCCCCGGCGAGGTCGGCCCCGTGCACGTGCGGCGCGTCGTAGACGGCCGGGTAGCTCCGTTCGGTGCGCGGGAACCAGGCGCCGGTCAGGCCGGCGCGTTGGGCGCCGAGCACGTCCCAGCCGTGCGCGGCGACCAGCGCCATCCGCGCGGGGACGACGTCGCACGCTCCGGCCGCCCACAGATAGACCTCGGGGGACGGCTTCCAGGCCCGGATCGACTCGCTGGACAGGCTGCGCTCGACCAGTGGCGTCAGCCCGCCGCGGGCGAGGCCGGCCTCCGCGATCCCGGGCGAGCCGTGCGAAAGGGTGACCGCGCGCACGCCGGCCTCCGTCAGGCGGCGCAGCGCCGGCTCGACGTCCGGGTGCGGGGCGAGCTCGCTGAAGGCATCGGCGACCTGGGCGCGCTCGGCCGGATCCAGGTCGGTCGCCTGGGCGAGCGCTGTGTCGAAGGCGTCCCGGAACCGGCACCAGCTGCCGACGAGGGCCCCGGCGATGCCGGTGAGGAGAGTGCGGGAGAAGACGGCGGGGAGCAGGTCGGCCGGGCGGCCCAGCTCGATCAGCGTCGCCCGCACCGGCTCGAGGTCCAGCAGCGTCTTGTTGACGTCGAAGGCGACGACCGCCGGCCGCAGGCGGCCTGCCGAGGCGTCGTCCGGTGCCGGCATGCGCCACACGGTAACGGGCTAGGTTCGGGATCCATGCGGCAGCGCTTCACAGCCCAGGCCGTCGTCGTGGGGGACCGCGCCGGCACCGTCGTCCCCGGCGCCGTGCTGGACGTGGACGACGGCGTCATCAGCTGGGTCGGCCCCGCCGCCGAGGCGCCGCCCGCGGCCGACGCGGAGGTGGTCGCACTGCCCGGGATCCTGACGCCGGGGCTGGTCAACGCCCACTCGCACGCTCCCATGGTGCTGTTCCGCGGGCTGGGGGAGGGCCTGCCGCTGGACCGCTGGCTGCGCGAGGTCATGTGGCCCCGCGAGGCTCGGCTCACCCCGGACGACGTCGAGGTGGCCATGACCGCCGCGTCGGCCGAGCTGCTGGCCAACGGGGTGACCACCAGCGTCGAGATGTACTTCCACCCGGAGCGGATCGCCGCCGCGGTCACGTCGACGGGTGCCCGTGCGGTGATCGCCACCCCGTTGCTGCCGCTGCCGGGGATGTCGCCGCTGGACGAGCAGCTACAGGCAGCCGTCGAGCTCGCGCGCACAGCCCCCGGCGACGGCACGGTGGAGTACGGGCTCGGGCCGCACGCGGCGTACACCCTGCCGTTGTCGGTGCTGAGCGAAGCCGCCCGGGCCGCCCGCGAGCACGGACTCCTGCTGCATCTGCACGTCGCCGAGACCCCGAGCGAAGGCGCGGACCTGCTGGCGGTGCACGGGCTCTCCGTGCCCGCCCTGCTGGCCGCGTACGACGTGCTGGGCGGGCGGGTGCTCGCGGCGCACTGCGTGCACCTGGACGACGGCGATCTCGAGCTCTGGCGGGAGTACGGCGTAGCCGTGGCGCACTGCCCGGCCAGCAACGCCAAGCTGGCCAGCGGGGTGGCGCCACTGCGGGCGATGCTCGACCGGGGGATCCGGGTCGGGCTGGGCACCGACGGGCCGGCGTCCAACGACGCCCTGGACCTGTTCGGCGATCTGCGGCTGGCCGCGCAGCTGGCCCGGCTCGCCGCGGGCGATGCGGCCGCGCTGACCGCGGCCGAGGCGTTCTGGCTGGCCACCGGGTCAGCGGCGGACGCCATCGGACGGCCGGACCTCGGTGCGCTCGTCGTCGGACGGCGGGCCGACCTCGTGCACGTCGACACCCGGGACCTCGCCTTCGAACCGGTCGGCAGCCCGGCCGACCTGCTGGCCCACCTGGTGTGGTCCGGGGGCGGCCGTTACGTGCGCGATGTGTGGGTGGGCGGCCGGCAAGTGGTGGCCGACAGCGTCTGCACCACGGTCGACGCCGCGGCTCTGCGGGCCGAGGTCGCTACCCGCGCCGCCCGCCTCGGTTCAGCCTGACGGGGCGAGATCGCGGGACCTCGGCGGGTGGGCGTCTTCTTCAACCGGACGGTTGACCAACTCGACGCGGGGCTCTACGGTCCTCTTCAACCGAAAGGTTGAGTATGAGGAGGACGCACAGTGGCGGCGGATCCGCTCTCCCGGGTGTTCTCGGCGCTGGCCGATCCCACCCGGCGGGACATCGTCGCGCGGCTCACGGTCGCCGACGCCACGGTGAACGAGCTCGCCGCGCCCTATGACGTGACCGTCCAGGCCGTCTCCAAGCACCTCAAAGTGCTGGAGGACGCCGGCCTGGTGAGCCGGAGCCGGGAGGCCCAGCGCCGGCCGGTGCACCTCGAAGCGAACGTCTTCGACCTCATGACCAGGTGGATCGAGCGCTACCGGCAGCAGGCCGAGGAGCGCTACCGCCGCCTGGACGACGTCCTCCGGTCCATGCCGGACGACGCCGCGCCGAGGCCCACCCGTCAGGAAGGAACACCGTCATGACCAGCACCACGCACGAGACCCAGATCGTCTCCGACCCCGACGTCCCGCTGGTGCGCATCGTGCGCGAGTTCGACGCGCCGCCCGAGAAGGTCTTCCGCGCCCACACCGATCCCGATCTCGTCGTCCAGTGGCTCGGGCCGCGGGATCTCACGATGCGGATCGACCACTACGACTGCCGTACCGGCGGCTCCTACCGCTACATCCACTCCAGGGACGGCGAGGACTACGGCTTCCACGGCAGCTTCCACGAGGTGCGGCCCGACGAGCTGATCGTGCAGACGTTCACCTTCGAGGGGATGCCGGACGGCGTCGCCCTGGAGAGGCTGCTGCTCGAGGACCTCGGCAACGGCCGCACCCGGCTGACCGCGACCTCACTGGTCGACTCCTTCGCCGACCGCGACGCCTTCGTGGCCAGCGGCATGGAGACCGGAGTCCGTGAGGGCTACGACCGTCTCGACGAGGTTCTCGCCCGCTGAGGCGGCATCCCTCGACACGACATTCCCCCGAGAAAAGAGGAACAGATGGACATGAAGCTCGAGCTGGTGCCGATCCCGGTCAGCGATGTCGACCGTGCCAAGTCCTTCTACACCGAGCAGCTCGGTTTCATCGAGGACGTCGACGTGCGCCCTGCCGACGGCGTGCGAGTGGTGCAGCTGACGCCGCCGGGCTCGGCGTGCTCCATCGGGATGGGGACCGGCCTGGGCGCCTACGAGGCGGCGCCAGGAACGATCAGGGCTCTGCACCTGGTGGTGGCCGACATCGAGAAGGCCCGCGCGGAGTTGGTCGGCCGCGGTGTGCAGGTCGGTCCGGTCGAGGACGTCGGCGGCGGGGTGAGGTACGCCGGGTTCAGCGACCCTGACGGCAACACCCTGACGCTCCAGGAGATGCCCTGGCGCACCGGGGACCAGTTCTAGCTTCGCTACGCCCGCAGCGAGATGGTGTCGCCGCGCCCGACGGCGCGGAGCTCGCCCGGCAGCACGCGCCGGGCGACCTCCGAGACGAAGTCGCCCAGCGGCGACTTGAACCGGCCGTAGTCGTCGTAGTGCACCGGCACGGTGACCGGCGGCCTCAGCAGCGCGACGAGGGCGGCGCCCTGGCGGGCGTCCATGGTGACGGTGATGCCGAGGACCTTGGTGCCGCCCAGATGGGGGATGAGCACGTCGAGCGGCCCGCACCGATCGAGCACCCGCTTGAGGAACGGCCGGTAGAGGGTGTCGCCGCTGATGTAGCCCCGCCAGCGGACCTCGCCGTCCCGGATCAGCTCGAGAACGCTGCCCATGACCTCGGGCAGCGCCCGGGCGAGCGGTCCCGGTCCGTGGACCCCGGGCACGGAGGTGATCCGCAGGGTGTCGGTGTCCTGGGTGAGTTCGTGCGTCTGCCAGGGACGAAGGTCCGAGGTCTCGCTGAACCCGCGGCCGAGCAGGTGTTTCGCAGCCTGGGGCGTGGTGACTATCGGGGTCTTCTTCGACAGCGAACGCGTCGCGATGCGGTCCCAGTGGTCGCCGTGCATGTGCGAGAGCACGATCGCGTCGAGCGCGGGCAGCTGGGTCGGCTGCAGGGCGGGCTCGGTCACCCGCTTCGTCCACATCCCGTAGCCCAGGTAGGCGCGCTGCCCGCGGTGCAGGAAGTTCGGATCGGTGAGCAGCGTGAAGGGGCCCACCCGCAGCAGCATGGTGGCGTTGCCGCCGAAGGTCAGCGTGACGTCATCGCTGGGCGCAGCCATGCCCGAGCGAATACCCGGGCGGCGTCACTCCACCCCTTCGCCCACATCGGGATGTGGCCGCCGGGAGGCGCGGGTGGTCCCGAGTCGGCGACCTGGTCGGGAAGCGGACCGAAAGTCCGTAGCGCTGCGAACCATCCGGTCGGCCGGTGTCGGAGTTGGCTGGTAGACAGGGCCGGTGCCCGTAGCCCGCTCGGTCGACGAGTCCTTTCTCGCGCTCCCGCTGTCCGCGCTGACCGATGCCGCGCTGACCCGCGCCGTCGACCTCGGCTGCGAGCACGCCGACGTCCGGGTCGAGCGGATCCGCACGCAGGTCATCAGCCTGCGCGACGCCCGGCCCGAGTCGTTCACCGACGCAGAGGACCTGGGCCTCGCCGTGCGGGTGGTGCACGAGGGGACCTGGGGATTCGCCGCGGGCGTCGTCCTCACCGCCGCGGAGGCGGTCCGGCTGGCCGAGGAGGCCGTCACCGTCGCGAAGGTCTCGGCCGCCGTGAACAGCGACCGCGTGGAGCTCGCGCCCGAACCGGTCTACCGCGACGCCACCTACGTCTCGGAGTACGACGTCGACCCGTTCGCCGTGCCGGACGCGGAGAAGGCCGCGCTGCTCACCGACCTCTCCGAGCAGCTCCTGTCCGCCGACGGCGTCGAGCACGTCCAGGCCACCTGCATGCTGGTCAAGGAGCAGAAGTACTACGCCGACACCGCCGGCACCCGCACGCGGCAGCAGCGGGTCCGCATCCACCCCGAGTTCACCGCCCTCACCGTCGACCGCGCGACCGGCCAGTTCGAGAGCATGCGCACGCTCGCGCCGCCGGTCGGCCGGGGCTGGGAGTACCTCACCGGCACCGGGTGGGACTGGCGCGGTGAGCTCGCCGAGATCCCCGAGCTGCTGCGGGAGAAGACCAAGGCGCCGTCGGTCCAGGCCGGCCGGTACGACGTGATCATCGATCCGTCGAACCTGTTCCTCACCATCCACGAGTCGATCGGCCACGCCACCGAGCTCGACCGCGCGCTCGGCTACGAGGCCGCATATGCCGGCACCTCGTTCGCCACCGTCGACAAGCTCGGCACCCTGAAGTACGGCTCGCCGCTGATGAACGTGACCGGTGACCGCACCGCCGTCCACGGCCTGTCCACCATCGGCTGGGACGACGAGGGTGTGGCCGGCCAGCAGTGGGACATCGTCAAGGACGGCATCCTGGTCGGCTACCAGGTCGACCGGAACATGGCCCGGCTGCGCGGGATGCCGCGCTCCAACGGCTGTGCGTTCGCCGACTCCTCCCGGCACGTCCCGGTGCAGCGGATGGCGAACGTCTCGCTGCAGCCGGATCCGGCCGGCCCGTCGACCGAGGAGATGATCGCCGGCGTCGAGCGCGGCATCTACGTCGTCGGCGACAAGAGCTGGTCGATCGACATGCAGCGGTACAACTTCCAGTTCACCGGCCAGCGGTTCTACAAGGTCGAGGGTGGGAGGCTGGCCGGTCAGCTGCGTGACGTCGCCTACCAGGCGACGACGACGGACTTCTGGGGCGCGATGTCCGTGGTGGGTGGCCCGCAGACCTACGTGCTCGGGGGCGCTTTCAACTGCGGCAAGGCCCAGCCCGGCCAGACCGCCCCGGTGAGCCACGGGTCCCCGTCGGCGCTGTTCGAGAACATCAACATCCTCAACACGGTGCAGGAGGCAGGTCGATGACACAGCTCTCCGCACAGGAGATCGTCGAGCGGGCGCTGGCGGCGTCGACCGTCGACGGTCAGATCACCTACGTGGTCGAGAGTTCCGAGGCCAACCTGCGCTGGGCGAACAACAGCCTGACCACCAACGGGGCGATGCGTTCCCGCCAGGTCGTGGTCATCTCGGTCGTGGACGGTGGCGCCGGGATGGCGGCCGGCACGGTGACCAGGACGGGGACGCCGGACATCGCCGCACTCGTGACCGCCAGCGAGCAGGCCGCGCGCGACGCGGGGCCGGCCGAGGACGCGGTGCCGCTGGTCGGCGAGAAGCCGCCCGGCTCCGGCGACTGGGACACCGAGCCGGCGGAGACCTCCATCGAGGTCTTCGGCGACTTCGCCCCGGGCCTCGGCCAGGCCTTCGGCGAGGCGCGCGATCGCGGGGACCTGCTCTTCGGCTTCGCCGAGCACTGCATGAGCACGACGTACATGGGCACCTCGACCGGCCTCCGGCTCCGGCACGACCAGCCGACCGGGCGCGTGGAGCTCAACGGCAAGAGCGCCGACTTCGGTCGCTCGGTGTGGTCCGGCCTCGGAACCCGCGACTTCCGCGACGTGTCCGTGGCCGACCTCGCGGCCGACGTCGCGCGCAAGATGGCCTGGTCGCAGCGGAAGATCGAGCTGCCCGCGGGTCGCTACGAGACGCTGCTGCCGCCGTCGGCCGCGAGTGACCTGATGATCAATCTCTACTGGACGATGCTGGCCCGGGAGGCCGACGAGGGCCGCAGTGTCTTCGCCAAGCCCGGCGGCGGCAACCGCATCGGCGAGCGGCTGGCGGCTCTTCCCCTCACCCTGAGGAGTGATCCGTTCGCCTCGGGGCTGGAGGCCGCTCCGTTCCAGATCGTGCAGGCCTCCTCCGAGGCGGCGTCGGTCTTCGACAACGGGATGGCCACGCCGGCGGTGAACTGGATCGAGGACGGCGTCCTGGCCAACCTGATCCGCCCGCGGGCGTGGGCGTTGAAGACGACCGCCCCGGCCACGGCGGCCGTCGACAACCTGATCCTCGAGGACCGGACCGTGACCACGTCAGGGGAGGAGATGGTCGCCGCCACCGAGCGGGGGCTGCTCCTGACGACGCTCTGGTACATCCGCGAGGTCGATCCCCAGACGCTGCTGCTCACCGGGCTGACCCGGGACGGCGTGTTCCTGGTGGAGAACGGCGAGGTCACCGGCGCGGTGAACAACTTCCGGTTCAACGAATCGCCGGTGGATCTGCTGGCGCGAACGGTGCAGGCGAGCCGCACCGAGCGGACGCTGCCCCGCGAGTGGAACGACTGGTTCACGCGGGCCGCGATGCCGATGCTGCGGGTGCCCGACTTCAACATGAGCAGCGTCAGCCCGGCGAGCTGAGCCGACGGAGGGGCGGCGCAGACCTCGCGCAGACCTCGCGCAGATCCGGCGGAGACCCGGCGTGGGCCCGGCGGCTGGCCGTGCCGCGCCGGGCGTCAGCCGCCCGGCGCCCACTTCCGCCAACGGGCCAGGCGTACTGCTGGCGACAACTGACGGCGACGTGGCGTGCTTGTCCCACTACATTCAGTGTTGAAAGAGCGAGTGAGTCAGGGCTTTACCGCGGACCCTCATCTGCCGACATCTCTGCTGCCCAGTTTTTTCGCACAACGCACGCCGGGCCCTACTCAGGTGGGGCTGTCGAGGGGGGAACTCCCGTGAACAGGAACCGGAAGCCGTCTGTCTTCCAGGTGGGCAAGATCCGGGACGACGGCCACACCGTCGTCATCTCCGGGTGGGGCCTCGGGCTGTGCGCCGCCGGCTGCGCATGCCACCGCCACCCCTCGGCCGGCCACCTCGCCATCGAGGAGGACCAGGCCGGCGGACGTCTCGGCCTCGCCAGCTTCGACGAGGACGGCTGCGACTGCTGTGAGCCGTGGACGGCTGACGAACTCGCCGCGATCCTTCGCGACCTCTCGGCCGTCGAGAGCCTGGATGCCCAGGAGCCCCTCGCCGGCTGACCCGCGCCTCCGCCGGCGCCCGGCGGAGCTGCCCCCTGCGTGTGGACCACGCGTACGCCCCGCGAGAACGACGTTCTCGCGGGGCTTCGTGGTGTCGAACCGCCCATCATGTCCCTGCTCCCGCCGCGGCGCGTGACGCGTGTGACCGGGTGAGGCAGCTGTGACTGGCGAGACGTCACTGCACCGTCCGACCAGCGCGCCGTCCACTACTTGTCGATATCAGTTCCCTACCGTCCGTCTCGACGCGCTTCGGAAGGAGCCCCCGATCAGGCGGGCTCGGCGCATGCAGACGGAGGCCAGCGGTGCAGCACGAGCGCACGACCACCCGGCGCCCTGCGCGTGTCCTCCTCGCCGTCGGCGCGGCGCTGATCGCCGTGACCGCCGGTGTCCTCTCGCCGTCCGCGGCAACCGCAGCTCCCCGGACGTCCGCCCAGGCCGGGAAGCTGGTCGAGGCCGCGGCTCAGCAGCTGACAGTCGTCGACGAGCAGGTGCACCAGGCCGAGCTGACCGTGGCCGCCCAGGCGCGCGCAGCCGCCGCAGCCGCCCAGAAGGCTGCGATCGCCAAGGCCGCCCTCGCCAGATACGAACCGCAGATGCGGGCCATCGCGCAGAGCGGTTACGCCGCCAAGACGCAGTCCCGCATGGCCGCCTTCCTCACCAGCGCCTCGGCCACCGAGCTCGTGCAGCAGATGACCACGCTCGACATGATCGCCACGCACACCGAGTCCGTCATCGCCCAGGTGGCCATCGCCCAGGAGACCGCGCGCCGGGCACAGGCGGCGGCCGATCAGCTGGCCTCGAAGGCGAAGGCCGGCCTCGCCGAGCTGAAGGCTCAGCAGGCGGCGGTGCAGAAGAAGATCGACGCGTACAAGGCAGACTTCGCCCGGCTGACGGCGACGGAGCAGGCCGCGGTGACCACGGCCCTTTCCGGCCCCCGGCTCGCCGTCCCCTCCGCCGACTCGCTGCCGCTCGCCCCTGGCAGCGCGGCCGCCGTGGCGGTGAAGGCCGCCCTCGCGCAGGTCGGCAAGCCCTATGTCTGGGGCTCCAGCGGCCCGAACGGGTTCGACTGTTCCGGGCTCACCTCCTATGCCTGGGGCATGG
The DNA here is from genome assembly GCA_025465355.1 of Blastococcus sp. Classification (GTDB taxonomy): domain Bacteria; phylum Actinomycetota; class Actinomycetes; order Mycobacteriales; family Geodermatophilaceae; genus Blastococcus_B. The sequence goes on along the minus strand of JAODNN010000106.1, from coordinate 554 downwards.
CGGGCGTCGCGCTGGTGCACTCGAGCCGCGGGCAGTCCCAGCTGGGTCACGAGGTGAGCCGCAGCCAGCTCCAGCCCGGCGACCTCGTGTACTTCTACTCACCGGTCAGCCACGTCGGCCTCTACATCGGCAACGGGATGATGGTGCACGCCCGCACGTTCGGTCAGCCCGTCGCCGTCACCAGCGTCGACCAGTCCGGCTACCGGGGCGCACGCCGCATCTTCGGCTGAACTCCCGGGTCCGGCCTGACCTGCCAGACCGCCTGTCCGCGTGGCGATCCCTGTCGGCGATCCCCGCTAGCCTGCCCGGCATGCCGAAGCAGATCGCGCCCTTCCTGATGTTCACGGGTGACGCCGAGAAGGCAATGACCTTCTACACGTCGCTGTTCGACGATGCGCGCATCGTGGACATCACCCGGTTCGGGCCGGAGGGACCGGGCGCGGAGGGAACCGTGCAGTTCGCCAGGTTCTCCCTGGCCGGCCAGGAGTTCCTGTGCACCGACAGCCCGCCTGTCCACGACTTCTCTTTCACCCCGTCGTTCTCCGTCTGGATCG
>JAODNN010000194.1 GCA_025465355.1 Blastococcus sp. | reverse complement strand
CGGGCTCGGCCAGTACCTCGTCTCGAGCATCCAACAGAAGGACATCCCGGCGATCCAGGGCGTCGTGCTCTTCGTCGCGGTCGTCTACATCGGCGTGAACCTGCTGGTGGACATCACCCACGGTCTTCTGGACCCGCGGGTGCGACGGGGGTGGGCGCGATGACCGTCGTTGAGGGCGTCGCCGCGCCGACGCTGGTCGAGGCGCCGGTCGTCGGCCGGGCCGGAGACCGTCGCAGACGGGACGTCTTCGGGCTGATCGCCTGCGTGGTCGGCATCCTGCTCGTGCTCGCCTGCGCCCTCGCGCCCCTGCTGGGGGCGAGCGATCCCACGGCCATCGTGGGCCCGGCCCGCGCACACCCCAGCGCTGCGCACTGGTTCGGCACCGACGGGCTCGGGCGCGACGTGCTCAGCCGGACGCTCCTCGGCGGACGCGAGACGCTGGTCATCGCGGTGCTCAGCACCTTCTTCGCCGCCCTGGTCGGTGTCCCCATCGGCATGCTCGCCGGCTACCTCGGCCGGTGGCCGGCTGCGGTGGCCATGCGGATCATGGACGTCTTCCTGGCCTTTCCGGGCCTTCTCCTGGCCCTGGTGATCGTCACGATCCGGGGGCCGGGAACGGCGACCGTCGTGGTCGCGGTCGCGGTCGCATTCGCGCCCGTCTTCGCTCGCGTGTTCTACGGCGCCACCCAACGGGTGCGCGGGCAGGAGTACGTCGCTGCGGCACGCGTCGTCGGCTGCGGCGGGTTCCGGATCCTCACGCGGCACGTCTTCCCGGTGATCCTGCCCGAGCTCATCGTGGTCCTCAGCAGCGCGATCGGCTGGACCACCCTGCTCGCGGCCACGCTGAACTTCCTCGGCTTCGGCGTGCAGCCCCCGGCCCCGGAGTGGGGCGCCGACCTCGCCTCCGGCGTGAACTACATCTCGCAGGCCTGGTGGATCTCCACCGCACCCGGCATCGCCGTCACCCTCGTGATCCTGCTGGCGAACCTCGTCGGGGACTACCTCGGTGGCCTGCTCACCCGCGCCGGCAGCGGCCGGCGCTCTCGCTGGGGCCGACGCACTGACGCGTCCGCCCTTCCCACCGCCGAGGTCGAAGAGAAGGAGTGACGTTCGCGTGGAGATGTTCATCATCCCGCTGGGCACCTGCAACTGTCCCTACGAGGTGGTCGCCCCAGGTGTGCACGACGGCAACCTGGTCAAGCTGCCGGTTCCCTCGTACCTGATCAAGCTCGACGACGGCAAGAACCTGCTCATCGACACCGGCATGAGCAGGCTGCACATCACCGACCCCGGGGCGACCTGGCGGGGCACCGAGATGATCGACATCCTCGTCCCGGAGATGGCGCCGGAGGACAATCTCGAGACGCGCCTGGCCGACCTCGACGTCCGGCCCACCGACATCGACTACGTCATCAACACGCACCTGCACTTCGACCACGCCGGGAACAACGACCTCTTCGAGAAGGCCACCTTCTTCGTCCAGCGCGAGCACTACGACTGGGCTGACGGCAACGACATGTTCCCGAACCAGTACTGGAACCTGCCGAAGCTGAAGTACGAGCTGCTCGACGGGGAGATGGAGTTGTTCCCCGGCATCGAGGTGATCCTGACGCCGGGGCACGCGCCGGCTCACGAGTCGGTGATGGTCCGGTTGCCCGCGAGCGGCAACATGGTGGTCTGCGGCGATGCGGTCTACACCCAGGACAACTTCGACTTCGACTCCTGGGGCGGGCAGGCCGACCCCGAGACCGCCGCGCAGTCCGGCGCCAAGCTCAAGCGGATCGCCGAGGAGCAGAACGCCCTGCTGCTGTTCGGTCACGACCCCGCACAGGCCCAGCAGCTGCACCGTTCCCCCCAGAGCTACCGGTAGGAGACCCCATGACATCGAACGGTACCTCAGGCCCCGACGCGTTCCTGCTGACCGGCGTCTCCGTCTTCGACGGCACCGGCTCGGCGCCGGTGCGCGATCAGGCGATCGTCGTCGAGGGACGGCGGATCTCGTGGATGGGCCCGCAGTCCGACGCTCCCTCCTTCGCCCCCGAGAAGATCCACGACGGGCAGGGCGGCACGGTGATTCCGGGCATGATCAACTGCCACACGCACGTGGCCAACGACGGGGACGGCGATCTGTTCGCCCAGGTCCAGGCCGACAGCCTGCCCATCTCCACTGTGCGCGGCGTGAAGAACCTGATGATCGCGCTGCAGTCCGGCGTCACGAGCGTCCGCGACTGCGGCGCGGCAGACAACCTCGCCATCGAGCTGTCCAAGGCGGTCGATGAGGGGATGATCGCCGGTCCCCGGATCCGCGCAGCGGGGCGGGTCATCACCATGACCGGCGGCCACGGACACTTCATCGGCCGGCAGGCAGACGGTCCCGTCGGCACCGCGCAGGCCACCCGCGCCGAGCTGGCCGGTGGAGCGCACTTCATCAAGGTGATGGCCACCGGCGGGGTGCTCACCAAGGGAGTGCATCCCAACCAGACGGCGCTCCAGGTCGACGAGCTGACCGCCGTGGCCCGCGAGGCGCACAACGCCGGCCGTCGGGTGGCCAGCCACGCCATCGGCGGCCAGGGCATCAAGAACGCCCTCAAGGCCGGGATCGACTCGATCGAGCACGGCTTCTACCTCGACGACGAGTCGCTCGAGGCCGCCGTCGCCCAGGGGACGTACCTGGTGCCGACGCTCATCGCGGTCAACCGCATCGTCGAGAACGGTGACAAGATCCCGCGCTGGGTCGTCGAGAAGGCCGAGTCCGAGTCGGGGCACCACCGCGACAGCTTCGTCGCGGCCATCCGCTCGGGGATGAAGATCGCTGCGGGCACCGACGCCGGCACGCCGTTCAACCCGCACGGCGAGCTGCCCACCGAGCTCGAGCTGATGGTCGACTTCGGGCTCTCGCCGACCGAGGCGCTCGTGGCGGCCACGCGCAACGCGGCCGAGAACATCGATCTGCTGCACGAGGTCGGCACGCTGGAGGTCGGCAAGCTGGCCGACCTGGTCCTCCTGTCCGGCGACCCCACCGCCGACATCAGCGCCACCCGCAACGTGGTGATGGTGGTCAAGGAGGGCGTCGTCCACCGCAACGAATTGAAGTCCGCGAGCCCGGCATGACCGCACCCGGCCCTGACTCCCTCCTGGAGGTGCGCGACCTCCGCGTTCGCTTCACCGTCCCCGGCGGCACGCTGTCCGCCGTGAACGGCGTCGACCTCGTCGTCCGGTCGGGCGAATCGGTCGGCGTGGTGGGGGAGTCGGGGTCGGGGAAGAGCGCGACGTGCCTCGCGATTCTCGGACTGCACCCGAAGGGCACCCGGGTCGACGGCTCCGTGCTGTTCCAGGGCCGCGACCTGGTGCAACTCGACGACCGAGCGATGCGGTCGGTGCGCGGTAAGCAGATCGGGCTCGTCTACCAGGACCCGATGGCGGCGCTCAACCCGGTGCGCAGCATCGGCGCGCAGTTGCGCGAGCCACTCATGCTGCACATGGGCATGAACCGCAAGCAGGCCGACGACCGGGCAGCGGAACTGCTCGCCCGGGTGGGCATCTACAACGCCCGCCGCCAGCTGCGCGCGTACCCGCACGAGTTCAGCGGCGGCATGCGGCAGCGGATCGTCATCGCCATGGCGATCGCCTGCCAGCCGCCGCTGCTGCTGGCCGACGAGCCGACGACGGCACTGGACGTCAGCGTGCAGGCGCAGGTGCTCGACCTGCTGGCCGAGCTGACCCGCGATCTCGGCATCGCACTGGTGCTGATCAGCCACGACCTGGGCGTCGTCTCGAGCATCGCCGACCGGGTCGCGGTCATGTATGCGGGCCGGGTGGTGGAGCAGTCGGCGGCGATCCCGCTGTTCGACGCCCCGCGACACCCGTACACGTCGATGCTGCTGGACAGCATCAGTGAGGTGGAGAACCTCGCGCGGGACGAGGACCTCCCGACCATCCCCGGGGCGCCGCCCGACCTGCGCCGGCTGCCGCCGGGCTGCCCGTTCGCGCCGCGCTGCCCGCGTGTCGAGGAACGCTGCCTCGCCGAGAACCCGCCCCTGGCCGCCGACCGCCCCGACCGTCAGGTGGCCTGCTGGCATCCGGTCTCGCCGGAGACCGCCGTCGACCTCGAGGGCGTGCGATGACAACCGTGGACACCGGGGACGCCGTCCAGCGGGGGAGCGGTGCGATGGGAGCGCCGGTTCTCCAGGTCTCGGACGCCGTCGTCCAGTTCAAGGGGCGGCGTGCCCTCGGCAAGCGCTCGGTCGTGCGCGCCCTCGACGGCGTGAGTCTCACGCTGCCCCGTGGTGCGACGCTCGGGATCGTCGGGGAGTCGGGGTCGGGCAAGTCGACCCTGGCCCGCAGCATCGTGGGCCTGGAGAAGCTCCAGTCAGGCTCGATCACCGTCGCGGGCGAGGGGGAGGCGCGGGGACGGCAGGTCCAGATGATCTTCCAGGACTCGCTGAACTCGCTGAACCCGCAGCGCAGCATCGGCTCCACCTTGGCCGAGCCGCTGATGATCCACCAGCTGCGGCCGAGGAACCAGGTCCGCGAGCGGGTGGCCGAGCTGCTGGACACGGTCGGGCTCAGCCCCGACCTGGCCTCCCGGCGCCCGCTCCAACTGTCCGGCGGGCAGCGGCAGCGGGTGAACATTGCCCGCGCTCTGGCGACCGAACCGAAGATCATCATCGCCGACGAGCCGACGTCGGCCCTGGACGTCTCGCTGCGGGGGCAGATCCTCAACCTGCTGCGCCGGCTGCAGCGCGAGCAGGACCTTTCCTACATCTTCATCAGCCACGACCTCGGCCTGGTCGGCCAGATCAGCGACCTGGTCGGCGTCATGTACCTGGGTCGGATCGTGGAGATCGCCGACCGCGCGGACATCTACCGCCGTCCTCAGCATCCGTACACGCGGGCACTGCTGGGCTCCGCCGCGACGCCGGACCCCCGGCGCGGTCGGGTGGCGCCGATCCCGGGGGAGCCGCCGAGCCCGGCCGATCCGCCGCCCGGCTGCCACTTCCACCCGCGCTGCCCCCTGGCGCAGCCCTCGTGCAAGGTCGGCGACGTGATGCTCGAGCCGGCTGGCCCGCGACACCAGGTTGCGTGCCCGGTCGTCCTGCACCCGGTCGCGCGGAGCGCCACGTCGTTGACCGACGCCGGCATCTCGTCGGGGCGAGGATCCGCTCCCGGTATCTGACCCGAGGACCTCGTTGTCGCCGGGGCGTGGCGGTGACCTCGGCAGCGGGGACCAGGCGTCCGTCTCAGGTGTCGGCGAGGCGGCGGAGCGTAGCCAGCAGTACGTCGGCCCCGGCGACGACGTCCTCGTCGGTCGTGTACTCGACGGGCACGTGACTGCGGCCGTCGCGGCTGGGCACGAAGATCATCGCCGTCGGGGTCAGCAGCGCCATGTTCTGCGAGTCGTGCCCGGCGCCCGATGCGATGTCGATGGAGCTCAGGCCGAGGTCGGCGGCGCAATCCGCGATGAGGGCGCGCATGCCCTCGTCGAGCGGGACCGGGTCGACGATCTCGTCGGGATGCCATTCGGCCCTTACCCCGTGCGCCGCGGCGGCCTCCTGCGCCGAACGCCCGATCGCCTCCAGCATCGCTGCCACGCGTTCGCGTGAGGGGTCGCGGAAGTCCAGGCTCACTTCGGCCAGCTCCGGTACCTGATTGGTGCCGCCCGGCTGGACACGCACCCGCCCGGTGGTGATCACCGAGGCGGGGCCGGAGGCCCGGGCCAGGCCGGGCATGGCGCCGATGAACTGCGCTGCAGCCAGCAGCGCGTCGCTGCGCGCGTCCATGGGCGTGGTGCCGGCGTGGTCGGCGCGGCCGTGGAACCGGACCAGACCCCCGCTGAGGCCGATGATCGAGGTGACCACCCCGATCCGGATGCCCTGCTGCTCCAGCGTGGGCCCCTGCTCGATGTGCAGTTCGGCGAAGGCATGCAGCCGGGCAGGGTCGACGCGGGTGTCGGTTCGGGAACCGCGCGCCCATGGCCAGCCGTCGAGTGCGTCGACCAGCCGGTCGCCGTCCCGCCCGGTCATCGCGGCGAGCTCCTCCTCGCTGAATCCACGCCGCATCGCGGTGGAGCCGAGCAGATGGTTGTAGTTGCCCTCCTCGTCGGAGAACACCACCGCGCGCACAGGGCGGGTCAGCTGCGGACCGCTCTCGGCGAGCCTGCGGACGCACTCCAGCGCCGCGACCGCGCCCAGTGCGCCGTCGAAGGCGCCCCCGTGCGGCACCGTGTCGAGGTGCGAGCCGCTCCAGACCGCGGGTTCGTCGTGGCGGCCCGGCAGGCCGGCCACCATGTTGCCGAGCGCGTCGAGCTCGAGTGTCAACCCGGCCTCCTCGCACTTGGCCGCGTACCAGGCGCGGGCCTGGGCGTCCGCGGGGGTGAAGGACGTCCGGCTGAGCCCGCCCCCCGGATCCCGGCCGATCTCGGCCAGCTCGGCCAGGTCCCGCAGGAGCCGTTTCCCGTCGACCCGCAGACTCACGGGCGTACCTCCTTGTCGCTCATGAGCCAGGTGGTCGCCGTCGACGACCGAGGTCCCTTCCCGGAACCGGGCGCCCTTCATGCGCACCCAGGATCGGCGAAGCAGATCTGTTCAGACGTCCGGCAGGAGCCGCGTGACTGCATCCCCGAGCGGCTCACCCAGCTCCTCACGTCGCAGTCGGTAGCGCTGCACGCCGGCCACCTTGACCTCCTCGTAGCCCCGCACCAGGTCGGCCGACTCCGCGACCGCCACGGCCCGTTCGTAGTCACCGGCCGACAGGATGGCCGCGAGCCGCTGCACCACCTGCGTGTACTCGGCGGCCAGCGCGCGCTCCAGCCGCCGGATGCGGGTCACGCCGAAGGGGTCGAACGGCGTTCCGCGCAGGACCCGGCCGCGGGCGAGGGTCGAGAGCACCGGCCGGAACGCCGGGCCCAGGGCGAGCTTGCGACCCATACCCGCAGAGCGCAGGGCCGGGGGGTGCAGGCGGTAGGTCAACCTCGTGGCGCCCGGAACCTGCGCGAGTGCGTCCTGCTCCAGCCCGGCGTCGGTGAGCAACCGCGCCACCTCGTACTCGTCCTTGTACGCACCCAACCGGTGAGCTCCGCGAGCCACGGCCTCGCTGAACTTGGCACGGTCGCCCAGCTCGCGCTCGGCGTCCCACACCCGCTCCACCAGAGAGACGTAGCGCTGCGCGGCTCGCGGCCCCGAGTGGTCGTTCATCGCGGCGGCGCGCACCGAGACGAGCCGCCGGGTCTCGCCGGCCAGGGAGCTGTCCACGAGGAAGGCGCTGCCATCGGGGACGGGCCGTGAACGCGCGACCGGCGCCGTGGCCGCGGCGAACGCCTCGGGGTCGGCCACGCTGGCCCGGCCCCACCGGAAAGCGTCGAGGTTCGCCTGCACCGACACCCCGTTCAGCACGATGGCCTGCTCGAGCGACGCCGCCGACAGTGGCAGCGCCCCGGCCTGGAACGCGGCACCCACCAGCAGGAGGTTCGCCGTCTCGGTCGAGCCGAACAGCGCCTCGGCCGCGGCGAGAGCGTCGAAGCTGTGCATGCGCTGCGCCGCTCCCGAGAGGACGGCGAGCGTCGCCGCCTCAGCGGGATAGCGGACCCGAGGGTCGTAGACCATCTCCCCGGTCGGGGTGCGGCTGGTCGACGCCACCACCGTCGTCCGCCCCCCGCCGAGTAGCGGGACGTTCTTCGCCTCGGTCGCCACGAGCAGGTCGAACGCCAGCATCAGATCGGCCGAGCCCGCGCTCATCCGATTCGCCGGCGCGGCGTCGTCGTGCCGCGAGAGCCGCAAGTGGGAGGTGACCGGTCCGGCCTTCTGCGACATCCCGGTCTGGTCGAGTCCGGCGCTGCGCAGTCCGTCGTGCAGCGCGGCCGTGGCCATGATGGCGTTGACCGTGACGATCCCGGTGCCGCCGATGCCGGCGAGGAAGATGTCCCACGTCGGGGTCGGCTCCGGCAGCCGTGGCTCGGGGACCGGTGGCGGCGCCAGCGGCGCGCGCCGGGCCGGCGCTCCGGCGGAGGGCATCTGAACCGTCATGAACGACGGGCAGTCGCCGTCCAGGCAGCTGTAGTCGGTGTTGCACGACGTCTGGTCGATCCGGGTCTTCCGGCCGAATTCGGTGTCCACCGGCTGCACCGACAGGCAGTTGCTCTTCTGACCGCAGTCTCCGCAGCCCTCGCACACCGCTTCGCTGATGATCACCCGGGTCGGCCGCGGCTCGAGGGCGCCTCGCTTGCGCAGCCGGCGGGCGTCGGCCGCGCACTGCTGGTCGTAGATCAGCACGGTCACGCCCGGCACGTCGCGCAGCATCCGCTGCGCCTCGTCGAGTCGGTCGCGATGCCAGACGAGGGTTTCGGCCGCGAATCCGGCTCTGCGCCCGTAGCGTTCCGGTTCGTCAGCGCAGACCACGACCTGCCGAACACCCTCGGCCGCGAGCTTGCGGGTCAGCGCGGGGACGTCGAGCGCCCCCTGCGGGTCCTGCGCCCCGGTCATCGCCACGACCCGGTTGAACAAAATCTTGTAGGTGATGTTGACCCCGGCGGCCACGCACGCCTGCAGTGCGAGCTGACCGGAGTGGAAGTAGGTGCCGTCACCCACGTTCTGGAAGACGTGCCGGACGTCGGTGAACGGCGCCTGGCCGAGCCACAGTCCACCCTCGCCACCCATCTGCGTCAGACCGGTGACGTGGGAGGACTCCCGGGCGGCGAGGGTGACCATCGTGTGGCAGCCGATGCCACCCCCGCCGATGGAGCCCTCCGGCAGGACCGTCGAGCGGTTGTGCGGGCACCCGCTGCAGAAGTAGGGCGTCCGCTCAACAGGCGCGATCGACAAGCTCAGCGAACGCCGCGGCGCCGGAGGCACGGCCAGGTCCAGCCGGTCCAGCACCCGGCGCAGAGGGCCCACCAACCGGTCGGCGCTGAGCGAGCCGGACGCGGGAACGAGGGGCCGCCCGTCTCGCCCCCGCTCACCGAGCACGCGGGGTGCCGCCGCGGACCCGTACAGCAGGTCGCGCACCTGTGTCTCGATGAACGGCGTCTTCTCCTCGACGACCAGCACCTCGTCGAGCCCCCTGACGAACCGGCGCAGCACGTCCGCACCCAACGGATACGGCATCCCGATCCGCAGCAGGCGCACCCCGGCCCGGGCCAGCGCGGCGTCGTCCAGACCGAGGTCGAGCAGCGCCTGGGGCACCGCGCCGAACTGAGCGCCCGGCGCGGCGATGCCGAGCCATGCCTCAGCCGGGTCGACCTCCACGACGTCGAGCGGATTGACTGCGCCGAACGCCTCGACCATCGCCCAGCGAGGGCCGAAGAGCTCTTCCTCAGCCAGCACGCTGTCCGCGCCGGCGGCCATCATCCGCTGCCGGTACCTCCACGGCCGACCCTCCCACTCGATCGACGGCGTCGTGACCGACAGCGCCGCGAAGTCCTCGTCGACGGTGAACAACCCGTCGGCGACGTCGGCGACGATCTTCAGCGACACCCAGCACCCGGACGCCCGCGCCAGCGCGACACCGTAGAGGCCCATGCGGACCACCTCGGCCGCGGTGCGCGGGTAGAGCACTGGGACGGCGAGGGAGGCCAGCGTCCGCTCGGTCACGCACGGCACGGTCGAGGACTTGGCGCCAGGGTCGTCCCCAGCCAGCAGGAGCGCGCCACCGGTCGCGGACATGCCGTAGAGGTTGGCGTGCCGGAAGACGTCGCAGCTCCGGTCGACCCCCGGCCCCTTGCCGTACCAGACGCCGACGACGCCGTCGTGGGTCGCGCGACCTTGCGCCACCGCCAGCTGGCTGCCCCAGACCGCGGTCGCCCCGAGTTCCTCGTTCATCCCGGGGACCAGGTGGACGTCGTGTTCCCCGCGCAGCGCGGGAATCCCCGCGAGCAGCTTGTCCAGGCCGGCGAGCGGGCTGCCCGGATATCCCGAGACCAGGCTCGCCGTCCGCGCGCCGGCTCGAGCATCCCGGGCGTGCTGCTCGACGAGCAGGCGGGCGACGGCCTGCACCCCGGTCAGCAGCACGGGCCGGCCGCCGACGCGGTAGCGGTCGCCCAGGGGGGCGATGGATGCGACCGCCGGCGAGCGCGAGAGCAGGGATTCGGTCACGGGATCCTCCGGTCATCCAGGCGGTAGACGCGCCGCGCGTTGTCGCAGCCGATGAGAGTGGCCACTCGCAGGGCGTCGTCTGCTGACCACTCCCTGGACGCCACGAAGCCCTCCAGCACGCGGGACAACCCCCGTCGCCAGAGCACGGTGCCGAGGAAGTGCAGCTCTGCCGGCCCCCACCCGTCCGAGGAGAACAGGAGCTTTCCGAACGGCGCCAGTTCCAGGGCCTCGGCGAGGACCGCAGGCCCGCGCGCCCCCGTGTAGTGCACTGCTTCCCCGACGTCGAGATAGACGTGCGGGAAGATCTGCGCGAGGTAGCCGGCCTCCCGCTGGAACGGGTAGCAGTGCAGGAGCATGACCGGCACCCCCCGCGACCGGGTGGCCCGCAGGAAGTCGGTCATGAGCAGCGGGTTGCATCGATGCAGGTAGATGTCCGGGTCGCCGTAGCCGACGTGGAACTGCAGCGGCAGGCCCAGCTCGAGCCCGCTCCAGATCAGCTGGCGCAGCAGCACCGGATGCTGCACCCGCCAGCCCTGCGACGACGGTCCGGCGGCCAGCCATGGACCGGCCGCGGCGACGACCTCGGCGCGGGTGGGAGGGGCTGCGTCGAAGTCCAGCCCGTGACGGTAGGCAACGACGCTCTTGAGACCGACGGCATCGGCGGTCACCGCGGCCAGCCGTTCGGCGAACGCGTCGGCGAACCCTTCGGCCGACACGCCCTCGGCGGCCAGGTGCTCCGCCACCGGCTCCAGCCGGACGACCTCATCGACCCGCTGACCGGAGATCGCGGCCATCTCCACCGGGCTGGTGATCTCCGCGCCCCGGTGCCCGGTTTCGACGAGCAGGTGCGCGACCCCCGAGGCGGTGAGCAGCCGGCGATTCACCTCGGCTGACCCCAGCTCCAGCCGGCGGACCAGGTACTCCTCCGCCGGAACGTGCTCGGGCAGCCCCAGCAACGGAGCACAGTGCCGGCGGATCGCGAACCCGACCTGCGAGTCGAACACCGATGTCCCCTCGGGGGGTGGGTCGAAGGCCTCGGTGATCGCTGCCTCGAAGGTGCTGCGGTCCAGGTCGCCGCTGAACACGCCGTGCACGTGGTGGTCGATCAGCGGCAGATCGTCGATGGCGGCCTGGAGGTCGCCACGGCGGGCCACGGTCGTGGTCATCTGGGTCCTTCCCGTCAGCGTGGCCGCGCCGCGAGACGCTCGACCAGGCGCGCCAAGCGGACGCTGCCCTCGGCGAGGGTCTCCTCCGACGCCGCCAGGGAGAGCCGCACGAACCCCTGCCCGCCCCGGCCGAAAGCCGTGCCCGGAGCGACGGCCACCTGCTCCTCCGCCAGCAGTTGCAGCGCCAGCTCCCGGGCATCCAGCCGCGCAGCCGAGACGTCGACCCACGCGTAGAACGCACCGGCCGGACGGAACACCGGAAGCCCCCACTCGTCGAGCAGGCCGACCACGGTGTCCCGGCGTTGCCGGTAGGCCCGCACCATGTTCGCCACCACCTCTGGAGGCGACTCGAGCGCTGCCAGGCCCGCGTACTGGGTCGGGGTGTTGATGCAAGAGATGAGGGGTTCCTGCGCCTTGGCCAGCACCTGGGCGACCTCGGGCGGAGCGGTGGCGTAGCCCAGCCGCCAGCCGGTCATGGCGTAGGTCTTCGAGAAGCTGAACACCGTTACCACCCGCCCGTCGGTGTCGAGCGCGGCCGGGCTGACAGCGGTTCCGTCGAAGGTGATCTCGTCGTAGCACTCGTCGGAGAGCACCCAGAGTTCGTGCCGTGCGGCGAACTCCAGCAAGCGGGTCATCCGGTCCCGGTCGATCACCGACCCCAGCGGGTTGCTCGGGGAATTGAGCAGCAGGACCCGGGTCTTCGGGGTGACCAGGCCCTCCAGGTCGCTGAGCTCCGGCACGAAACCGCCGGCCATGGTCAGCGGGTAGTGCGCCGACTCCAGACCCAGCAGGGCGGACATCATGGCGAAATTGGGCCACGCCGGGTCGGGCAGCAGGATGCCGTCACCGGGTTCGGTCAGCGCGGTCAGGCTCGCCTGGAGCGCCTGCGCGCCACCGTTGCCGAGCACGATCTGCTCGGGCTCGACCGAGAAGCCGTTACGCGCACGGACCTTCGCGGCCAGCGCACTGCGTAGCGCGGGAATACCCGCCGTCGGGGTGTAGCCGGTGCGGCCGGCCATGGCAGCCTCGTGCGCCGCGGCGACGACGGCCGCAGGGGTGGGGAAGTCAGGCTCGCCGACCTCGAGGTGCAGGACGTCGGAACGTCCCCACGCGGCATTCATGATCTCGCGGATGCCGGAGGGGGGCATCGCGGCGGCCGCGGCATTCACCTGCATGATCTGGATCCTTGCTCGCAGGGACGGAGGGATGACCGGTGAGGACAACGATGGCCGCGTTCGTGGAGGACTTCCTCGCGGAGGGCCCGGACATGGTCGCGGCGAACATCGCCGAACGGGCAGGGGTCGGCGGGGTCAGCCTCGCTGCGGCCTACCACGACAGCCGGGACGTCTTCCCGCACGACCCGGTCCATCGGATTCGCTTCTCCGAACCTGGCACCGTGCTGTTCCGTCCCGATCCGCGGCGGTACGCGACGTCCGGCCTGCAGCCACGGGTAGCCCGGGTGTCGCGCGAGCGCGACGCCTTCCGGGACAGCTGCGACGCCGCGCGCGGCCGGGACCTCGAGGTGACGGCCTGGACGGTGTTCCTGCACACCGATCGCGGTCGAGAACTGGTCGACCTCGCGCCGGAGAACGCCTTCGGCGACCGGTTCCTGACCGATCTCTGCCCGGCCCGGCCGCAGGTGAGGGATTACGCCGTGGCCCTCGCCGGTGACGTCGCCTCCACCGGTGTCACGACCGTGGACGCCGAGTCCCTCCACCACGCGCCGTTCGACCACGGCGGGCACCACGAACGGAGCTTCGTCCCGCTCGGCGAGACCACACGCTTCCTGCTGGCGCTGTGCTTCTGCACGCCCTGCCAGGACCGCGCCGGGGCAGACGGGGTGGACGGCGAGCGGGTGCGCGATGCCGTGCGGACGGCGGTCGACACCGCGATGGCCGGCGGCAGCGAGCTGCCCATGGACAGAGCCGCCGTGGCCGGCCTGGCGGCGGGGGAGATGGCTGGCTACCTGAGGGCGCGCACCGCGACCGTGACCGACCTGGTCGCCGAGGTGGCCGGGAAGGTGGCGGACGAGGGCGCCGGGCTGAGCTTCTGCGACCTGTCCGGCGCGGTGAAGGGCTACGCCACCGGCTCGCCCGAGGGCGACGGCGCCGCCGCGAGCAGCTGGACGCTGGGGGTGGACGTGCCGGCGCTCGCCGCTGCGGGGACCACGATCGGCGTCCTCGGTTACACGAACGACCCGGCCCGGCTCCGGCTGGACCTCGATGGCTACCAGCGGCTGCTGGGCGGACGCCCCTTCGGCCTCACGCTGCGACCGATGCTTCCCGATGCCGGCTCCGCCGCCGACCTGCGGCAGAAGGTAGCCGTCGCGAATGAGTTCGAGGTGTCGCAGCTGTCCTTCTATCACTACGGACTCGCCCCGCTGACCGCGCTCGACTGGATCCGGGAGGCATTGGGCTCGATCGGACCCGTCGACGCCCACGACTAGCTCGGGTCGGCGGTCGGTGCGCCGAGGATGACGGTCGTCTCGTCCAGGTGGTAGTCGAAGGCCAGCGGCGTGCAGTCGCGGTCGAGGACCCAGCGCAGGAACTGCTGGTGCACAGGGTGCTTCTGGTAGGCGACTAGGGTCTCGACATCGGAGAACTCGGTGTAGAGCAGGTACTGGTAGCCGCGGGTGCGCTGCTCGTCGATCGAGCGTCCCAGTCGCACCGCGGTCATGCCCCCGATTTCGGCCGGCCAGGTCTCCACCTGGCGCCGCATCTCCGCGTCGTCCTCCGGTCCGAGGTCGGCAGGGAAACTGAACAGGACGACGTGCTGCAGGCTCACGGGACCCTCTCTGATCGGAAGGACGAATCAGGCGCGGGCACTGGGGTCGGCCGGCGACTCGTCCTCGTCATCGCCGCCGAGCAACTCCACGCTGAATTCCTTCGACTGCATCTCCGCGAGCGACAGGAACGTCTCGGTGCGCTGGATGCCCGGCATCTGCCACACGCGTTCGAGCAGGAAGCTCCGCAGGTGCGCGTAGTCCTGCACGCGTACCCGCGCCAGCATGTCCATCGAGCCGGTGATCACCGCTACGTCCTGCACCTCCGGCAGCAGGTGCAGTCCGCGCATGATCTCGCTCTGGTCAGCCCCTTCCATCGCGGTGACAGCGAGGTATCCGGTCACGTAGCCCAGGGCGGCCCAGTCGATGTCGACCCGGTAGCCGCGGATCACCCCGGCTCGCTCGAGGCGGCTCAGGCGTTCACCGATCGCGGGCGGCGACATGTGCAGTTCACGAGCCAGGCCACGCTGCGAGAGACGGGCGTCGGCTGCCAGGAGGTGCAGCAGTCGGCGGTCGACGTCGTCGAGCCGGATCGACGCCTGCGGGCGGTTCGCCACGTCGGCCAAGCCCGAGAGTGGCGGCTTGTTACTTGTCAACAGAGAAGTCGCCCGTCCTCATACTTGTCAGTCAATGATGCGGGGCCCTAGCATACCTCACACTTCGCTAGGTCGCTATGAGGCAAACCGTTCGATCGCTCCTCCAGAAAGGGTTCGATGGCATCGCACGGCGGTTCTTGGCTCACGGGGGCATCGGCGAACTCCTATGACTGGTCTGCGCTCTTCGCCCGGCGGACGGCGCGGGGCGGCGACGAACTGACGGCCATCCTCTCCATGGCGGCCGCGACCGATGTCATCACCTTCTCCGGCGGCTTCCCGGCTCCCGAAGTGTTCCCGGTCGACGTGCTGTCCGAGCTGGTCGAGCGCCTGCTGAAGGAGGACGCGGCGGTCGCGCTCCAGTACTCGCCCACCGAAGGCCTGCCGAGAGCCCGGGCGGCGGTCGCGACTCTGCTGGAGCAGACCCAGGGGCGCGGCATCGACCCGGCCGACGTCCTCATCACCAGCGGCGGCATCGAGGGGCTGCAGTTGCTGGCCCGCACTCTGATCGAGCCCGGCGACCGGGTCCTGGTGGAGGCGCCCACGTATCTCGGCGCGATCATGGCCTTCAGCGGCTTCGAAGCCGACGTCGAGGGGGTGGCGGTCGACGCCGACGGGCTGCGCCTCGACGCACTGGAGGTCGCCCTGTCCTCGGGGCGGCGGCCCAAGCTCCTGTACGTCATCCCCGACCACCAGAATCCCAGCGGCCTGAGTCTCTCGGAGGAGCGACGGCATCAGCTGGTGGAGCTCTGCCGGCGGCACGGGCTGCTGATCATCGAGGACGTCGCCTACCGCGAGCTGGGCTTCGAGGGCCAGGCCGCGCCCAGTCTGTGGTCCCTCGGGCCCGACGTCGTCGTCCAGCTGGGCACGTTCAGCAAGATCCTCGTACCCGGCGTGCGGCTGGGCTGGGCTGTCGGTCCCTCGGCCCTCGTCGGCGCGATGACCGCGGCCAAGCAGAACAGTGACCAGTGCGCCGGGGCGCTCGGTCAGACGATCATGGCCGAATACGTGACCGCCGGGCACCTCGACCGAACGCTGGAGACGGCGCGGGGGCTCTACCGGTACCGGGCCGATCGGATGCTCGATGCCCTCGAGGCACACATGCCCGAAGGCGTGAGCTGGACCCGCCCGTCGGGCGGCTTCTTCGTCTGGCTCACCGCGCCGCAGCATGTCGACACCCGCGCGCTGGTCGCGCCGGCGGCCCGGCTGGGGGTCGCCTACGTGCCGGGGGCTCCCTTCTACACGGACACCCGCGGCGGCAACCAGATCCGCCTGTCCTACAGCCGCGCCGACGACGCCTCCATCGATGAGGGCATCCGGCGGCTGGCCACCCTGATCCGGGCCGAGCTGTGAACGGCCCGTTCGACGTCCGCGTTCACGCGGCGATGCCCGGACCACCGACTTCTACAGCCAGGAGAGCACCGCATGATCACCACTGACCAGCGGAAGAACGGGGCGGACGTCCGATGAGCCGCACCCTGCCCGAGGACGCCGCCAACCCGAGCGGCGGCCTGGCGAAGGGCCAGCTTCGCACCATCGACGCGGTCGCGATCAGCGTCTCGGTGCTGTCGCCGGGTATGGCCATGCAGCTCAACACCGGCGGTATGGCAGGGGTCGCCGGGGGCTCGACCCCCTTGGCGATGCTCATCGGCGGTATCGCCTGCTTGGCCCTGGCGTTCGTGGTCATCGGCTTCACCCGGCGCATGGCGGCAGCCGGATACGCCTACACCTACGTCAGCCGCAGCCTTGGCAAGCGCCCGGGCTTCCTGGCGGGCTGGCTCTACGGCTTCGGCATGGCGTGCTTCGTGCCGATGACGATGGCGGCGGTCGGCTTCCTGCTGGCCGACCTGCTCGGCCTCGCCACCTGGTGGTGGATCGTCTTCTTCGTGATCGGCATGGTGCTGCTCCTGGCCCTGTCGATCATCCGGATCCACACGACGACACGAGTGCAGCTGGCCGTCGGTGTCCTGACGGTCGTGGTGCTGCTGATCGTCTGTGTCGTCGTCACCGCCAAGGGCGGCCTGCACGGTCAGACGGGTGCGCCGTTCACGTTCGGCAAGACCGCCTCGGGCGGTTTCAACGGCGTCTTCTACGGCCTCATCCTGGGCATCACCAGCTACATCGGGTTCGAGACCGCCGCCGACTTCGGCGAGGAGACCGCCAATCCCCGCAGGGCCGTTCCGATCGCGATCCTCGCTTCGGTCATCTTCGCGATCCTGCTGTACGTCTGGACGACCTACGCCACGACGATCGGCTATGGCGCCAACGAGCTGGCCAAGGACCCCACCCCTTGGGTCAACGGCGGCGTGGCCGGGGTGGCGACGCAGTACATCGGCTCGTTCATGGGCAAGCTGGTCGAGATCGGAGCCCTGCTCTCGGCGTTCATCGTGTGCGTGGCCTGCGCCACGGCCAGTGCGCGCACCCTGTTCGCAATGGGCCGCGAGGGTGTCATCCCGACCTGGTTCAGCGAGACCCACCCCCGGTACAAGACCCCCGTCAACGCCACCGTGGTCGTCGCCATCGCCGCGACCGTCGTGGCCGTGATCGTGGGCTACGGATTCCCGAACGCCGACCTGGGGCAGCCGTTCACCGTCTACGCCCTGATGGCGACAATCGGCTCGCTGGCGGTGATCCTGGTCTACATCGCGTTGTGTGTCGGGGCCGTTCCGTTCTTCCGGCGGCACGCCCGGTTCAACGTGCTCGTCCACGGGGTCATCCCGGCGATCGGTGCGGTGCTGTTCGCAGCGGCCTGGTACGGCTCGGTCTACCCGGTGCCGCCGGCGCCGATCCGGGCCGCTCCCTACGTCGTCCTGGTGTGGCTGCTCTGCGGGTTCGCGATGCTCGCCTACCTGAGCAGGAAGCGGCCGGACGCGATCGAGCGCATCGGCTCGATCCTGGGCGAAGAGGGAGGCGTGCTCGTCGAGGCCCTCGAGGAGGCGTGATCGCCGGCGCATGACCGACGACCCGGCCGGCCACCGTCGCCCGACGGTGGCCGGCCGGGCCGGCGCCAGGCCGTCTCTACGTGCACCTGCTGGAGCCTCGCCTCGCGACGCTGTTGCAGGTCGCGCTCAGCCGGGTCGACCAGACGCGCGCGCGGCAGCGTCGACGGCAACGTGCGAGGGGTCTACGGGCTCGACCGGGCAGCCGCGGGTCAGACGGCGGGGCCGAGCACCACGCTGCGTCTGATCGTCTGGGCCTCCACCCGGTCGGCTCGGACCGCGAAGCCGAGGCCCGGCGCGACGGGCACGGCGATCGTGCCGTCCGGCTCGACCTCGAAGGTCGGGTCGACCAGGTCCCACTCGAACAACACCGACGCCGGTGACATGTCGGCCGGATCGGTGAAGCCGGCGGCGGAGCACAGCGCCAGATTGCCGGCGCGCCCGATGCCCGACTCCATCATCCCGCCGCACCACAGCGCGATGCCGCGCTCGCGACACAGCTCGGCGATCCGCAGTGAGGCGGTGAGGCCGCCCACGCGGCCGGGCTTGAGGTTGACGTTCCGGCAGGCATCGATGTCCAGCGCCCGGCGGACGTCCTCGAAGGACCGCAGCGTCTCGTCCAGGCACACGGGCGTGGCCAGGTGTCGCTGCAGCTGCGCATGCTCGAGCAGCGCGTCCCACTGGAGGGGCTGCTCGATGCAGGCGAGGTCGTAGTCGTCCAGCCGGCGGAGCGTGTCGACATCGGCCAGGGTGTACGCGGCGTTGGCGTCGACTTGCAGCATCACATCGGGCCCGAACGCTTCTCGGACCGCCCGGACCGGCTCGACGTCCCAGCCGGGCCGGATCTTGAGCTTGATCCGCCCGTAGCCCTCGCTGAGCCGCAGCGCCACCTCCTCGAGAGTTTCGTCCACGGTCGCGGCGATCCCGAGACTCTCACCGACCGGCACGCTCTCCCCGGAGCCACCCATGAGCTCCTGGAGGGAGCGACCCTCTGCGGCGGCCTGCAACGCCCAGAAGGCGCCTTCCACGCCCGACCTCGCGAAGGTGTTCCCCCTGATCACGCCCATGGAAGCCGCGACCGACGCCGGTGACAGGTCGCCCGCCTCGAGCGCGAGCGGCAGCGCGACGTCGGCAGCGATCCCGAAGGTGGTCGCCGTGGTGTCCGGTAGGTAGAACGGATGGTCGAGGGCTGGGCCCTCGCCCCACCCCTCGTTCCCGTCGGCATCGGTCAAGTGGATCAGCACTGTCTGCCGGGAAGCGGTGACCCCGAACCCGGTGACGAAGGGCTTGATAAACGGCAGGGCCACTTGCCGCACCTCGGCGGTGACGACCGGCGCCCGGTCCGTCGTCATGCGTCGTCGGCCTCGGCGCGAACCGGAGGCGTGTAGTCGACCTTGAGCCCGCTGGCCACCGCGTTCGACCCGTTGAAGAAGTCGACGACGCTCATCAACTCGACGATCTCCTCGTCGGTCCCGCCGAGGGCGCGCAGGGCATCGGTGTGGCTGTGCAGGCAGTAGTCGCAGTTGTTCGTCGCCGACACCGCGACGGCGATCATCTCCTTGACCTTCCGGTCGATGGTGCCGGTCTCCAGGATGTGGCGGAGCTTCTGCCACTCGTCTCGCAGGTACTCGGGCCGATGGGCGATGGCGCGCCAGAAGTTGGGCACCTCCGCGAGTCCGCGGGAACTCTTGATGTCGTCGAACACCTCCCGCACGATCCCGGTTGCTCCGTCGTCCTCGACGTAGGGCACCAGCGGCATGTCGCTCCTTCTCGTTGGATGGGCGTTCCGCGCCCGCGCGATCCGGCCGATGCCGCCGGGTCGCGCCGCGGACGGGTCAGAAGAACTCGAAGTACTCCTTCATCTCCCAGTCGGTGACCTCGCCCAGGAAGCGGTTGACCTCGTTGCGCTTCATCGAGGTCAGGAACTTGACGAAACCGGAGGTGAACGCCTCGGCGAAGAACGTGTCGCCCTCCAGCTGCTCCACTGCCTCCCAGAGGCTGGCGGGAAGCATCGGCGCCTCGGTCGCGTACGGATCGGCACCCGCCATCGCCGGCGGCGTCAGCATCCGCCGGATGCCGTCGAGGCCGGCGGCGACGTTGGCCGCGAGGTAGAAGTACGGGTTCGCCCCGGGCTCACCGACCCGGTTCTCGATGTGCGCGCCACGTTCGAACGGCTGCCCCTGCACGCGGATCATCGAGCCGCGGTTCTCGTCTGCCCAGACCGCACGGTCCGGGGCGAACGAGTAGGGCTTGTACCGCTTGTAGGCGTTGATGGTGGGGGCGCAGAACAGGGTCATCGGAAGGGCGTGGTCGAGCAGGCCCGCGACGAACTGCCGCCCCACCAGCGACAACGAATGCTCCGCCTCGTCGCTGGTGAAGGCGTTCTCGCCGGACTTGCGATCGCGCAGCGATTCGTGCAGGTGCCACCCGCTGGAGAACATGTTGGGCAGCCCCGGCCGGGCCATGAAGGTCGCGTGCATCCCCATCGAGTGCGCGATCTGCTTGGCGCCGCTGCGGAAGAGGATCATCGCGTCCGCGGCGTCCATGCCCACCATGGGGTCGAAGGTGACCTCCAGCTGCCCTGGCCCCCACTCGTCCTCGATCGAGCGCAGGGGCAGCCCCACGTCGATGAACGAGTCCCGGAGGCGCTCGACGACATCGTTGATGCCCGCGAGGCGGTTCTCGGACAGGTACTGGTAGCCGTGCTCGATCAGGCTGACCTTCGGTGGTGCCGGTGGCCAGCCACCCTCGCTGAGCTCGATCCGGTCGGAGTCGCGCCGAAGGATGTAGAACTCGACCTCCAGGCCGGCGACGTAGTCGTAGCCGAGTTCGGCGGCGGCGTGCACCTGCTGGCGGAGGAGATGGCGGCTGTCCAGCGGCACCGGCTTCCCGTTGCCGAAGTAGGCGTCGGTGATGACCCAGCCCGTGCGGTCGGCCCACGGCAGTACCCGGAAGGTGCCCGGATCGGGTACCAGCACCATGTCGGGGAAGCCCGTGAGTTCCGGGATGTCGAAGCCCCCGCCTTCGACGAACAGCGGCGTGAAGACGTTGTTCGCGCTGTCCATGCTCAGCAGGGCGCCGGAGAAGTCGATGCCGGACTCCAAGGACGCGAGGTAGTCCGGCGCGGACATGAACTTGCAGCGGGCGGACCCGTGCTGGTCCACCCAGATCATCCGGACGGTCCGGATGTCGTGTTCCTCGATGAGCGCCGCCGACCTCCGGCCGGCCTCCTGCTGCTCGTCGCTGAGCAGATCGTGCTCGCTGACGAAGCCGTGCTTGCCGACTCCCCGT
Organism: Blastococcus sp.; assembly: GCA_025465355.1. Classification (GTDB taxonomy): domain Bacteria; phylum Actinomycetota; class Actinomycetes; order Mycobacteriales; family Geodermatophilaceae; genus Blastococcus_B. The sequence goes on along the minus strand of JAODNN010000194.1, from coordinate 7,721 downwards.
GTGGCTGCCATCGGTGTCCTCTCCTGTTCGGGAATATCAACCGACGTGCGGTACGGCGGTCGGGTGGGAGCAGTCCTGGTGACGTTCCCGGTCCGCAGTGGCGTCGACGCGCATCGTCGTCGCGGGCGGTAGCAGCCGTCGGCCGACAGCGTCCGGGAAGACGACGTCGAAGACCGTCTCGTCGGCGGAGTGCAATGACGTGGCGACGACGTCGCCGGCGATCCCCTCGCTCACGACACCGAAGTTCCACATCGGGTTCATCGGGTTGCGGGAGTAGATGAGCAGCGCGCCGGTGGCATCGAGGTAGCCGAGGTTCGCCGTCCCTCCGAAGGTCTCGTCGACCGCGGCCAGTCCGGCTTCCGGCCCCATCCCGGCCAGGAGCTGTTCCCGTAGGTAGGCCCAGCCGACCTCGCTGTCGGCCGCGCCGCTCAGGACGCCGGCGTACACCGGTCGATGAGCCTCAGCCCGCTCCAGGTAACCGTTGTGGCAGAAGGCGCGGTGGTCGCCGTCAGGAAAGGGCTGCGTATCGGCGAGCTGCACGGTGGACAGCCGGTTGGGCCGTCGCAGATGCACCAGGAAACGAGTTCCGGTGGCGCTGCGCAGCGCCGCGCGCCCGGGTGCCTCGTCCTGGAAGCGGCCGAGCCCGCGGTCGACGCGCACCCGTCCGGTCGTGTCCTGCCAGGCCACCCCCCACCCGAAGCCGGCAATGCCCCACTGCTCCAGCCGACACGTGCGCTCGACCAATGCCTCGAACGGCACGGGGCGCTCCCAGGCGACGGCCAGCAGCTCGCACACTGCGGTAACCCCTTTCTGGCGTCCGGAGGATGCGGACGTAAGGTGACGGACGCCCCTTGATGCTCAAACATGAGCCCCGGCGCGAGTCTGGCCAAGCGTTCGCCCGTTTGGGCAGGTGGAACGCTAACGGCGGACCTGCCCATGGTCAACATCTCCGCAGGGTGGGGCCGATGCGTATCGTCAACAAGCGGAGCACTTAGACCTGTCAACTGACTATGTTTCTGGCGTCAAGGATAGGCGTACGATCCGCGGCGACCGTGCACGCATTACGGTCGACCCGAGATCCGGGCGATGTCGCTCGGATCGCCCGGCCTTCGAGGAGAACCTGTGACCAGCCACTTCAGCGAGGGCGGCGGCACCCCGACCGCGCCCGGACGCTATGTCGACGTCAACGCCATCGAGCCGGTGGAATTCGTGCCCGGGCTGGAGTTCCGCCCGGTCCTGGGCGAACGCACGATGACCAACTTCGTGCACTTCGAGCCGCACACGGAGGCTCCGCTGCACCAGCACGAGGAGGAGCAGATCGTGATCGTGCTCGACGGGGAGTTCGAGTTCGAGCTCGACGGGGACGTGCGCACGATGAAGAAGGGCGACGTCGCCGTCGTCCCGCCGTGGGTGCCGCACGGTGCCCGCACGAAGGACACCCGGTGCGACGAGGTCGACGTCTTCAACCCGCCGCGCAAGACCCTGCTCGGGCACGCCGCTGCCCAGCGGTCGGCCGGGGGCACCCCGACCGACACCGGACCGGCCTGATGGATCTCGGGCTGACGGGCCGTCGCGCGGTCGTAACCGGAGGGTCGAAGGGCATCGGCCTGGCGGTGGCTGCCGAGCTCGCGCAGGAGGGTGCTGCGGTCTCGATCTGCGCGCGGAATCCCGACGAGGTCGCGGCGGCCGCCGTGCAGCTCCGCGCGCACGGCGGCACCGTGCACGAGCAGGTGGTCGACGTGACCGACACCGGTCAGGTCAGCGCCTACATCGAGTCGGCCGCGGCGGCACTCGGCGGCGTCGACATCCTGGTGAACAACGCCGGCGCCGCGCATCCGGGCACGTTCGAGACGCTCACCGACGACGACTGGCACGGCGACCTCGACGTCAAGCTCTTCTCGCAGATCCGATGCACCCGCGCGGCTCTTCCGCACCTGCGGAAGAGCGCCGCTGCGCGGGTGATCAACATCAACGCGATCTACGCCCGGTATCCCGACCCCGCGTTCTTCGCGACGACGGTCAACCGGGCCGCGTGCCTCAATCTGAACAAGGCACTCGCCCTGGAGTACGGCCCCGAGGGAATCCTGGTCAACAGCGTGAACATCGGGTTCGTGGTGACCCCGCAGTGGGAGAACATCCGCAGCAAGCGGGCACCCGAGCTGACCCCGGAGGCGTTCTTCGCCAGCTGGGCCGCCGCTGAGGTGCCGCTCGGACGGTTCGGCGACGTCGAGGAGGTCTCGGGGATCGTGGCCTTCCTGGCCGGCGACCGGGGCAGCTACATCACCGGTGCGTCGATCGACGTCGCCGGCGGGATGGGGAAGTACGTGTGAGACGGCGGACGGAGGTCAGCGGCTGATGTGCAGGTTGCTCGGTTGGGTGGCCCGGGACGGCCTGAGCCTGCGTGACGTGCTCGGCGAGGAGAGTTACGTAGCGTTCGCCCAGCTCTCTCGTGTCCACGCCGACGGGTGGGGCCTGGCATACGCCGACGCGGACGGCTACGGCGACGGCGGGATCGAGGTCGAGCGGTCGACGACGAACGCCAGCAGCGATCCGGCGTTCGCGGCCACCGCGACCGACGTGGCCGCCCGAGCCGCCATCGCGCATCTCCGGTGGGCGTCCCCCGGCCTACCTGTTGCGATGGCCAACGCCCATCCCTTCCTGCTGTCCCAGAGCGCGATGGCACACAACGGCGGCATTTACCCGTTCGACCGCATCGACGAGCTCGTACCTGACGAGTGGCGGTCTCAGCTGACCGGCACGACCGACAGTGAGCGGTACTTCCTCGCGGTGCTGGCTGAGCTGGCGGCGACCGGAGGCGACATGACAGCGGCACTGCCCCGGGTGCTGAACCGCATCACGGAAGAGTTCACGCCGAGCAGCTTGAACGCCATGTTCCTCACCCAGGAGGCGCTGTACGTGGTGAACTGCCACGACGCCTCGATCCGGCCCGACCTGCCTCCGCCTGACTCCCAGTCGGTCGACGAGATGGTCGAGGCACTGGAGGAGCAGGCGCCGTACTACGACCTGCGCTATCGCAGGACGGAGTCCAGCGTCGTAGTGGCGTCCTCCGGATTCGCCCAGCCCGAGGGGGGTGGGTGGCGACGCATGGCCAACAACTCACTGCTCGTGGTCGACCGCTCAGATCTGGAGGTCAGCGAGATCCCCATGGACGTCCGGATCAGTCCGTCAGCGGCGAGGGAGAGCGTCGGCGCTGATCTCCGCTGATCCATCCCCGAGAGCAAGGACAGAGCATGCAGTTCGAGATCCAACCCAGTGGCGGCATGGTCGACGCCGAGGCGCGCAGTGCGTCCTTGGCAGCGCCCGGCTTCGGCCGGGTCTTCACCGACCACATGGTCAGCGTCCGCTGGACCGAGGGCGACGGCTGGCACGACGCTCGACTCGAGCCGTACGCCCCACTGGTGCTCGACCCCGCGTCCGCGGTGCTGCACTACTCCCAGTCAGTGTTCGAGGGTCTCAAGGCCTATCGGCAGCCGGATGGGGGAGTGGCCCTGTTCCGGCCGGAGCGCAATGCCCAGCGCCTCGCCGACTCCTGCCGCCGGCTCGCGTTGCCGGAGTTCCCGGCCGAGGCGTTTGTCGAGGCATGCGAACTCCTGGTGCGCACCGATGCCGCCTGGGTGCCCGACGGCGCGGGTGCGTCGCTGTACCTGCGACCGTTGATCCTCGCCGACGAGATCGGCCTCATGGTGCGTCCCAGCGCCTCCGTGCGCTTCCTCCTGATCGCGTCACCGGCGGGCAGTTATTTCTCCGGGCCCCTGCGGCCGATCTCGCTGTGGCTGACCGATGAGTTCGTGCGCGCCGTACCCGGGGGAACGGGAGCGGCGAAGTGCGGAGGCAACTATGCCGCCTCACTGGTGGCGCAGCGTGAAGCGATGGACCACGGCTGTGACCAGGTGGTATTCGTCGACGGTGTGGAGCACAGATGGGTCGATGAACTCGCCGGGAGCAACATTTTCTTCGTCCTCGACGACGGCACTCTCGTGACGCCGGAGCTCTCCGGCGCGATCCTTCCCGGCGTCACCCGCGACTCGGTGCTGACGATGGCGCGCGATTCCGGCCGCAAGGTCGAGGAGCGGTTGATCGGGATCGACGAGTGGCGCGACGGTGCCGCCACCGGCCGGATCGCAGAGGTTTTTGCGTGTGGCACGGCCGCCGTCGTCACGCCGATCGGCACCCTGAAGTGGCGCGGCGGTGAGGTGACGGCCGGCGACGGAACGCCGGGGCCGGTGACGACGGCTGTCCGGAACGCACTCATCGACCTGCAGTACGGCCGCGCCGAGGACCCGTACGGCTGGCGGCGCTCGGTCAGCTGACGTGCGGGATGCCGCGCCGGACCGTGGAGGCCGGCGTGGTGGACGTCGGACGTCCTTCATCAGGCGGGTCCTTGGCCGGAGGTTCTTCTCCGGACTGCGGCGGGTACGTGACGGCGTTGCCGCCGCACCGAGTCCGCGCTGGCGCTTCATCTTCTCAGGTCAGGCCAAGCGCGCCGAGCATCTGAACGCGCCCCGGCGGGGGACCGCGAACGGATCGCCGGAATCCGCTGATCACGGCGCGCGCGGGCGCCCGGCCCGCGGCGTGATCCCGCCCCCGGCCGCCGTCAAGGTCAGCCTGACGGGGAGCGGTCACCGACCCGGCGTCGAAGTCACCCCCGGCTGGTGACCATGGCCTACGGCCCGGGGGGAACGACGGTCGGCGAGTCGCGGACCTTTCCCCTCGGCGGTGACCCGACCAGCGCCGAACATGCCAGCGGGCGAACTTGCGCATCGAAATGGCCGCTGGACGGTACTTGGCACATGCCCGGCGGCGCGAACGGAGGGACTCGGGCGGACACATGGGAACCCGCCGCCGACAGCTGGAGGTCAGCGGGTTGGTTGCTGGAGTCGCTAAGCCGCGCCGACGGATGCGCGTCGCCGGAAGACGGTGCGCTTGGTGGTGCTGAGCTGGGCGGCGATGTCGTGAATGGATGCGCCGCGGGCGGTCAGACGGCGGATGACCTCTTGTTGTTCAACTGCGGTGAGGTCGTCGTAGGTGATGTGGTCACCCGCGAGGGCGCGCTCCACGGCTGTCTCGTCGATGCCGTTCGGCTGGGATTCTCTGGCGGTCGGCGCGGGACGTGTGATGTCCGTGTCGATGTCGTCCCGGCCAGCGACGCCAGCCGTGTGTGGCGGCGTGGATTCGGCGGCGTCGGCGCGGCGCGCTGCTACGAGGGGTGACTCCGGTAGCTGCGCGCGGACTCGAACGACGTAGCTGTCAAGGTTCTGCTCGTGCATCGACGATGCGGCGGACGCGGTGACACTAGCCGACCACGCGTAGGGGATCCCATCGGGCGATGTGCTGGGCCGTGGCCGAGTCCCCCTCCAGTGCATGCTCTCGCGAGGGCTGCTCCTGGACGGCGACGACGGCGGGGTCGAGGCGCATGACGGTGTAACCGGCGACCGCGCCCGCGCCGAAGCCGGGCGCGAAGATCCGCATGGGAGAGGTGATGACGCCGTCGCGGACGGCGTCATGGATGGCCAGCGGGATGCTGGCTGAGGACGCGTTGCCGACCGTGGCGATGTTGAAGTAGAGCCGGTCGGGGCTCAGCCCCGCCTGTTGGGCCAGATCGGTGACCATTGTCTTGTTGGCCTGGTGTGGCACGACCAGGTCGACCGATTCCAGCATCGAACCGGCCCGGCCGCTCGGGTCAGGAAGAGCCGCGAGCTCGGCCATCATCTGGGCGAGGTAGCGGCCGGCCATCGCCTTCACCTGGGGACCGGCGACGGTGATGTTGTTGTCGAAGTCCGGGTTCGGCCAGAGGATCGAGTTCACGTCGCCGGCCGGGCCGCTGGCATAGGTCTGCAGGTAGTCGAAATCGGACTGGGCGCCGTCGGCGGCCACGCCGACGACGAGCGCCGCCGCGGCGTCGCCGAAGATCATGCGGGACGTGCGGACGTTGCCGATCTTGTCCGAGAACTTCTCAGCGCACACCACCAGGACCGGCCGCTGGACCTCCTGGAGGATGCGTGCGGCGTCGGCCAGACCGTAGGGCATGCCGGCGCAGGCGGCGATGAGGTCGTAGGCGGCGTGGGTCTGGTAGATCCCGAGCTGACCGCAGATGTAGGTGGCGAGGGAGGGGACCAAGCGGGAGCTGGTGCAGGTGCAGACCAGGACGGCGCCGACCTCCCCCGGTTCGCGCTGTGCCTTCTCCAGCGCCGCTGCAGCGGCCTGCAGGGCCAGCTCCTCCAGCGGCAGCGAGCTGTAGCGGCGCTGGTCGATTCCGGTCGTGGCACGGATGTGGTCGGCGCTCATCGGCGACCAGTTGTAGGCGGCGTTGCGGATCAGGTCGTCGTTGCTGCAGACCTGGTCGCCGTGCACCGCGGCCAGCGATTCCAGTCGCGGCGGGACGGCGAAGTGCCGCCGCACGTCGATCGCCGGGAACGGGCGCGTCGGAGGTTGTGAGTCCCGTGCCGGTGTGGCGGGCCGACGCTGAACACCGCTGCGCAGGCGGCGCAGAAAGGCCCGCACGCCCTCGTTGCGGGGGTGGAGGGCGACCACGTAATCGTCGTCCGCCAGCGAAGCGGCTTCGGCCAGCTCCACGTGGGTTCGGTCCCACGGGTACTGGTTGTGCAGCACCATGGCCCATCGATGCAGCGCCTCCAGTTCCGGCACGTCCTCATTGCAGTCGAGGATGTCGGCGTAGTCGTAGACGGGGTAGTCGGGGTCGTAGTGGGTGAGCCGAAAGGTCAGGGCTCCCGGCTGCTGGAGGAATTCGCCGACCGTCGGCTTGATGGCGGGCAGTGCGGTCGCGTGGTGCTTGCGGTTGGCGAAGACGTCGAACAGCACTCCGAAGATCCGGTCCTCGACGGCCGGATTCCAATGCGCCGGCAGCATCGGGTAGGCCGACTCGACCGCGGCAACCTTGGCGCTCCCGTCCTCCCACGGCTCGAGCACGGGCAGGAAGACGTCGGAGCGTTCCCGTGGCACGTCGGCCCACCGCGTCGGCCGCTTGTCGTAGAGGGTGATCGAGAACCGGTTGACCCAGAACAGGTTCAGCGCAAGGTCCCGCATCAGCGCGTACCGGCTGCTATAGCGGCCGGCACGGACCTTCTCCAGGATCTTGGTGCCGGTCGGGGCCTTCGTCTCAAAGTCCCGACGGATGACGCTGTCCAGTTTCGCCAGCGTTTCGACAGTCGACAGATCTAGCTCCGGCATGACGTTCGAGGGGAACACCATGCGGCCGTGCCGGTTCAGGACGAACGCGTTCATGGTGGCCCTTCTAGACCGTTCGGTGATGCGCAGGCGGGGCTGGTGATGCGCGGCGCGCTCCCGCCCACTTCACCGTAATGACGCACTGCTCACCCACCCCACTCGGGGACTTCAGAGAGGAAACACCCATGGGCATGCTCGAGGGCAAGGTCGCCTTCATCACCGGTGCGGCACGCGGCCAGGGCTGGAGCCACGCGCTCCGCATGGCACAGGAGGGCGCCGGCATCATCGCCGTGGACCTGTGCTCGCAAGCGGATTCGCGCCTTGCGAGCGCTACAGTTTCGCCCTGGAGTATCCGATCAGATACATATGGAGGAGGGGACTGGCATGTCTGCGACCGAGTTGCTCGGGCGAGCGCGGCTGGATGCTGGCCTCTCTCAGGAGGAGTTGGCGCGCCGGGCGCACACCTCGAGGACGACGCTGTCGGCTTACGAGCATGGCCGGAAGTCGCCGACGTT
>JAODNN010000041.1 GCA_025465355.1 Blastococcus sp. | reverse complement strand
AGTGGACAGGGCATTGACAGTTCGGGCACGCGGGGTCAGCAGGTTCTTCGGCGACGTGGTTGCCCTCGACGGGGTCGACTTCGACGTCGCAGAGGGTCAGGTGCACGGCCTGGTCGGTCCGAACGGGGCTGGCAAGACGACGCTGCTCGGCCTGCTCCTCGGGTTGTCCGTGGCCGACCGTGGCTCGCTGGAAGTCCTGGGCACCTCGCTGCGCCGCGGGTCCGCCGTGCCCGACGGGGTTGCCGGATTCGTGGACGGGCCAGGCCTGTACCCCTGGCTCACCGCTCGGCAGAATCTGGACGCGGTGGCATCCCTGCGCGGGGACGGCCGCAGCGACATCCCCGACGCGCTGGAGCAGGTGGGGCTGACCGATGTCGCCGACGACCGCGTCCGCGGCTTCTCCCTAGGCATGCGGCAGCGGCTCGGGCTGGCCGCCGCGCTGCTGGTCAGACCTCGGGTGATCGTCCTGGACGAACCAGCGAACGGCCTCGATCCGGCCGGCGCCCGTCACGTGAACCGAGTTCTCACCGGGCTCGCGGCGACCGGCACCAGCGTCATCCTCTCCAGTCATCGGATGGACGACCTGGCCGCCCTGTGCAGTGAGGTCACCCTCCTCACGTCCGGTCGGGTGGTCTTCTCCGGCCCGATCAGCAAGCTCGCAACCGAGATCGGAGAGCTCGACCACCGGCTTCGCACCAGCGATCCCGCCGCGGCCGAGCAGGTCGCGTCCGGGACGCCGGGGGTGCGCGTACTCCCCGGCGACGACCTGCTCCGACGTCCGGACGCCGACGTGCTCTGCGTCCGCGGATCCCTGCCGGCCATGGACGACCTGGTCGCGCGGCTGGTCCATGCCGGTGTGGCCGTGCGCGAACTCGCCCCTGTCATGGCGCCGCTGGAGGCGGCGTTCCTGGCGCTGACCGGCGACGCGGTTGCACCCAACGGTGCGGAGGAGCTCCGATGACCGTCACTGTCGCGCCGGCGCGCGTAGCCGCGCGCCCGGCCCCCGCGCTGCGGGGTTACCGCTTCGAGTTGCTCAAGCAGTTCGTCCAGTGGCGGATCCGCCTGCTGCTCCTGGCCTGCTGGCTGGGCCCGGCCGTGTTCGTCGCCGCCGTCAGCCGGCAGAGCTCGCTGCCGTCGGACACGCCCTTCGGGCGATGGATGGGGCAGACCGGCTGGGCGGGGTCACTCGTCGTCCTGTCCTTCTGCTGCACCTGGGTCCTGCCGCAGCTGACCTCCCTGGTCGCGGGCGACGTCTTCGCCGCCGAGGACCGGCTCGGCACCTGGCGACACCTGCTCACCGTCGTGCGCTCACCGCGGCGGGTGTTCGTGACCAAAGCGCTGGCCGGCCTCACAGTCATCGTGCTGCTCGTGGCGGGGCTGGCCGTCTCGAGCGTGGTCGGTGGGGTGGCGGCTGTCGGTGACCGCCCGCTGGTGGGCCTGGACGGGCACCTGCTCGGCTCGGGGCAGGCCGCGGGCGCGGTGCTGCTCGCCTGGGCAGCCGCGCTGGCGGCGACGCTGGCCTTCACGGCGGTCGGGCTGCTCGGGTCCGTGGCCCTGGGCCGCTCGCCCATGGGGTTGCTACTGCCGGCGCTGCTCGCGCTGCTCCTCCAGGTCGTCCAGCTTCTCCCGCTGCCCGTCACGGTGCGCGTCGCGCTGCCGAGCTACGCCTTCCTCGCCTGGCGGGGCCTGTTCACCGATCCCGCGCAGAGCGGACCCCTCGTCGTCGGCGTCGTCGTCAGCCTCGCCTGGGCGGTGACCGCCACAGCCCTGGCCTATCTGCTGTTCATGCGCCGCGACTTCACCGACCTGGCTTATGACGGTTCGGGCCGGCGCGTGCTCGCACGTGGGGCGCTGCCGTTGGTGGCTCTGCTCGCGGCCACCGCCGGGGTGGTCGCCGCCGCGACGCCGGCCTCCGGCTCCGGGATTGACCGCTCGAAACTCCAGACCTCGATGGCAACCGCCTACGCCCACCTCTACCGGCTGCAGTCGCGAGAGCTCCGCCGTCCCGAGGTCACCGAGGAGAACCTGCGGACCGCGGCGGCCTGCGACAAGGGCGGATCCCGGGTCGACGACGTGGGACCCGGCAACGACTGGCGCTGCGTCGTGTCGTGGCACATCCCCGGCGCCACGGCCGTGGGCTCGGCCATCTACCAGCTCGACATCACAGCAGACGGGCGGTACGTCGCCGACGGTGACGGACCACAGGAAGTGAACGGCTTCTTCCAGGTCCACACCCCGACCGGCGACGCACCGAACCCGCTCTGGCAGTTCGACGGCTCAGTCGACCTGCTGTCCGCCACATCGAAGGGATGACCATGCACGTCAGGCGACGACGCCGGAATCCGAGCGGAGCCCGTCCCGGGCTCTTCGACAGGACCGGCCACCGAATGCGCATTGTGGTAGCCGGCAGCCTCACCATCGCCCTGGCCGGCGGGGGGATGGCCTACGCCTCCACCGAGGTGTTCGGCCACAACCAGGTCGGCACGGAGTACCCCAACGGCCTGCAGGTGTCCGACGACCAGATCATGAAGCCGATCGGTGACCGCCTGGTCACCCCGTTCGGCAAGTTCATGGGCTCGACGGTCAGCCCGAACGGGCGGTTCCTCGCGGCGAGCAGCACGGACAAGAAGGTCGCCCTCCAGATCTTCGATCTGTCGACGTACAAGCTGATCTGGACGGTCGGCTCCGCAGCCGGGGTGAACCAGAAGCTCTCCGACGGCAGCGTCGGCCAGGAAGGTCCGACGTACTCGCCCGACGGGAAGTTCCTCTGGCTGTCCGAGACGAACGGCCTGACCCGGTTCCCGGTCAACGACGACGGCACGCTCGGTGCCGCGACGCCGGTTCCGCTCCCCAAGGTGGGCGCCGCGTCCGCGCTGCCCGGCAAGCCGGCCTACTCCGCCGACTCTGCGACGCTCTACGTCCCGGCCAACGGGCAGAACACGGTCGTCGCGCTGAACCCCGCCACCGGCACGGTCCAGCACACCTGGACGGTCGGCACCGCCCCGCGTGAGCTCGCGCTCGTGGGCAGCAAGCTCTACGTCAGCAACGAGGGCGGCCGCCCGGCCCGCCCCGGTGACACCACGATCAACTCCTACGGCACCCAGGTGCCGGCCGATCCCTTCCTGGGAACCGCCACGACCGGCACGGTCAGCGTCATCGACACCGCCAACCCGGCCGCCACGGTCGGGTCGATCGACGTCGGGCTGCACCCGACCGCGCTGTACCGCAAGGACAACGCGCTGTTCGTCGCCAACACCAACAGCGACACCGTCTCGGTCATCGACACGGCGCGGGACCGGGTCGTGCAGACCATCGCCACGCAGCCGTGGCCGTCGTCCCGGGTGGGCTACGCGCCGACCGGCATGACCCTGACCAAGGACGGTCACCTGCTGGTCACCCTGGGCCGGGCGAACGCTGTCGCCGTCTACCGCTACGCCGGCACACCCCAGGATCCGGTGAGCTTCCAGGGCCTGCTGCCGACTGACTACTACCCGGCGGACATAGCCACCGTCGGCGACCAGATCGTCGTCACCAACACCCGCGGCATCGACGCCCGGGGGCCCGCGCTCACGTTCAACAAGGGCACCGGCACCACGCCGGCGACCGGCCACGGCACGCACAGCACCACCGCGTCGCTCACCCGGTTCACGCTCCCGACCGACCACGAGATCGCCAAGTCCACGGCGACGGTGTTCGCCCAGAACGGCTGGGACGTGACCAACACCAAGCAGGCCACGGGCAGCAAGGCGGCGGCCGTCGCCGTCCCGAAGCGCCTCGGGGACCCCTCCACCATCAAGCACGTCTTCCTGCTGGTGAAGGAGAACCGCACCTATGACCAGGTGTACGGCGACGACGCCCGCGGCAACGGTGACCCGACGCTGGCGCAGTTCGGCCAGAAGGTGACGCCGAACCAGCACGCGCTGGCCAAGCAGTTCGGCCTGTACGACAACCTCTACGACATCGGCACGAACTCTGCCGAGGGGCACAACTGGCTGATGCAGGGCGACGACCCGGAGTACACCGAATCGTCGGCGGGCGAATACGTGCGCAGCTACGACACCGAGGACGACGTCCTGGGCCACCAGCGTTCGGGCTTCCTGTGGACCGCCGTCGAATCCGCCGGCAAGACCGCACGGAACTTCGGTGAGTTCACCCAGTTCGAGACCAAGCCCGCCGGCGCGACCTGGCAGAAGTACTACTGCGCCGCGAAGAGCGTGGACGAGGGCGGCAACCCGAGCGCGCTCACGGATCCGTCCATCCGGCAGGACACCGAGTCGCCGATCCCCTCGCTGAACGCGATCACGAACCACGACTACCCGAAGTTCGACACCGACATCCCGGACATCTACCGCAACCAGATCTGGAAGCAGGACTTCGAGAAGAACGGTCCGGCCGCCCTCAACATGTTCTGGCTCTCCAGCGACCACACCGGGGGGACGCCGGACCCCGAGGCCCAGGTCGCCGACGGCGACGTCGCCGTCGGCAAGATCGTCGATGAGATCTCGCACAGCAAGTACTGGAAGGACTCCGCGATCTTCGTGGTCGAGGACGACAGCCAGGACGGTCCGGACCACGTCGACGGCCACCGTGCGCCGGTCCAGATCATCAGCCCGTGGGCCCAGCACGGAACGGTCGACAGCACCTACTACTCGCAGATCACGATGGTGCGGACCATCGAGCAGATCCTCGGCGCCCAGCCGCTGAACCAGAAGCTCGCCGCGGCCACACCGATGTACGGCGCGTTCACGAACAAGCCCGACTACAGGCCCTTCACCGCGGTGCCCAACCAGGTCCCGCTCACCGAAGGCGTCACCTCGCCGCCCGTCTGCGGTCCGGACACCCTGGGCCTCACAGGCACCGCTGCGCAGAACCTGAATGCGCAGGAGGCCAAGAAGGTCGCTGTCCCGGACGCGGAGAAGAACGTCGCGGGGCAATGGGCGGCATGGGCAGCGAAGCAGCACTTGACCGGCAACTCCGCTCAGCCCGACCACGCCAACCCCGCGCAGATGAACCGGTACACCTGGTATCGCACCCACGGATGGAAGGTCCCCTACCCGGGAGACTCGACCATCTACGCCCCCTCCCAGGTTCCGGGTGGGGAGATCCCTGGCACCGACTCGAACTGACGATCACCGCACTGCACCACAACTGAACAGCGTCATCACGCGACGGCCCGCCGGATCTCCGGCGGGCCGTCGCCCTGCTCCGGCGGCTCGGCCGCTCTGCCCGCGCCACGGCGATTCGCAAGCCGTTCGCCTCCCGGCTACCGCGCCGTCATCCGGCGCACGGCCGTTGGTGGGTTCTGCCTTGTGGAGTGGTCGAGTTCGACCCCTCCTTCGGAGAAAGGCCCCCATGACCCACCTGCGCGTGACGCGGACTCTGGCCGGCGTGGCGATCCTGGCCGCCGGGATCACCGCGGTCGTCGGCGGCACGGACACCGGCACGGCTCTTGCCGCTCCTCCGGCGCACACCGCCACACCGATCCAGCACCTGGTCGTGATCTATCAGGAGAACGTCTCCTTCGATCACTACTTCGGCACCTACCCGAAGGCTGCCAACACTGGTGGCCAGTCGTTCAGGCCTGTTCCGGGCACCCCCGCCGTCAACGGGCTCACGCCGGCCCTGCTGACCGCGAACCCGAACGGCACCAATCCCCGCCGCTACGACCCGACGAAGACGGCGGACGTCCTGACCTGCGATCAGGACCACAACTACAACGACGAGCAGCGTGCCTTCGACAACGGTGCGATGGACCGCTTCCCCCAGACTGTCGGCAATGGGGGCGGCAAGGGCCCGACCGGGGCCAGCTGTGCGGCCGGGGACGTCATGAACTACTACGACGGCAACACGGTCGCCGCGCTGTGGAACTACGCCCAGCGCTACGCGATGAGCGACAACTCCTTCGGGACCACGTTCGGTCCGTCGTCGCCCGGCGCAATCAACCTTGCCTCCGGCAACACCGGCGCCGTCGACTCGACGCACACCGCCATCAGCCCGACGATCGCGACGGCCGCCAAGCCGAACGCCGACCTGACCCCGGACGGCAAGGGGGGCTACTCACTGACCGGTGACGCTCAGCCCTACTGGGACGACTGTTCGACCCGGGACGCGGTGGCGATGAGCGGGCAGAACATCGGCGATGAGCTCAACTCCGGAGGGCTGTCGTGGGGCTGGTTCGAGGGCGGCTTCCGGCCGACCACCTCGTTCGCCGACGCGGCCGCGGCGACCGGTCACCCCGGACAGTCGACGGCCACCTTCACACCCGACGAGTTCAAGAACGGCGGCTTCAGCAATTCCGTGCCCCACTCGACCAACCAGGGCATCTGCAACGCCGTCCACCCCGTCGGCGCGGGACAGCCGGCGTCACTGGGCACCGGCACCGGGCAGTACGGCTACAAGGACGACTACATCCCGCATCACGAGCCGTTCCAGTACTACGCCACGACCGCCAACCCCCACCACCTGACGCTGCCCACCGACAGCCACGGGGCCGTGCCGACCTCCGCCCTGCGGACCATCGGTACCGACACCCAGCACTACGCCGGCAGCACGCCGCAGTTCGACACCCCGAACCACAACTACGACACGAGCGATTTCGACCAGCTCGTCTCGGCGATCGGCAGCGGGAAGCTACCCCCGTCGGCGCTCCCGGCCGTGAGCTTCCTCAAGGCCAGCGGCTACCAGGACGGGCACGCCGCGTACTCGGACCCGCTCGACGAGCAGCAGTTCGTGGTCAACCAGATCAACGCCCTCCAGCGCACTCCCGCCTGGAAGAGCACCGCGGTGGTGATCGCCTACGACGACTCCGACGGCTGGTACGACCACGCCTACTCCGGCGTGCACAACCCGTCGACGTCGGTCGCGGACGCGCTGACCGCCACGGGCGCCTGCGGCAGCGGCACACCGCTGGCCGGGGAGCAGGGCCGCTGCGGTTACGGCTCTCGGCAGCCGCTGCTGGTCATCTCGCCCTGGTCGAAGACGAACGCCGTCGACCACACCCTGACCGACCAGTCGTCCATCACCCGGTTCGTCGAGGACAACTGGTCTCTGCGCCGGATCAGCGGCAGCTTCGATGCGGTTGCCGGCAGCCTGAACGGGCTGTTCGACTTCGGCGCCAAGCGTGGGCAGGGGAACGCCTACGGGAACGCCCCGAACGTCGATCCCTTCCTCCTCGATCCGGTGACGGGCCGCCCCACGGCCGGATGATCGACACCCGGCAGTGACCCGGGGGTCGGTGGGCGCACGCCGACCGACCCCCGCGGTCTACCCGGGGCGGCAGGGAGTCAGCCGGCCGGGATCGGATCAGCCAGTTGCCGGAGGTCGGAGACCTCCGCGGAGAGCGCCTGGAGCAGCTCGTCCGCATCGGGCACCAGGGCGGTGTCCACGGCGACGCCCAGTGTCAACTGCCCCGCGTAGCTGCAGATGGACAAGCCGACGCCGATCGAGCCGGTGCAGGGAACCCAGGCCAGGAACCCGCTGATCGGTACGTCGCCCAGGCGCACCTGCTGCCGGGGCCCGGCGATATTCGTGACTACCGCGCTCGCGCGTCCCGCGAATCCATCGATCGCCCGTTGCTCGGCCGGCGTCGGGACGTGCCCCAGGGCCGCGAGCTCTCGCTGGACGGTGCGACCCTCGCCCGACCTCTTCGCCTCGTCCATGGCGGCCTTGACCCGGCGGAGTCGCGCGACCGGGGACGGCTCATCGACCGGCAAGGGAACGAACGCCAATCCGAAGTGGTTGCCGCGCCGCGGGTCGAACGGCCGGGTGCGGGAACGCAGATTGACCGGCACGGCCGCGCTCACTCGCCGGACGCGAACGCCCCGGCCGTCCAGGTAACGGCCGAGCGCCCCGGTGACCGCGGCCAGGGCCAGGTCGTTCACGGTTGCGCCGTGAGACCGCCCGGTCGCGCGCACCGGTTCGAGCGCGATCGAGGCCGACCACGTCAGCTTCTTGTCGCCCGACAGCCGCTGTCGCAGCGGGCTGGGCTCGTCGGGAGGAGAGAGCACGAGGCGGCGGAGCATCGCCCCGTGACGAGCGAGCGCGTCCGGGCCCGGCAACGGTGCCCTCCAGGAGCGGACGTCGTCGGCGGCTGCTGACACGCGCCCGGCGTGTTCCCGGAGGGGGCGCTGGTCCTCGTGGGCGCCGCCGCCCGGCGGCCGGTCCACCAGACTCAGCATGGCCTGGACGAGGGCAGTGCCGTCGGCCATGGCGTGGTGGGTGCGCAGGAGCACCGCGGATCCGCCGCGGTAGCCGTCGATGAGATCGACCTCCCAGAGCGGGCGCGTGGCGTCGAGCGGGTCGGCGGCCCGGCGGCTCACGTGGGCATGCAGTTCTGCGTCGCCTCCGGGGGCCGGCAGGGTGCAGCGGCGCAGGTGGTCGCGCACGTCGAAGTCCGGCACGCCGGCCCACCGGGGCCCGACCAGGCCGATCGTCACGGTCGGCTCGAGCACGCGCTGGGAGAAGCGGGGGAACGCCGGCAGCAGTCGCCGTCGGACGGCGTCGGTCACGCCATCCCAGTCCAGCGGCCGATCGGTCCAGGCGACGGTGTTGACCACCATCAGGTTGTCGGGGCGGTCCATGTGCAACCAGGCGGCGTCAGCGCTGGCCATCCGCTCGGTTGCCATGGCGGCGAGCGTGGCACGGGCCGGTCCCGAGCGCGAGATGAGTGCGGGGAGAGCAAGCAGGCGACTCCACGGGCCCGCACAGGGATCCGCTGTCGGGACGTGCCGGATCGGCTCAGGAGCTCCCGCTCCAGGGAGCCGGCACGAGAACCCAGATCAGCTCGGCCGGCTCCGTGTCGCTCCGGTTCAGCCAGGTGTGCGGCTCGCCCCCCGGGAAGGTGAGGGCGTCCCCGGCGATCAGCTCGCGGCTGCCGTCGCTGAACACGAGGGCGACGCTGCCGCTGAGGACGTAGAGGACCTCCAGCTCGCAGTTGATCGTGTACAGCTCGCTGCCGCCTGTGCCGGCGGGCTCGACCAGGCTGTGCACCAGCTGCAGTCGCTCCTGCCCCCGCGGCGTCAGGAGCCACTCGTTGACCTTGCTCCCGCCGAGGTTGATGCGGGGGGCCGATTCCCGGTGCACGAGCGCGACCTCCGGCACGCGGAAGAGCGAGCCGACGTCGAGACTCATCACCTCGCACAGGGTGATCAGGGTCGCGACGCTGGGAGAGGTCTCGTCGCGCTCCACCCGGCTCAGGAAGCCCTTGGTCAGCTCGGCTGCCGCGGCCAGCTGCTCCAGCGTGTAGCCGTGGGCCTTCCGCGCCGCGCGCAGTCTGGCGCCGATCCGCACCTCGCCGTGCGACGGCGCCACGGGAAGTGGCCGCATCCGATCCCCCTGCCCTCGATACCTGACCGTTACGCGCCATCTCTTGACTTCGCAGGATGTCATGGAGATGCTCCCTCGACAACGCCTGTTGCCCAGGCGACAACTTTCGACTCTGCCCAGGGGGCACCCGTGCGTTTGCGCCTTCTCCTCCCTGCCCTGGCCCTCACGGCCGTGGCCGCGACGTCCTGCGCCGCCCCCGACTCGAAAGCCCCGGCGGCGAGCAGCGGCACCAACGGGTCGAAGGAGGTCACGACTCTCTCGAAGGACGACGCCATCGCCGCGTCGCTCCCGGACGCGATCAAGTCCGCGGGGTCGGTCCGTGTGGCCTCGGGTGTCAGCTTCCCGCCCATGGAGTTCTTCGACAGCGACAACAAGACCGTGCTCGGTTTCGACGCCGATCTCGGAAAGGCGCTCGGCCAGGTGCTGGGGGTGTCCTTCGACTTCCAGAACACCAACTTCGACGGGATCATCGGCGGCCTCAACGCAGGCCGTTACGACCTCAGCCTCACGAGCATGATCGACAAGAAGGTGCGGCAGGAGTCGGTCGACTTCGTCGACTACCTGAACTCCGGCGTCACCTTCATGGTCGCCAAGGGCAACCCGAAGGGCCTGAAGGGCCAGACGGACCTCTGCGGCGTGAAGGTTGCCGTCGAGAAGGCTGCCACCGGTGACCTCGTCGCCGACGACGTCTCCAAGGAGTGCCAGAGCGCCGGCAAGAAGCCAGTGGACAAGCAGCCTTTCCCGGACCAGGCGAGCGCCGTGCAGGCCCTTGCGTCGGGCCGCGCGGACGCCGTGATGGCCCTCGACCTCACGCTTGCCTACAACGTCAAGCAGGACCCGAAGTCCTTCGAGGTCGCGAGCAAGCCGATCGGCGCGCTCCCTGTCGGCATCGTGGTGCCCAAGTCCCAGACGCAGCTTCGTGACGCCGTCCAGGCGGCGCTGAAGAAGGTGCAGGAGTCAGGGGCGTACGACCAGCTGCTGGCCAAGTGGAACCTGACCGACCAGGCGCTCGTGGGAGCCCCCCTCAACCAGGGCAAGTGACCTCCGTGGCAAGCGAGACCGTGCCCGCCGGCGGGGTGGTGCACGCGGACGAACCGATCGTCCGCCTGCGCCACCCCGGCCGGTGGGTCGCCGCCGGCGTCCTCGTGGTGCTGCTGGCGATGCTGGTGCACTTCGTCGCGACGGCCCCGAAGCTGCGGTTGGATCTGGTCGCCGGCTACCTGTTCGAGCAGTCGATCCTCTCCGGCCTGCTGGTGACGCTCGAGCTGACTGTCGTCGCCATGGCCCTCGGGGTGCTGCTGGGCACCGTCCTCGCGATCATGCGGCTGTCGGCGAACCCGCTGCTCCGCGGCGCAGCCGGCGCCTATGTCTGGCTCTTCCGCGGCACGCCGATCCTCGTGCAACTGCTCTTCTGGTTCTTCCTCGGCACGGTGTTGCCGAAGATCAGCCTGGGTATCCCGTTCGGCCCCCAGTGGGTGGAGTGGGGCACCAACACGGTGATCACCCAGTTCACGGCCGCCATCCTGGGGCTCGGGCTGAACGAGGCGGCGTACATGGCTGAGATCGTTCGCGCCGGCATCAAGTCGGTCGATCCGGGCCAGACCGAGGCCGCGCACGCGCTCGGGATGAACCCGGTGACGACCTATCGGCGGGTGGTGCTGCCCCAGGCGGCGCGGCTGATCGTGCCGCCCACGGCGAACGAGACGATCTCCATGCTCAAGCTCACCTCCCTGGTGCTGGTGATCGGCCTCCCCGAGCTCACCACTACGGCGCAGCTCATCTACGGCCGCAACTTCCAGCAGATCCCGCTGCTGATCGTCGCCAGCATCTGGTACCTGGTCCTGACCACGCTGCTCACGCTCCTGCAGAGCCGGATCGAACGGCGGACGAACCGGGGAACGGTGCCTCTGCGGGCCCGTAAGCGGGTTCGGTTCGCGATGGGAGCCGACCGATGACCCCGATGGTGGAAGCCGTCGGAGTGCGGAAGCGCTTCGGCGACAACGAGGTGCTCAAGGGCATCGACATGACGGTCGGGCGCGGTGAGGTCGTCTCGCTCCTCGGCCCGTCGGGCTCAGGGAAGAGCACCTTCCTGCGGTGCATCAACCACCTCGAGCGCATCGACGGTGGCGAGATCAACGTCGACGGCCGCCTCGTCGGCTACCGGCGCCACGACGGCAAGAAGTACGAGCTGCGCAGCAGGGAGATCGCCGCGGCTCGTCGTGGCGTGGGGATGGTCTTCCAGCGCTTCAACCTGTTCCCGCACCGCACGGCGGTCGAGAACGTGATGGAGGCGCCCGTCTTCGTCAAGCGGACGCACAAGGACGAGGCCCGCCGCGAGGCCCTGGCCCTCCTGGACCGGGTCGGCCTGGCCGACCGGGCGGATGCCTATCCGGCCATGCTCTCCGGCGGTCAGCAGCAGCGGGTGGCCATCGCCCGTGCCCTGGCGATGTCGCCCAGCCTGATGCTCTTCGACGAGCCGACGTCCGCTCTCGACCCGGAACTGGTCGGTGAGGTCCTCGAGGTGATGAAGGGGCTGGCCAAGGACGGGATGACCATGATCGTGGTGACGCACGAGATCGGCTTCGCCCGTGAGGTCTGCGACCGCGTCGTCTTCATGGACGCCGGTGTCGTCGTCGAACAGGGCGTCCCGGACGACGTCCTCCTCAATCCCGCACACGAGCGCACCCGCGCTTTTCTCTCGAGAGTGTTGTGATCATGACTGCCAACGCTGCCCGCGGCCCCGTCGACGCCACTCAGGTGCCGAGGTTCGCCGGTCCCGCCACCTTCGCGCGGCTTCCACGGCTCGACGAGGTGGACCGGGCCGATGTCGCCGTCCTCGGGGTGCCGTTCGACTCCGGCGTGAGCTACCGGCCGGGCGCCCGGTTCGGCCCGGCGCACGTGCGCGCGTCGTCCAAGCTGCTGCGCGGCTACAACCCCGTGCAGGACGTCGAACCGTTCGCCGTCCAGCAGGTGGCCGACGCCGGTGACCTGGCCTGCAACCCGTTCGACATCGACGAGGCCGTCCGGCAGATCGAACTGGGTGCCCGGGCCACGCTGGAGACCAGCGGCAAGCTCCTGACGATCGGCGGCGACCACACCATCGCCCTGCCGCTGCTGCGGGTCATGCAGGAGGTGCACGGGCCGATCGCCGTCGTCCACTTCGATGCCCACCTCGACACCTGGGACACCTACTTCGGCGCTCCGGTCACGCACGGGACGCCGTTCCGCCGTGCCAGCGAGGAGGGCTTGATCGACAGGACCGGGAGCATGCACGTCGGCATCCGCGGGCCGCTGTACGCGCCCAGCGACCTGGCCGACGACCAGGTGCTGGGCTTCCAGGTGGTCGGTTCGCACGACATGGACGACCTGGGCTGGCGCGGCGTCGTGGAGCGCATCCGGGCCCGCGTCGGTGCCCGCCCGACCTACGTCTCCCTGGACATCGACGTACTGGACCCCGCCTTCGCGCCCGGGACGGGGACGCCGGAGGCGGGTGGGCTGACCAGCCGGGAGCTGCTCAACATCCTGCGGTCGTTCAGTGGGCTCAACCTGGTCGGGGCCGACATCGTCGAGGTCTCGCCGGCCTACGACCACGCGGAGATCACCGGCATCGCGGCCTCGCATGCCGCCTACGAGCTGATCAGCGCGATGGCCCCCGACGCGATGGCACCCGAGGCGACGGCCCCGGCTGCGGCCGCCGCGGATGACTGATCCGGTGAACGGGGGCGCCGCGGTCGTCGAGGCGCTGGCCGCCCACGGGGTCCGGGACGTGTTCGGGATCCCGGGCACCCACAACCTCGAGCTCTACCGGCACCTGCCGGCGGCCGGGATCCGGCACGTCGTGACCCGGCACGAGCAGGGGGCCGGCTACGCCGCGGACGGCTACGCGCGGGTGAGCGGCCGGCCGGGGGTCTTCATCACCACCTCCGGGCCCGGCATCACCAACGCGGTCACCGCGCTCGCCACCTCCTACGCCGACTCCGTCCCGACGCTCGCCATCTCGCCGGGGGTCCCGCGGGGCAAGGTGGGCGCCGACTTCGGCTGGCTGCACGAGGTGAAGGCGCAGCAGGCCGCGCTCGACGCGGTCTGCGCCGCCAGCGTCCGCGTGGAGCGGGCCGACGACATCCCCGAGACCGTGGCGTCGCTGTTCGAGCGTCTCGCCACCGGACGACCGCGCCCCCTCCACCTGGAGATCCCGGTCGACGTCCTCGAGGAGCACTGGACCCGCCGGCCGCCGGTCGTGCGGACGCCGGCCGATGCTCCCCGGCCTGCGGCGGCCGCCACGCGGGCTCTCGGCGCGGCCCTCGGCGCGGCGCAACGCCCCCTGGTGATCGCCGGTGGCGGCGCCCGCGCCGCCGCCGCACAGCTGGCCGAGCTGGCCGGGCTCGGGGTCCCGGTCCTCACCACCGTGAACGGGAAGGGTGTGCTGGACGAGTCGCACCCGTTCTCCCTCGGGGCAGGCATCCGGCTGCAGGCGGCCCAGCGTGCCTGCGACGCGGCCGACCTGGTGCTCGTCGTCGGCAGCGAGCTGGGTGACTCGGACCTGTGGGGCGGCCGCATCGCACCGGGCGTCGAGGGCGTCCGCGTCATCGCACGGGTCGACGTGGACCCTGGGCAGCTGCACAAGAACGTCCCGGCCGACATTCCCGTAGCCGGGGATGCGGCCTGCGTGCTCTCCGACCTGCTCGACCTCCTCCGGACCAGCGGGGCGGACGGCCGGTGGCGCGCGACCTGGACCGAGCAGCTGCCCGGGATCCGCGCGGCGATCACGGCCGAGGCCGATCGGGACGCGGGGCCGTGGGCGGAGATCCAGCAGGTCCTGCGGGATGCGCTCCCGGCCGACGTCGTGGTGGCTGGAGACAGCTCGCAGGTCACCTACTACGGCACCGTTCACTACTGGCCGTTCGGGCCGGCGAACCGGCTGCTCTATCCGACGGGCTACGCGACGCTGGGCTACGGACTGCCGGCCGCCATCGGGGCGATGACGGCCGATCCGCGACGCCCCGTCGTGGCACTGGTGGGGGACGGCGCGGCGATGTTCAGCATCCAGGAGCTCCTCACCGCCACGGAGCAGCGACTGCCCCTTCCTGTGGTCGTCGTCGACAACGGTGGCTACGGCGAGATCCGTGAGCAGATGCTCGACCGTGGGATCGCGCCCCTGGGGGTGGATCTCCACACCCCCGATTTCGCGGCGCTCGCCCGGTCGGTCGGGGCGCGGGGCGTGACGGCAACGGACGTCGCCGACCTCGGCTCCCTCGCCGCCGACGCACTGCAGGCGGAGGGGCCCACGCTCATCCACTACCGCGTGGACGGGCGGGCGGTTTCGCCGAATTCCTGACTCGAGCCGGGCGGGAGCGTCCTCGCCCGGGGTCTAGCCGATCTGCAGGGCGGTACAGCGCCATCGACCGTCGATGCCTTCGAGCCGGGCCGCCACCGCGTGCGCACGGCCGGCGCGCCGCGCGACGGCGCTGACCTCGGCGACGCCGTCCACCGGCTCGCACACGTGCACCGGTCCCACGGCGAGCGGGGCGGTGCCGTCGGCGCACCACCGCGGCCGGCGTCCGTTGGACAGCGCCGTGAAGACCCGGAGCGAGGTCATCGGCTGCAGTTGCGCCAGGGGCCGTCGTCCGGACAGCGCTTCCAGGGTGAGGGTGATCAACCGGCGTCCGGCCTCGCGAGGGTCCGGAAGGTCGGCCCGGCCGGACCAGGCCGGCCCGAACCCGTCCTCCCGCGCCGCGACCGCCAGGGTGGTGCGCGGCCGCGGACCCGGGTGGTGCGGAGGCCGAGGGGCGGCGACGCCCGGGAGCACCAGCCGGAGGGGTCGCCGCTCGTCCTCGAGCGGCGGCTGCGGCGTCGGCACCACGACCAGCCGGAGAGGTGGTCGTTCGGCGGCGGCGGGGTGCGGGCGTGCGGTCATCGGGGGCTCCCAGGCGTGGAGGTAGGCGGACGGGGCGGGCGGCACGACCGGTTCGTGGCGGCGGGGACTCACGGCAGGCCGGGTGGGATGAGGACCTGGCCGGGCAGCAGAAGGTCCGGATCGGGGCCGATGACAGCGGCGTTGCCCGTCCACCACGCGTGCACCGCGGTGGCCACCTCGCCGTCCGTCGGCGTTGCGCTCTGGCGCTGATGCAGCCAGCCGGCCGCGATGTCCCAGAGGCAGTCACCGCGCAGCACGACATGCGCACCGGGGGATGCGGCGGCCAGGGGAGTGGCGGCCGCTGAACCGCGCGGCCAGTCGGGGACCGGGGCGGCCGCCGGCCCCGCGGTGGGCCAGTCGGGCACGACCGCGGAAGCGGGCGGGTGGTCGCCTCCCGGGACGGCGGCAGACGCCACCGTCGGGAGCAGCACGGCCGTCGTTCCCAGCAGCGGCGCGGCCACGCCGATCCCCAACCCGAGGACGAGGGCCGCGCTGCGGCGCGCTCCGGCGGGGAGGACGACGTGGAGGAGCAGCCGGGCAGCGGCACCCACCACGCCGGGCAGCGCGGAGAGGGCGGTCAGGCCTAGTCCGGCGGCGCCCCATCCCCAGACGCCCCAGGCGAGCAGGCCACCGGCGGACATCACCAACGCGTCCGCGCCGTCGGTGTCGCACGTGCGCTGGGCGTGTGCAAGCGCGCTCGTCATAGCGGAGAACTCCGGCGTCAGCGCGGCCAGCAGGACGCCGATCAGCGCCATGGCTGCCGTGGTCAGCGTCAGTCGCCGGACGGACATCGCCACCTCCCTGGTGTTGGCAGATGAGAACTAAAGCAAGCAAATGCGTGCAAACGCAACACTTCGTATGGATCTAGTCTCTTCCGGGGAGGTGGGAGATGCGGTGGCAGCAGTTGTTCGCCGATCTGCAGGCGCAGTTCGAGGAGGAAGAGGCGTCGGCGGAGCGCGGGGAGTTCGCTTCCCGCGCCCGGGCGGAGATCGGCGCCGTAGAGCTCGCCCAGCGGCTCCGCGGGTCGGTCGGCGGCACGCTGTCGTTGTCCTGCGGCGGGGCCGGTCAGGTGATCGGGGTGCTGGCCGACGTGGGCGTGGACTGGTTGCTGCTCGAGGACGACCGCGCACGGCCGAGCCTCGTCGCGACGTCCGCGGTGCGGTCGGTCCGCGGTCTCGGGCGGCGGACCGCCGCGGCCGAGGAGGCGGGTCCGGTTCGCGGGCGGCTGGACCTGCGCCGGGCGCTACGCGGGCTCGCGCGTGACCGCAGCACCGTCCAGGTCGTGCTCGACGACGGGAGCGTGCTGAACGGAACGGTCGACCGGGTGGGCGTCGACTACGTCGAGATCGCCGAACACCCGGTGGATCTGCCGCGCCGGGCGGAGGCGGTGCGGAGCGTGAGTGCGGTGGTCATCCGGGCGGTCGCCGTCGTCCGGACGGCGACTCCGGGTCTGGACTGACGCGGGTCAGGAGCGGTTGCGCGAGCCGCTGTTCGGTGCGGCGGTCTCGGGCTGTGCGGCCTCGGCGTCCTCCGGCGCGGCGGCGTCGTCGGTCACCGCGCCGGCGCGCGCCTCGGCGTACTTCCGCTGGATGAAGCGCTCGAGCTCGTCGTTCTCGATCCGCCACTGCCCGCGGCCGCCGATCTGGATCGCGATCAACTCCTTGCGGCGCACGAGCGCGTACGCCTGGGACCAGGACACGTTGAGGGTCTCCGCGACGTCGTCGAGGGTCAGGAAGCGGGGCGTGGGCATCGGGCTCTCTCCGTCCGGTTCCCGTCAGTGTGTCAGCCGCATCGGTGGACTGTGGCAATCATCCACACCCGAACGTGTGGATGACCAGTGCGCGCCAACGCGTGCATGCCGCATCATCTGCACTCGAACGCCGTCATGTCGCGATATCCGCGTGCGACACCCGCTTCCTGGGCGGCCGAATGTGCTGGATGAGGTGAGTGCCGTGACCGCTGTCCGTCCACCGGGCATTCCGGCGACCGCCTCGGACCCGCCGGCCGGTCCGACGCCGCGACGGGTGCGCCCGCCCCGCTGGCTCGATCTGCGACTGGTACTGGGAGTGCTCCTCGTTCTGGGCTCGGTCCTGCTCGGCGCCCGCGTGGTCACCGCCGCCGACGCCACGGTGCCGGTCTGGGCAGCCGCCGGTGATCTGGCCGCCGGGACCGAGCTGACGGCTGACGACCTCGTTCCCGTCCCGGTCCGGCTGGATGCCACCGCGCGCGCCTATCTGTCGACCGGCACGCGTCCCGAGGGGCGGACGCTCGGGCGCGCCGTCCGGGCCGGGGAGCTCGTGCCTCGCTCGGCGCTGGAGAGATCGGCGGACCGCGTCCAGCTGGCGCTGCCGGTGCAGGCCGGGTTCGTGCCGCCGAGCCTGCAGCGTGGGCAGCGTGTCGACGTCTACGCGGTGGCGGACCCGGCGGCCGGGGCGAGCAGGGTCGCCGACGGAAGCGTGGCGCTGGTCATCCAGGAGGCGCCGGTCCAGGCGGTCTCGGGCCGGTCCGCCGGGGTGCTGTCCTCGGCCACCACCACGCTCCAGGTGGTGGTCTCGGTGGCAGCAGAAGACGCCGCTGACGTGCTGGCCTCGATCGGGGGGCGGCCCCTGGTCGTCGTGGTGCACGGCTCGGTGGACGGCGACCCCTCGGAGGCGGGGTCGGCGCCGGGGCGGGCGTCGAGCGCGGCCGGCACGACGTCGGTCCCGTCGGGCCCGACCGGCTGATGGCGCTGCAGGTCTTCACGGCCGTCACCGGAGCGGCCTGGGAATCGGAGCTGGTGGGGGCGCTCGACCGCGCCGACCACGGGGTGACCGTCGTCCGCCGGTGCGTGGACGTCTCCGAACTGCTCGCCGCGGCCGCTACCGGCACGGGTCAGGCCGCGTTGCTCTCGGCCGAGCTGCGCCGCCTCGACGTCGACGCCGTCGCGCGGCTGGATGCCGCCGGGGTGGCCGTCGTCGGCCTGGTCGAACCCGGTGACGACCGGGCAGCCGAGCGGCTGCGGCAGCTCGGGGTCCGGCGGGTGCTCCCGGCCGATGCCACGCCCGAAGCGATCGCGCAGGCTCTCCGGGAGGCCGTCGCCGGCGCTCCCGCTCCCGGCCGCGACGTCGCGGATCCCCGCGCCGCCCTGCCGGCACTCGGTGTGCCCGCGGAGCCCTCCGAGCAGCCCGCGGGGCTCGGTCGCGTGGTCGCGGTCTGGGGACCCACCGGGGCACCCGGACGGACCACCGTGGCAGTCGGGTTGGCCGACGAGGCCGCTCGCCTGGGAGTCTCGACGCTGCTCGTGGACGCCGACGTCTACGGCGGCGTGGTCGCCCAGATGCTGGGGCTGCTGGACGAGTCGCCGGGCCTGGCGGGTGCGGCTCGGCAGGCCGGCTCGGGAGCGCTCGATGCCGCGGCGCTGGTCCGGCTGGCCTGGGCGGTCCGTCCCCGGCTGCGGGTGTTGACCGGTCTCGCGCGGTCCGACAGGTGGCCCGAGCTGCGGCCACGGGCGGTCACCGCGGTGCTGGAGGAAGCGCGCCGGCTCGCCGAGCTCACGGTCGTCGACTGCGGCTTCAACCTGGAGGACGACGAGGAGCTCTCCTTCGACACGGCGGCGCCGCGGCGTAACGGGGCGACACTGGCGGTCCTGGAGGCGGCGGACGTCGTGATCTGTGTGAGCGGCGCCGATCCGGTGGCCCTGCAGCGCTCCATCCGCGGCCTGGATGAGCTGCGCGACGTCCTTCCTGGCGTGGAACCCGTCGTGGTGGTGAACCAGGTGCGCCGCGGACCGGTATCCGGCGACCCTCGGCGGGAGATCGCCGAGGCGCTGGAGCGGTTCACCGGACGCGAGGTGCGGTTCTTCCTGCCCGCTGACCGGCGCGCCACCGACGCGGCCCTGGCGTCGGGCCGCACGCTCGCCGAGGCGGCGCCCGGGTCCCCGCTGCGCCTGGCGATGCGGTCCCTCGCCGCGGGCGTGAGCGGTGTGGCCGAACCCTCCGGCGGACGCCGCCGACGGAACCGGGCGGTTGCCTGACCGCGGGGTGTTCCTGAGCGCGGGGTGTCCCTGAGCGCGGGGTGTCCCTGAGCGCGGTGGGCGCCGTAGCCTGTGCCATCCGCCTTTGAGGAGATCGATGGTCGAGCGCCTGACCCGACTGGATGCGTCCTTCCTCTACCTGGAGGAGCCGGGGACTCCCATGCACGTCGGTGGTGTCCTCGTCCTCGAACCGCCGCCCGGTGGCCTGGATGCGCTGGCTGCCCTCGTCGAGGCGCGGCTGCCGCTTGTTCCGCGGTACCGGCAGCGGGTGGCCGAGATTCCCGGCCATCTGGCGAACCCTGTCTGGGTCGATGATCCCGAGTTCGACATCGCCTATCACCTCCGGCGGTCGGGGCTGCCCCGGCCGGGGACCCAGGAACAGTTGCTGGAATTGGTCTCACGGCTGACCTCGCGGGCGCTGGACCGAGCCCACCCGCTGTGGGAGGCGTACCTGATCGACGGACTCTCCGGCGGCCGGGTGGCGGTCGTGACCAAGACCCATCCCGCGCTGGTCGACGGGCTCAGCGCCATCGACATCGGGCAGGTGCTGCTCGACGTCGAGCGCGATGCCCCGGCCCCGGGGCCGGCGGAGTGGCGGCCGCGCCGGGCCCCCAACGGCGCGGAGCTGGTGGTGCAGGCACTGGACGAGTACGCGCGCCGGCCCTCGTCGCTCGTGGACTCCGTCCGTGAGGCGGTGACCGACGTGCGGTCGACCGCGGGTCGGCTGAGCTCCGTGGCCGGGGGCCTGGTGCGTACTGCCCGGTCGGCCGTGCTGCCCGCGCCGAACAGCCCGTTGAACGCCCCCCTGGGTCGCCAGCGCAGGGTCGCGGTGGCCATGGCCGAGCTCGACGACGTGAAGATGATCCGGAAGGCGCACGGCGGGAGCGTCAACGACGTCCTGCTGACGGTGGTCACGGGTGCGCTCCGGGAATGGCTGCTCTCCCGCGGAGTGCCGGTCGTGGCCGCGACGACGGTGCGCGCCCTCGTTCCGGTCTCCTTGCAGGACACCGACCACGAGCCGGGAAACCGGGTGTCCTCGCTCCTGGTGGACCTGCCCGTCGGTGAGCCCAATCCGCGTGTCCGGCTGACGCGGCTGGGCTACGCCATGCGCGGCATCGCCCAGCACGGGCAGTCCGTGGGGGCCGACAGCCTGATCGCACTCACCGGATTCGCACCACCGACCCTGCACGCGCTGGGTGCCCGAGCCGCCCGGCGGCTTTCGCGGCGGCTGTTCAACCTTGTGGTCACGAACGTGCCTGGTCCGCAGGTGCCGCTCTACGCGGCCGGTGGCGAGATGCTCGAAGTCTTCCCGGTCGTGCCGCTGGCTCGCGGACAGGGGCTCTCCATCGGCATGACCAGCTACAACGGACGGGTCTTCTTCGGCTTGAACGCCGACTTGGACAGCGTGGGCGACGTCCACGTGCTCGCCGATCAGATCGAGCAGGAGGTCGCCGCGCTGGTGGAGACTGCGGACTGACCGCCGAGCCGACGAGGGACCTCTCCGCGGGCATGACCGGCCACGCGGATCGGCCTTGCGGGCCGGCGGGCTACCGTCGCCCTCCCATCGATGAAGGAGAATTCCGCGTGCGCGTGTACCTGCCGGCAACGACGACCGTGTTGCGGACGCTCATGGACGAGGGCCGGTTGTCCGGTCCGACGCGCGGCTTCGCGGTCACCCCGCAGCTGCGGGAGTTCTACGCACTCACCGATGCCGACGTGGACACCGAGGAGCTCGAGTACGCGGCGCTGCTGAACGCCGCCCGTTCCAGCCTGCGTCTGCTGGACGTCGATCCCGGCGCGGCCCGGCGTCGGGTGGTGGTGGCGGCCGATGTCGCGGACGCGGAGGTCAGCCCGAGCGCGGACCCGGACGCGGAGCGCGGCGAGGTGCAGATCTCGGGCGACATCGGCATCCGGGACGTCGCGAGTGCGCACATCGACGGCTCGGACGCCGAGGAGGACGTCCGAGCGGCGGTCGGCGTCGTCCTCGAGGCTGATCTGGGCAGCGACGATGCCCAGTTCGTCGTCGACCAGGCAGAGGGGCACGAACTGGCCTGGTACGCCACGCAGGAGATCGGCCCTGTCCTCGAACTTCTGTGAGCCGGTCACGGGGCCACCGGCTGGGCGGCGCATCGTCGGCGGGCGACCTGCACGCGCTGCGTGTTGCCCCCGGTGACGAGCCACCCGGAGCCGGGCCGCACCGGTAGCGGAGTCCGGGGGAGCCGGATGCCCAGCAGGTCTGCATCGCCGGGCCCCGGACAGAGCAGCAAGCCGGTCCGGCCGCGCCGTAGCGTGGCGATCGGTCCCTGGTAATGCGCCGACAGCTGACCGGCGGTACCCGAGGCGAG
This sequence comes from Blastococcus sp., assembly GCA_025465355.1. Lineage (GTDB taxonomy): Bacteria > Actinomycetota > Actinomycetes > Mycobacteriales > Geodermatophilaceae > Blastococcus_B. The sequence continues at coordinate 35,585 of JAODNN010000041.1, read as the reverse complement.
CAGCGCGACCCGCCCGGCGCCGCCGACCGCGGGCAGCCGGGTCAGCGCGAGGGAATCCGGCGGGGCCCCGACGTCGTCGGCAATCACCACAGCCGGCCGACCGGCCAACCCGGTGACCCAGCTGTCCATCCCGGTCTCGTCGGCCGGGTCCAGCCACATCAGGTCCGGGGCTCCGAGCGGCTCTGCCGGGCCGCGCGCCTGCCGGCCGATCCGTAGCACCGCTGCTCCGGCGGACTGCAGATGGTGGGCGAAGGCGTGGAGGGCAGTCGTGCGGCCAGAGCCTGCCGGGCCCACGACGAGCAGTCCTCCGGTGCGCAGCACGTCGATCGCCAGGGCTTCACCCTCGTCGCCCCCGGGGCCGACGGGGAGCCTTGGCAACGCGTCGACAAGGCCATCCGCTGCCGGCACGACTGCGGGAAGCGGCACGGACGGATCGGGCGGCAGGTCCACGATCCGCAGTGCCGCCGTCGCCCCCGGCCGTAAGGGTGCTGAGCTCCGCGGTAGCGGCCGCGGCAGGGCAAGTTGGCATTCCAGCGCGTCCTCGCCGAGAAGGGCGCGCCCGGGTGGCCGGTGCGTGGGCACGGCACGGGCAGGGACGCCGGCCACGGCGTAGTCCGCCCGGTCCGGCAGTGGCAGCACCATCCGCTCGTGAGCCACGGCGGCCAGCCGTCCGCCCGGGACCGCGCGGTCTGCGGTGACGATGCACGTGAGGCCGACCGCAGCGCCGTCGCGCATCAGACGATGCAGGTTCGCCGACCCGCGGCCGGGGTCGGCCTCGTCCAGCAGCGCACCGATCGCCTCCACGCCGTCGATGAGCAGCAGGATCAGGGGCGGGGTGCCGGTGCCGGTGCCGGTGCGACGGTCTGCGATCTCCTGAGCCAGCCGGTCGACCAATCGCACCGTTCGGAGGGCGTCCTCGCCGGCGATGGCGGTGCCGGTGTGCGCCAGGGTGGCCGCGTCCGCGGCCAACGCCCCACCGGCGGATTCCAGCACGTGAACGTGCAACTGGTCCGGTCCGAGTCGGTGCACCGCCTCGCCGAGGATCGTGCGGAGGAACGTGCTGCGACCGCTGCGGGCGCCGCCGACGACCAGCCATGCGCCGCCCTCGGCCAGGTCCAGTTCCAGCGGTTGCTGGGCCTGCCTGTCCGGCAGGTCGACCAGACCCACCCGGATTCGGAACCGGCCGCACGGGTCGGCGGCGGCTGGATCCCCGTCCAGCTCCGACCAGGGCAGCCGTTCGGGCAACGGTGGCCGCCAGGGTCGGTGGGGGGTCGACGTGCCGACGTCCGCGGCATGCTGGACGACGGCCCGCGTGAGCGCGGCCAGGTCGCTGTCCTCCTGGCCATCCGGCGCCCTGCTCGGCATTCCCGCAACCAGCGGCCATGTCCAGAGCCGAAGCTCCGGGGCGGTAGGGGACGGTCGCGGATCGGTGCCCGCCACCCGACCCACCTGCAGTGCGGTGGGGGTGCCGCTGCCCGAGCGCAGGTAGGCGCGGCCCGGAAGCTCCACCGGCAGGTAAGCGGCGTCGGTGGTGCCCAGCACGTCTCGGGAATCGGCTTCGTCGGTGGTGCGCAGGCAGATCCGCAACGTGCAGTTGGCGCGGATCTCCGGCGAGACGACGCCGGCCGGGCGCTGGGTCGCCAGCACCAGGTGGACCCCGAGGGACCGGCCGCGCTGCGCGATCGAGACCAGCCCGGGAACGAACCCGGGCAACTCGTCGACCAGCGTGGCGAACTCGTCGACCACGATCACCAGCCGGGCGAGCGCCACGGATTCGGGCAGCGCGGCGATGTCCGGGACCTGGTGCTCTCCGAGGATCGCCTCGCGCCTGGTCAGCTCCGCCGCGAGGGACCGGAGCGCTCTCGACGTCGTCTGCCCGTCCAAGTCCGTGACCAGGCCCACGGTGTGGGGCAGCGCCGCCGCCTCCGCGAACGCGGCGCCGCCCTTGTAGTCCACCAGCAGGAACGAGCACCGGCCCGGCGGATGCGCGAGCGCCAAGCCGGCGATCAGTGTCTGGAGGAGCTCCGACTTGCCCGAACCCGTCGTGCCGGCGACGAGCGCATGCGGCCCCTGCCGGCACAGATCCACCTCCAGCGGGCCGTCCGCCGTTCGACCCAGCGTTGCCACGAGTCGGTCGCGGGCGGACGACCAGGAGCCGCTCACCCGTCCGTCTGCATGGAACCGCAGGCCCCCGCCGGGCAGATCGAGCAGCCGCACGCTCCCCGGGAGCGCGCTCTGCGCACTGGCCGGGCTGAGCCGGGCGAGGTCGCGGGCGAATTCTGCGGCGACCGGCCGGGGCAGCCGGTCGACGGTCACCCTCGGGTGACCGGGCGTACCCGGCGTGCTCAGAACCGCGACGTCGCCGGTCTCGCCGGCCAGCCGCACCGCGTTGTCGACAACCACCGGAAGGGTCTCGGCGGTCTCCGCCGTCGTCAGCGTGACCACTCCGGCGTCCCGGGCCGCGCGCAGTGTCGCCGCGACACGTGGCTCCAGCGGGCCGTCGGCCACGACCACCAACCAGCCCGCTCGAGCCGGGGTCCCATGGCCGGGTCGTCCTGTGACGGCGCATCGCTTCCGGACGATCGTCGTGAGCCACGTGTTGAGCGCGTCGTCGTCGGGGCGCTGTGTCGACCCGCCGGGGGCGCTGGTCGGTTGCAGATGCACGCCGGAGGGATCGAGGTGCGGCAGCCACCGTGTCCACGCCCAGTCCCGCAGCCGGTCTGTGCCGGGAAGGAGGAGGAGCTCGATCTCACCCGGTGGATGGAGGGCAGCCAGCTGCGCGACGACGCAGGACAGGACGCCGAGGGACCGTTCTCTGGGGCCCACCACCGCCAGTCCGCCACCGGCTCGCAGATCCACCACGACCGGCAGGTGGGGCGCGGTCTCGCGGACCCGGGTGCCGTCGGCCTGGACGCGTGTGACGCAGGTTCTTCCCGGACCGGTACCGATGCGGATCGTCAGAGCATCAGCGTCGCCGCGCATCCGGCTCCACAGCAGCCGGGACCGTCGACGGGCGGCAGTCGTGATGGCCGCCGGGTTCGGCGAGGCGTGCTCCGCGTGCCGCACGGCCTCGCGGACTGCGCCGGCAAGTCTGCGCTCCGCATCGAGCAGCTCCACGGCGTGGGCCGCGGCGTCCCTGCGGCCGCTCCGCCGGCCCGACCAGCGCTCGGAGAGCCATGTGCCGAGGGCGACCAGGGGACCGAGCAGGGCGAAGAAGAGAAACGTCGGTGTGCGCAGGACCAAGGCCATCAGAACACCGCCCACGGCGGGGAGGGCGACTGTCACCCAGGCCAGCCGACGACGGGGGACCGATGCCGGCGGACGCGGGAAGAGGACCTCGACCTCGGTCGTCGGCTCGATCACCGTGGGCGTCGGACGCAGACGGATGCGTCCACCCGTTGCACCGTCGGCGGTCGCCGGCGTCGCGGTCGGCCCGGTGACGGTGAGGGCGCTGGCACCCAGCCGCAGGATCGCGCCCGCCGCCCAGCGCCGGGGGTGGCCGGCGAGATCCTCCGCGTCCATGCTGCTGCCGTTGGTCGACCCCAGGTCGGCGACGGTGATCACCCCGCCACCGACCTGCAGGGCCACGTGCCGGCGGGAGACATCCGGATCGTCGAGCCGGATCGTCGCCTCGCTGCCGCGGCCCAGCACCCAATGTCCCTGACCGAGCGGCAGAGTGCGGCCGGCGTCGGGGCCCCCCACGACGTGCAGCTCCAGGGCGCTGGAGCGCGCGGTTCGAGCGGTGGGAGGGGCCGGCCGCCCCAGCCCGAGCACCGCGCCGTGACCGAGCTCGGGCGCCGCAAGGGTCAGGTCGTCCGGCAGGCGGGTCGACCCCGCCCAGAGCCCGTCACCGGACAGGCCCAGGGCGCGCCCGATTTCCTGCACGACCGCAGCAACGCGCTCGTCGTCGCGAGCCCTGAGTTCCACGTCGACGGCGACGTCGTGGCAGATCAGGGTCCAGCAGCGCTGAGCTCGATGCGCCGCCGGGTCGGGGATCGCGGGATCGGTCACCGCGCGATCTTGTCCGCTGGACCGAGGGCTCCGGGGAGCATCGATCAGATCTGTGGACAGCCACCCCGCCTGTGGACAACGCCGGCGAAGGGGCCCCGTGACGTCCTAACGTCCGCCGCGACCGGGAGGGACCCGGATCGGAGGAGGACCCGTGAAGGTCGATATCGCCACCCTGCAGTCGATGGCCGGTCAGTGTCGGACCGAGGCGTCGGACACCACTGCCCGGCACGCCGCCCTGTCCAGCAGCATCAACACCTCGGTGCTCGACGGGTGGACCGACAGTCAGGCGGCCGTCCAGTTCAGCGAGCTCTACGACCACTGGCGGCTGTCGGCGCAAGGGGTCAGCGACGCGTTGACCGGCATGGGCACCCTTCTCACCAGCGTGGCCGGTTCCTACCAGCAGCACGAGGCTGACATGGCAGCGCGGATCAGCTCGATGTTCTGATCTCCGCTGGCCCCGTCGGTGCGTCGTCCGCACCGGGCGGGGTCGCCGCCGGTGACCCTCCGGCTCGGCGTGCGCGGGATGGCAGCGCCCGTAAGATCAACACCCGTCCAGGCGGGTCACCGGTGCTTCGTGGTGGGCAGCCTGCCTTCCGGTCCACCGGCGGGCCGGCCGTCGCGGCGTCGTGTGCCCGCTCATGCGTCCACGTCGGGAGCGAGCACATGCAGTTCGGTCGGTACTGTAGGGGTGTCGTCCGGGACCTGCGCCTTTAGCCCTACGGGCCCGCTGACCTGCGAAAACACCTCTCATCATCTCCTGTCATTGACGGTGGATTCCCGTCGTCCTGTGCCATGGATGTGCCATGCGTAGTTATTCGGACGCGACACGCCGATGGGGGACTTCCGCTCCGGGCATCGCTTAGGGCATCGTCTCGGGCATGGACCAGGGGGAGAAGGTCCGCATCAACCGGCTACGCCGGATCGCGGATCGACGGGGGATGAAGCTGACCCGCTCTCGCCGCCGTGACCCCTTGGCCCTCGACTACGGCCTGTACTGGCTCACCGACGCCGCCACCGGCGCGACGGTGTCGCCCGAGGCTGGCCTCAGCATCGACGAGATCGAGAGGAGGTTCCTCACCTAGAACGCAAGGCGGCCCCGCCCGGTGCGCGAACACCGGACGAGGCCTTGATCACCCACCCTCCCTAGAAGGGCAAGAGACCCATGAGTAACGCTACGCACGAGACCCCCGACGAGAACACCCACTTCACTATCGGGGGAGCGACCATCGAGACTCTCGAAGGCGCGGACGGGCAGCCGCTCATCCGCTTCACCTTCAAGGGTCAGACCGTCACCGGCACGCCCGAAGAGTTCGGCCGGGCGCTTGTGGGCGCACTCCAGAAGGACGAGGAGCTGGTGATCGTCCCTGTGGACTGGCTCCCGATGCACGGACGTGACTGGCTCCGGTACCCCGACCTGGACTTGGTCGCCGTGTCGGCCGCGTTGGATGAAGCCGGCCGGGGGCGGGCGCTGGCTGGGGCCGCAGCTGCCGCGTAAGTCGAGTCCGCATGGGGCAGGCTGATGGAATGCCCCCGCCCGATCGCTGGCTGAACGTCCAGGAACTTGCTGACTATCTGGGGTTCAGTCGGGCGACGATCTACCGCCTTGTCGCCGAGGGGCGTATCCCGTGCCGACGTCTCCACGGCACTGGGGTGCGCTTCGCCCCTGAGGACGTTGCCGAGATCGAGCGCAGTTCAGAGCGACCGCCGTATCCCGCGCGCGCCAAGCGACTCAAGGCGCCCAAACGAACCCCCTGAGAGGCGCTGTCACGGCTTCTCAGGGGGTTCCAGGTGTCAGGGGGGTGGACCACCCGCAGTTGTTCAGAACCGCACACCTGACGAGCCGAATCGAAAACGGGGGTGCGCGGTCAGCGAGTACCCCCTGAAGACGGCGACCGTCAACGACTCCAGCAGGCGGAGGCCATGCTGCGAACGGCTGGATTCGCTCAGGGCCCTGACGGTGACTGGAAACCAGCAGAGGCAGCGCCGAGGCGGCCGACCGTCAACGACTTGGGGCTCCCGCGCCGTCACTGATACAACAGCACTGAGCCCCGCCGTCACGACGACGGCGGGGCTCAGTGGCATTCAGACGAAGTAGGCCCTGGCTTCGCTCTCCTGCTGCGAGACGCCTCTCAGCTCGATGACGCGGTCGATCGGGTAGATGTTGGCAGCCCCGTCGTCGCCCTCGACGATGATCCAGGGTCCGTGCAGTCGAAACTTGGCGTTTTCGACAGAAGGATCGTGGCGCACGGGCCCGAAGCCCTGCCCCTCCGTGATCCGAATCTCCCTCGCGGTAAAGGTCGCGTCGTCCTTGATGAAGTCCATGGTTGCGGAACTTAGTCTGACGAGGGGCCCCAACGAGTGCCGTATTACTCTGAGCGGCCGGTCGAGCAACGCCTTAGGGGCGAGCAGCACACTCGACGGATGGATTCTCCGACGGGGTGGACGGTCGCAGTTGGCAAGGAAGTCAATCGTCACCCTGCGCACTGTCGCGGCGGCCCTTGCAGTCGGTGGCGCAAGCGGTGCCGCGACGCAGCAGGCGGGCCTGTGGAACGGCCACCCGCACTGGGCGCTCTGGACCTGCATCGGCCTCCCGGCGACGGTGGCAGTCGGGGAACAGGTACGACTAATCCGAGCAGAGACTCGCCGCGGACCACTGGCTCAGCGACAGGAGGCGATCGATCGAGCTCTGAACGACGCGGTCCTGCAGATCAGCGATCTGACCAACTACAGCAAGTGGGGCGTCGGCGTGAGTGCATGGGAGGTCCGCCGCGCCGGTCGAAACCGGCCCGAGCGACTGGAGCGGTTCGGGCGGCGTCGTTTTACCGACCGCCCCACTCCCAGCGAGATCACCTGGACACGTGGCAAGGGCGTCATCGGCACGTGCTGGCAGGAGCAAGACGAAGTTCATCGTGACCTTCGCGCAGCTTGCACCCGATACCCGAACGGCAGCGTTACGCCGGAGAAGTTCAAATCGGTCCGGCCCGATCTGAAACTGGGAATGACGCTCGAAGAGTTCCGCATGATGATCGGCAAGTACGGCGAGGTGCTCGCCGTGCCGATAAAGAACAGGAACGGGAAGTTCCTGGGGTGCGTTGCTGTGGACGTGCCCATCGAGTACTGCGTTCTACCGACGGCGGGCACGGCGCAGTTGGAGCGGGTACAGGTGAAGCAGGTTGCTGCAGCGACGGCCGCGATCTTGGGCAGGATCCTCGAAGATGGCTAGACTGGTACCGCCGCCGGGCGCAGGGGAGGCCATATTGCCGCACGCAGCAGCCATCACGACGGACCCCGATGAGGCCCTGGTCCGCCGCCACGGCAAGGAAGGCGCTCTGTATCTCGAGCACCTCCGTGAGTCTTCGACTAACCCGTTCCTCCAGCGCGTGATTGCGGATCTTGAACAGGAAGCCGAAGCGGCAGGGGACACCGGCCTTAGCCGCAAGTCTCGCTAGTACTCGCGGCCCGCGCTAGGCCGCCGACTTCAACGCCTCAGAAGCGCGCTCATCCGGCAACATCCCGCCCCAGATCCTCTCGCGCTCGCCGGCCGCCAGGGCGTACTGGAGGCAGGCGTCTCGCGCCAGGCAGCTCAGGCAGGCGGTGACGGCGCCCTGAGCCGCGGGCCCGTTGCGCATCTTCCTGTCCGGCCACCAGGCGTCGGGATCGCTCGTCCGGCACGGAATATCGGGGTGCTCGTCCAGCAGCGCGGCCAGCCTGAGCCACTCAGGCTGAGCCCGCGGCGGGATGAGCCATGCGTTGAGGTCAGCCCAGGAGCCCATGCGGGCAGCCTATTTCGTCACGGTGACAATACGGGTGTCGGATCGCTGTCCAGCGCTGACTCAGTACGTGTACAGCGATGAGTCGATCATGAATAGGCCGACCGCGATATCCGTCATCGCCACACTGCTATCCGCCTCGCAGGCGGTCGACATCTGCGACACCACGTTGTCGACCAAGGAATCTGGCGGCAGGTCCTTGTTGCCGGTTCGATCCGCGGCCGTCGATCCGATCATGTCGGCCGCCATGACAAACCGCTCATGCTCGGACATCCGCGACTTGAACTCGCCACACGTGGTGGATCCATAGCTCTTGGTCCAGGTCTGGTCGTACTTCGCTGACCCGGAGGCGCCGCTGGAGCCATTGCTGCTACAGCCCGCGAGTAGCAGAAGCGCGGTGATGATCGCGGCTGTGCGCGCCATTGGAATCCCCCCGGGACAACGTGTCGAGGGAAGCTACACCGCGACGGGGTGCCGCCGAAACCGTCGACCCGTTCCCGGCGATCAGTCGATTCCGGGTCACGGGACGCCGCGCACCCGCTGCGGCGGCACCATCGTCAGGTACTTGCCCGGCCCCCACTCGTGCTGCTCCACCCACGTCACGTCGGCCATCCACCCACGGTCGTCATCGCAGAGCCGCCAGGCGGACTGGCTCGCCGGCCACCATGAGCCGTTGTGCTCGACCTCGACGGAACGAGGCGGGTCGAAGTGGCGCTCCTCCAGCAGTCGGATTGGGTCGGCCATACCGCTGGTCTATCCCGTCGAACGCCTGTTCGACCGTGACTCCTCCGGTCGAGTGACGAGTCGTGACGAACTCGTAGTCAGCAGGCGCCTGTCGGCCACGCTTGGGGGCGTGACGTTCACAGCGACGACCGCGGCTGGGGTGGGCTTACCGGGACCGTAGCTCCACGGCGATGGCCTCGGTCAGGGCGTCGCGGGCCGCCCGTTGAGCGGGCTTCAGGTCCTCGGCCAACCGACGCCACTTCTTCGCGAAGTTGTTATCCACCTGTCCGTGTCGTTCGTGCATCTTGATCGCAAGGCCGATCTCCCGATCCGCGTCAAGGATGTCCCACATGCTGGCCCGCCAGGTTTCGAAGCGCTCGGAGACCAGTCGACTACCGAACGCCCTTACGAGCGCTTCAGCCCGGGTCTGTTCCTCCAACGAGGGAAGAGGGGGGAGTTCGGCCGGTGGGTCGGTGTCGAGGAGTGGCCGGACGCTGTCGGCGTAGTGACCAGCTCGCAAGACGGTGGCAAGAAGTTCGACGTACGCATCAGCCATCCGGGCCTGGCTTCTGGCGTCCTCCGCTAGTTCTCGTTCATGCGTCATGCGCTCCGTCGCGACGGTTTCCGCGTGCTTTCGGCCTCCCCTAGCCGTAATCCCGGTTGCTGCGATGCCGAGAGCGCCGACGCCAGCTGTGCACACCGGACTAACCCATTCCCAGGCCACGGGTCGAATGGTGCCCCACATAGGCGCCACATCTGGGCGTGGCGCACCGGGGCTACTTGAGTAGCCGGAACAGCAACCGGGTGACCTTCCGGCGGACGACCCACTTCGTGTAGGCGCCAGGACCGCGCTCGTGCCGGCACGTCACCGATGTCTCTTTGGGCCGGGTAGAGGATTCGGCGGCAGGGCTCAGGACTTTCTCCGCGCCTCAGTCGGCGGGATCTTCTGCGGCCGCAGACGAGCGCCTGCCGGCGTCGTATCCGTCGGCGTACGCCTTCGCCGCAGCCTTCTCGGTCAGTACGAGCATGTCGGATGGCATGTCAGCCTCCCGAGCAGTCTTCTTGAGGAAGAACCGATCAGGACTCTTCATGGTCAGCCAGTCGACTGCCCTCCCAGCCCATACGAGGCTCCAAACCGACGTCCATGCCAAGCTATCGCGATTGAGTGATCTCGGGTTATTTCGGAGAGAGAAACCATTCGGCGCCTGAGGGTCTTTATGCACATACGAATCAACCAGCATTAGCCCGGGATGCGAGAGCCCCGACAGGAAGCGATAGACCGTGTAGAGACTCGAGCCGCCCTGGAAGTCACCGGCTAGCTTTTCGAAACTCTTCGCATGTTCGTCTAGATCACCCCGGGGAAGCCGCTCGTCCCGCAGGCTGTCGACGAGCTCAGCTGTCGCACTCGGCCACTTGGCAGACAACGCTGACTGACCGAGGTTGAGGCGCTGTCGCGCTCCCTCGCTCAGGAAACCCGGCAACGCTTTGGGTCCGCGCAGCACGAGCCACTGCGCCGTCACGGAGCATTCGAACTGACTCCGGATCAGCGGACCAATTTCTACGCCATGACTCTCGAAAAGAGGCCTCGTGAGCTCGGCCTGTCTGTAGACCTGGGAAGCAAGCGCCCAGACTGCAAGGAGGTTGGTCGGGTGGATGCCGCCGCGGAGGGGGAGGCTAGGCCGGGTCGCCGCCCCCCGGTTCCACCGCTCGAGAAGGCGGTCAAGCCTGTCTAGTGAGGCTCGAAAGCGGTCCTCGACGTCATCAGACAACGCATCACCCTGGCGCGATCGTGACCGTTGCTCGGTAGGTGTGCGCCTGGTTCACCGAGCTGATGTCTATGGCCGGCACGTTAACGCGGCGGAGGGCCATAGCCGAGAGTCGCTCTTATTCGGTAAGCGCCTCGAGGTCTAGTTCTACGCGCTTACCGTCCGCCAGGCGGACGACGACTGTGACATGAGCGCCCACTGACTCCACGTACCGCCGAAGCGTTGAGAGTAGTAGGTCATCAGCCTTTTCGGTCCTCGCCACGGCCGATTGGCCGATGCGCAGGCGGCCTGCCACTTCTTCCTGGGTGAGAGCGGCGGCCTGCCGCATCATAGCGAGGTTCATCGCGTAGACGCGGTCCTCTTGCGCCATCTCTGCCCGGACGGCTTCGACTTTGGCGGCCTTGGCCGGGTCGGCTAAGGCCGCGTCGATCTCTTGAGTAGCGTCGTGGAAGCTGACGCCCTCAGTCTCGGTCGCTGCGTGAAGCACATTGTTCACTTTTCGGCCTCCCGCTCTTGTTCCCTGAGGTATTGATCGACCAACGCTTCGCTTTCTTTAGCGGCCCGGTCGTACCAGATGTCGCCGATAGGGTGCTTATTGAAGCCCAACAGAGCCAGTACCACCGTTTCTTGGTCGGGGAAGTAGCAGATGATGCGGAGGGCCAAGCTCTCACGGTAGGGATGCCTCACCCGCCACAGCTCGTGCCGCCTGGCCTGCATCACTCGCTTGAGGGTGGCCGACTCCCCTTCGGGTGGCCTGTTCAGCTGCCGTAGTTGGGACTCCATCGCAAGGATGAAGATCTCTGCCTGCTCCCCGCACTCTGGGTCTTCGATGGTCCGAGCCCGCCAGCTGCTGTAGCCGCTGGACCGGAGGACGCGCACGCCTGCGACTATCACCCGTAGGAGGTATCACCGCAAGGTGATACGCCGAACATTGCCCAAGTGAGGCCGAGTTGCCACTGTCGGTAGGCGAAAGTTGCTAAGCGTGTGGCGATCCCAGGAGAGGGACAGGCTCACATGACCCCAACCGGCCAGCCGCTGGACAGGGCGAGCCGTCGTCCCCTCGCTCGACGCCTCCACAGTGTCGGTCACAGTCACCGTCACGGGTGCGCCAACCCATGGGTCGTCGCCAGGGCGAAAGCCTCACCGACCACGGCGTCCGCCTCCACCCTGGCAATGTCGGTGATCTCGCGGTTGCCGACGAAGACGCGGACGTTGGCGGTCAGGTGGGCTGGCCCGCCAACACCCCCACCCCTCATGGCCCCAGAGCCGACCGGTGTTCCGCTACTGACGGGCCGGCTCGTGCCAACGTGGCCACCGAGGGACGCCATGACCTGCCTCGTCATGTCGGCGGGCGTGACGAAGCCATGCCCGCCCATCTGAAGAAGCTCCGGGCCGTGTTCGCCGACGAGGAACGTGCCCGGCCACACGGGACCACCGCCGGCACGCGGCGGCACGGGCATTCCGTACTTGCCGAGGCTGGGCGCCTCATAGATCGGGGTGGCGTGGATCAGCTGCTGCACCGTCTTCTGCACCGTCGTGAGAGTGACCGTCGCGACCCGGCCGTTGATGGCGTCCAACTGGCGGTTGGCGTGGGCCACGGCAGGCGACACCTGGTCGTTCGCCTTCAGATCCGACGTCGAGTTCGTGTTGTCCAGGTGGAAGATCTGGTCCATCAGACCGATGACGGCGTCCTTGTTGTAGCCGGCCTGCACGGCCTGCTTGATCAGGTCCGCACGGAAGTCGTTGGACGCCTTGATCCCCGCCTTGTAGCCCTTCTGGTCGCCGATCGCAGCGGCCAGATCGCGGGCCTTACCGGCGACCGTGATCAGCTGCTCGGTGTTCTTCGCGCCCGCGGACGTGTTGATGTCCAGCGACCGGGACGCCGACGCGGCACCGTGCGAGACTGAGTCCAGCGCAAGGGTCCACTCCGCTTGACCCTGCACCACGTTCGTGCCGATGCCGTTGAGCGCATCCCACGACTGCTTCAGCTGGTCGGCCGCCGACTTCTGCTCACCGAGTGCGTTGGTGACAGCCCCGGAGGCATCCACCGTGTAGGTGGACTCCCCGACGTATCCCTGGAGCGCCGCAACATACTCGGGGAACTTCGCCTTGAGCTGGTCCATCGTCAGGCCCTGCGCGGACGCGGCCTTTATGATCTTGTCGAACGCGACCGTGGCCGCCTCCGGGTGACCGGAGGAGATCATCCCGGAGAGGGCGGCGTCTACGTCCTTAATATCCTGCTGCGCCTGATTGAACGGGTCGTGTGCGTGGACGACTTTGTCTTCGAGGTAACCGTAGGTCGAGAAGAAGTATGTCGTCATCTTCGCGGCCGACCCCATGGATTCGATCAAATGGCCTGAGGAATCGTCCACCGAACCGAGTTGCGTGATCAGCTTCCCCACGTCGAAGCCGCCCAGCGCCGACGCGGTCTGCTTGCCCGCCTCGCCCAGCTTCACCAACTGCTCGGTGAGCACCGACTGGTCGGCGATGACGATCTGCGTCGGCGGGTGCAGGGCATCGAACGCGGCAGCAAGAAGGCTGACCCCGGCGATCGCCGCGCCCGTGTAGCCGGCAACCTTGCCGACCTTCCCGAGCCCGGAATCCAGCGCCGCACCGGCGGCCCCCATGCCGCGCAGCGACTCCCGCGCAGCCTGAACCTTCGGCACCAACGAGCCGACGATCCCGAGAACGACCGCCCCCACGCCAACGATCCCGGCGAGTCCAACACCCGTGGCGGCCAGCGGCCCCGGCAGCTCACCGAAGGCGTTCACCGACCCCTCGGCCGCCTGCGCGAGGAACCGCAGCACGTTGGTCGAGCCCTCGCCGCCCTTGATGAGCACCGTCGACAGCGAGCCGCCCAGCCGCTCCAGGTCGCCGTTGAGGTTGTCGGTGAGCTTCGCAGCCTGCCGGGCCGCATAGCCGGAGTCGTTGACCTTCCCCGTCCAGTCCTGGACGCCCTTGGCGCCTTCCGAGTAAAGGACCCGGGCGGCGGTCAGCTGCTCGTTGCCGAAGATCCGACCTAGCGCCTGCGACCGCTCGGCCTCGGTAAGGCCGGCCATTGAGTCGTGTAGCTGACCGGCGACGCCGTCAAGGCCGATGAACTTACCCTGGGCATCGAAGACGTTGATGCCGAGGTTCTCCATCTCGTTCGCCGCCTGCTTCGACGGCGACGAGAGCGCCGAGATCACACCGCGCAGCGACGTACCGGCCTGCTCGCCGATGATTCCGGCCTGCGCGAAAGATGCCAGCGTGCCAACCGTCTGGTCGATCGACACACCCATGCCCGCGGCAACCGGGCCCACGTACTTCAACGCCCCGGCCAGGTCCTGCACGGAACCGAGGGCCTTGTTGCTGCCCGCCGCCAGCAGGTCAGCGACGTGCCCGGTCTGCGAGCCGGCAAGGTGGAACTGCTGCATCGCGGTCGCAGCGATCTGCGCCGCCGTCGCCACGTCCAGCTGACCGGCAGCCGCCAGGTCCAGCGCGCCGATCAGGCCACCATTGAGGATGTCCCGGACCGAGATGCCGGCCTTTGCCAACTCCGTCTCAGCGTTCGCCGCGTCCGTCGCCGAATACATGGTGGCCGCGCCAGCATCCAACGCCGCCTGCCGGAGCTGCTTCATCTGCCCGGCGTTCGCCATCGTCGCCGCACCCACGCCCGACATGGCCTTGTCGAACTCCGCGGCAGCGTTGACGGCGACCCCGAACGCCAGCAGCAGCGCCCCACCCAGCACCATCGCCGACTGCGACGCCTCGGCCATCGACTTCTTGCGGGCGTCGTGGGTCGCCTTCTCCGCCGCCTGGACACGGGACAACTCCCGCTCAGCCTTGCGGTACTGCGACACCGACACCTCGCAGGCGGCAGCCGCCGCCTTCTGCGCTGCGATAGCGCTCGAGGCGTCACCCAGCAGCTTGATGACTACGTCTTTGGACAGCGCCACGGGAACCTCTCGGGGTAGGTCATGCGGGCGGACCCTTCGGCGGGTCGACGCCCTGAAGGTGAAGGATGTGATGCTCCAGGCGCATCGTGAGATCGGAATAGGCGCGACGGCCGTACTCCACGGTGAGCGCGGACAGCGCCATCACGAATTGGTCCATCAGGCCAAGCTCGACGACGTCCTCGTAGACGGCGAGCAGGCCGGGACCATCGTCGAGGTGCTGCCGAAGCGCGAAGGTCGCGGCGAGCCGGTGAGCAACAGGATCAGTGGGCATGAGTCGTGGGCTCCTTGGCTGGGGCAGCGGGGCGCAGGCCGGGTCTCCGGACCTGGGAAAGGAGGCGGCCCTCACCGACCTTCGATCCCGCGCGGCGCCCGGGCAACCGGCGGGTGACGTTGACGCCCCGATCCCTGGTCATCAGTAGCCCGGAACCCGCCCGGCCTGACGCGGGCCCGGGTACTGGATGGGCTCGCTCATCAGCTGCTCGTGCTGACCTTGAGCCAGCCAGCTGATCACCGACGCCGTGTAGTCCTGGACCGCGTCGTGACGGGCGAACAGTTCGGCCGCGAACGCCTCGGGATCCGGGTCGGACAGAACGTCGTCGACGATCGCGTAGGCCGCCGCCAGCGTCGGTGCCGTCGCCATCGCCGGCCGGGCCTGCCAGGGCACCGACCTCAGCTGCGAGACGTCGAGGCCGGACGCGGTGAACGGCGGCAGGTTGCCCGTCGCGAACAGGGTCGGCTCAGGACCGACCTTCCGGGCGGCCGCGAGCCACCCGGGATAGGTGGCGTGCGGCGTCACCGCCTCCGGCGCTGGGTCCGGGAACCGCCCCCCGGACGCGGCCACCGCGGCCAACGGCCGGCGAAGCTCGGCGTGCGCCCGGACGTCGTCAACGGTGATCCTGCCGCCGGCGCCCGTCCCGGTCACGTTCGCCAGATACACGCGCTCGCGCAGGGCCTGCACCCGCACCGCGGGCGAGACATCGACCTTGGCGTTCTCATCCCGCACGTGGATGGCGTCGACTGCCTGACGGGCCCGCGCCTGCCCAGCCCGGTGCTCGGCGAGCTGGCGTCCGTCGGCGGCCTGCCGGTCGGCCTGGTCCTCGGCCAGGACGGTGGCGAGCACCGCCTGGATGTCCGGTGTGAGGCCGACGCTCGTTGAGTCGTTCTCGGCCCATGGGTTCATGTCAGCAGGCACGGCGGCCCTCCTCGTTGTGGCGGGCCTCGGCCCGGCGGCGTAGCTCGGCTTCAATCTCGGTCCGCTCGAGCAGCAGTCGGCCACCGACCAGCCGACCGGACTCCAGCGCACCGCGTGCGTTCAGATCTCTCACGTTCCGCGGCTTGCAACCGAGCATCTCGGCCGCCTCCTTGGTGTCGACGAGGTCTCCGGGCAACCATGACGAGTGGTCCGGCTGCGGCACTGCCGCACTGCCCGGTGGGGCAGTCGCGGGGGCGTCGGCGGCTGCGGAGAGCAGCTGCGCCAGCAGCCCCCGCCAGCGCTCCGGGGCCGCGATCCCATCTCTTTGTGTCACGCGCTGAGCGGCCTGCAATGCCCGCACCACATCCAGCAGCGCCGACCCACCGAGCAGCACCTGACCACCCGGCAGTCGCAGCACGGAGCCCCGCCACGGCCCGGGAATCTCCGGCGTCACCACCGGTACACCTCACCGACCGGAGGTGTCCGGTCGTCCGGGCCACCGGGGGTGTACCAAGTGGCGGTGTTCGCCTCGGACCAACCGGGCGGCCGCACGCGGTGATGGGAGTCCACGCGCATTAGCTCCGGGATTGGGACCGTTCGGAGACAGCCGGTGCACCAGACGTCACCGGCCTCATCGATCAGCACCGGACGACCCCACAGCAGCACCTCGCGCAGCTCGACCACGGGCGCGCCGATATCGGTCCCCGTCCGTCGGCCCACCGTCCGATCCGACGGTCGACGCGCGGGAGGCCAGCTCTTGGGCATCACGACTCATCACCTGCCCGGCACACGTCGAGCAGCTCCCGCTCCACGACCGACCGCTCCACCCGATCAGCGACCGCGTGCAGGGCAGCGCACGGCTGCCCCGGGGTGCCCATGCGGGAGAGCACCGCGGCCAGCTGCGCCAACGCGTCGATCGAGTCCCCAGGCCGAGCTACAGCCTCCCGGCGCCACCGACGCCGCTCGGTGTCGTCCTGAGCGATGACCGCAGCGACAAGGTCCACCGCCACACGGGCCGCCGACGTCGCGCCGAGCCAGCAGTCACCCCCGGCACCGGCCAGGCCGAGCACCTCGGCCCTGTCGACGAACGTGGCAGACACCAGCTCACCGCACCGATCGCAGAACACCAGGACCACGCCGCTGGCCGCCGGCTGCGAAGACCAGCGATGCCCGCCGAGCAGGCATCTCAGGCGCCGCAGCAGGCCGCCGGACAACCACCGGGTGTCGTCGACACCGTGCGACCTCGGAGAGCGTCCCTGCATCACGACAGATCACCGAGGCCCACGGGCCCCTGCTGCGCCGGTGGGGTCACCGCCGACGACCCCGGCCTTGGTGGAAAATGACCCGGGGAGAGATTCGTCCTGACGGGCGGGTCAGGAGAACCAAGATCGTCTGGATTTTTCCCGGGGGCCCGGGTGCGGTGGAGATTCATGCGGACTCCTGGATCTCACAGAGGGGATGGACGTCCTCGCCGGCGGCAGGATCGAGCGGTCCGTGGCAGGCACGGCAGGTGGCAGTGAGGATCGGCCGCGGGCGGGTAGCGATGCACATTCCGCACTTGCCGTTGGCCGTGTTGATCACCTTGATCGGATGGCCGCAGTCGGCGAGATGGTCGTCGTCGTCGCTGCGCAGCGGGGCCACAGTCAGGACAGTCGGGCCAGGCTGCGGACCATTGGCGTGACTGGCCCGACCTGGGTCTGACTGGGATGTCGGCTCGGACGAAGGGCGCACCGAAGGGAGCAAGGGAGCGGCACTCTTGTCCCCTGCGCTCTTGCTCCCTTGCTGCTCCCTTGCTGGTCGGAGGCTTGTGGAGTCGGTGAGGATTTCCCAGAGCCAGCGGTCGGCGATCTTGGCGGAGCGGACCCGCCTGCCCTTCGCTCGCTTGAGTTGATCCTTGCTGTAGCCCTCGGCCTGGCCCGCCTTGAAGACGTCCTTGGCTGCTGCCTGTCCTCCGTTGGAAGCGAGGAAGTCGACCAACCAATCGGCGACTTCCTCCCGGTCGCCGCGGTCCTCGTCGCCCTGGGGGCTGCGCTGGAGCAGGTCGCGCACCGTCGTATCGGATTCACCGAGCCAGGTCACTCGCCCGACGCTGGCCGTCCCGCCGTCGTCGGAGGGGACGAGAGCTTCTTCTATGCGGTAGGCCAGTGAGGCGACGTCGAGCGCCTGGCCGTTGCTCTTGATCACCGAAAGCGTGCAGGTGCCGTCGTCCTCGTCCCGGGCGCAGCCGAGGGCCTGCCGGATCACCTGCCCGTAGGCGCCCGCCCCGCCGATGGAGTCGAGCGGTTCGGATCCGCTCGTGCTCTTTCGGAAGTGGCCGATACCGAGGATGGCCGTGTTGGTCTGATGAGCCAGGGCCTTGAGCTTCTCGAGCTGCGGACGGATGTTGCTGTTGTCGTTCACCTGCCCATCGAGGCTGGAGTTCATCGCATCGAGGACCACCAGGGCGGGCCGCAACCGGGCAATGGCGACCCTGAGCTGGTCGAGGTCCGCCTCGACCAGCAGGGGGCTGCCGTCGGACTGGCCGTGCACGACGTCGAGCACGGTGAGTCGCTCAGGATCACCATCGGCGGCGAGGAACCGGGCCTTGAAGACTGACTCGGAGTCCTCTGTCAGCGAGTAGAGGACACTCTGCGGCTGTTGTAGGAAGCTGCCGGCCAGGTCTCCCGTGGTCAGCTTCGCGGCGACCTCGGCGGCCACCGTGGACTTCCCGACACCCGGCTTGCCGACCAGCATGGCCAGCTCGGCAACCGGCAGGTAATTGGTCCAGAGGTAGCGGGTGGGCAGGATCTTCACGTCCTGTAGCGACCGGAGACGGAGTTTGCGGGTGTCGTCGCTCACCGGTCGACCGCCTCGCAGGACACGCTGCGGCGCTGCTTCCACTCCGCGAAGGCCATGACGTCGTCGGCGTAGGCGACGGGCACCATCCACACCTTGCGCTCGGCGTCCCACTGCCGGCGCTGAATACCGACTGCGTCCAGCAGGGCGAAGACGTCTTGACCGTCGCGGCCGTAGATCCACGCGGTTCGCGCGCCGACCTCGACGTGAAGCGTGCGCGGGGAGATCGGGGTCGAATCACGAACGCGATCTACAGCTCGACGCGATGTCCACGGATCGCGCAGACCATCGTGAAGCGGTTCGCATCGCAGCGATGCCTGACGACGACGCCGGAGCTGGACGGGGACGTCCTGCCGGGGGGCTGCGGTAGTCTGTGCGTGCCCGCCCGGCACGTACATGCTCTCCGCGACGCCCTCAGCCTTCTGGCTGGGGGCGTTCGTCATGCTGCACCGACTCGCGGCTCATCCGCCCGCCGCTCAAGCCAGGCGTGGAAGTCGGATCGCTTGACTCGCACGTGCTTTCCGATCTTGTAGCCCTTGGGCGCAACGCCCTGCGATCGCCAGGAGTAGACGCTCCGGACGGGGACGGCCAGCTCCTCGGCGATGTCCTCGAGGCTCAGCCACTCGTCAGTCGCCAATGCGACTCTCTTAGGTGCTGTGGTCATGACGGAACCATAGCAGACAGTCTTGACGCATCAGTAGCAGTCATGCACTGGTATTGACGGAACCTCCGCACCGTGGCAGCCTCACCGCCGTGTCAGAAGACCTTTTTCCTGCGGCTTCAGGCGGCGTCAAGCCCAACGAGGAAGCCGGAACAGTGACCGTGGCCCCCGGGCTTCAACTCTGGTCTGACGTCGAGGTCTACGCCTACGACCACAAGGGCTACGACGTCGTGGTGCGGGTCTTGGCAGACGGCACGCGGATGTGGGCGAACGAGGTTCGCGTGACCCAGCGGGATGGGGGGCCGCCAGTCACGGGGGAAGCCCTGCGACAGGTCACCGTCGCTGCCTTCGTCCGCCTGGCCGTCAGGGCTGGCGCCGTCATCGGAAAGGAACCGTGGGCGCCTGAATCGGAACGACTGATGTATGGGCACCTCGACGCCAAGCACCGGGACCTCCTCCGCGAGGCCGGTCCAGTTCGGGAGACGCTCGAGTGGGTCGCCCGCGCCTACCGACTTGCGATGGCAATGGGTGAGCGCCCGACCAAATACGTCGAGGAGGTGTTCGAGGTGCCTCGGTATACGGCCAGTCGGTGGATCGCCAGCGCACGTGGCCAGGGTCTCCTCGGACCGGCCGAGCCGGGCAAGGCGGGCGGCTGACGTGGCCAGCGTCGAGTCGCGACTTACCCGCCGCAGCGGTCGCGAGACGAAGGTCTATGACGTCCGGTTCCGCGACCCGGACGGGAAGCAGCGGAAGAAGACCTTCGGTAAGAAGGGCGACGCGGACCGCTTCGCGGCCACAGTTGAGGCGGACAAGCTTCGAGGGCAGTACGTCGACCACAGCGACCGGACCACGGTCGCCGAGTACGCACGCGCCTGGGCGTCTGTGCGCCCGCACCGACCCTCGACGGCGTCGCGCGTTTCCAGTCTGATCGAGACACACATCGCGCGGACCCGCCTCGGTGATCGTCGGCTGGCCGTCGTCCGCCCGTCAGAGGTTCAGGCATGGGCGAGTGACCGCTCGCAGGTGCTCGCCCCATCGACGCTGCGTCTGCTCGTCTCGATGCTGAGGTCGATCTACGCCAGCGCGGTGCTGGATCGGTTGGTCGCATCCTCACCGGTGGTCCGGGTCCAGCTTCCCCGGCAGGACCGACCACGGGTCATCCCGCTGACGGTCGCTCAGGTCCAGGCGCTCGCCGGCACCATGCCCGCCCGGTGTGCGGCCATGGTGCTCACTCAGGCCGGGCTCGGGCTGCGGATCGGCGAGCTGCTCGCCCTGCGTGTGGGCGATATCGACTTCCTGCGTCGGACGGCGCGAGTCGAGACGCAGATCGCGCCGCGCAGCAAGGTGCGCACCGATCCCAAGACGCCACGGTCGAAGCGGACCATCCCACTGCCCGCGATGGTCGCCGAAGCACTCGCCGAGCACATCGCGGCGTGGCCGCCCGGCGCTGACGGGTCGCTGTTCACCACGGGTACCGGGCTGTTCTTCACGCGGGAGTACTACGGGGAGATCTTCACAGCCGCGGTTAAGCGTGCCGATCTGCCGGCCGGGACCACCAGTCACGACCTGCGACACCACTATGCGAGTGTGCTGCTGGCGGCCGGTGAGTCGGTGGTGGCGGTCGCCGAACGCCTCGGGCACGAAAACGCGACGCTGGTGCTGACGACCTACGGGCATCTCATGCCCGACTCGGAGGACCGCACACGGCGGGCGGTGGACGAGGCGTGGAGTGCCATCACCGTGCCATCGGAGCAGTCGGCACAGCGCTGACCTGCGAAAACAGGAGGAATCGTGCAGTTCGGTCGGTACTACGAGGAGTTCGAGGTCGGGGCCGTCTACAAGCACTGGCCCGGGAAGACCGTCACCGAGTACGACGACCACCTTTTCTGCCTGATCACGATGAACCACCACCCGCTGCACCTGGACGTGAACTACGCGGAGAAGACCACTGACTTCGGCAAGAACGTCGTCGTCGGCAACTACATCTACTCGCTGCTGCTCGGCATGAGCGTCCCGGACGTCTCAGGCAAGGCGATCGCCAACCTGGAGATCGAGTCGCTCCGGCACGTCGCGCCGACGTTCCATGGCGACACGATCTACGGCGAGACGACGGTCCTCGACAAGACCGAGTCGAAGTCCAAGGACGACCGCGGGATCGTGCACGTGGAGACCATCGGTTACAAGCAGGACGGCACGGTCGTCTGCATCTTCCGGCGCAAGGTCATGGTGCCCAAGCGTTCCTACGGCGAGGCCCGGGGCGGCGAGCAGCCCGGCCGTCCGGAGCCGATTCGGCGCTGAGCCGCGGCGGGCCCTGGCGCGCCGGCGTCAGGCGGGGAACACGCCCCACTCCCGGAGGGTCTCCGCCAGCAACGGCGTGCAGGGCAGCCGGTCCAGGGCGGCGGCGTCGGCGAACACGACCGCCGCGGCGTCGTCCCCGGCGACCGGCTGCTGCTCCGGACGGACGAGGGCGCACGCGAGATCGACCACGTCGTACGCGACGTCGTCGCCCGTTATCCGCACCCGCCCCACGTGCGCACCCGCCCGCACGTCCAGCCCCGTCTCCTCGCGGACCTCCCGCACGACGGCCTGCTCGACGGACTCGCCGGGCTCGACCCGGCCCCCGGGCAGCGACCAGCGGCCAGGGTGCGGGGCGTGGGCCCGCTGGATCAGCAGCAGCCGGCCGGCCGGATCGTGCACCACCGCACCCACGCACGGCACCACCGGCCGCGCGGGGTCTGCTGGCGGGACCGTCGGGTCTGGCGGGACCATGCGGGGCAGGGTACGCAGAACCCGGCACAGCCACGCCGCACACGACCGCTGCGGCCGCTCTCCTGCTCTGCGCTTGACGATTGCCCGCGGTCCCAGGACGGTGATGCCCGATGAGCGTGTCGCCGGTCTGCCCGCGCTGCGGAGAGCTGTTGGTGGTCCGTCACGGTTCGGCACCCCAGGCGTGGTGCCACGTGCACGGCGCAGTCACGCCACTGCACCACACGGTCCTCATCGCCCACGATGCGATCTCGGCGGTCACTGCAGACGCCCACGTGCCGGCGTGGGTGCCCGACCCCGTACCGAGCGGCTGGTCGGTCACCGGCCTGGCGTGGGGTGGCGAACCCGGCGCCCGGGCGATCGTCGTCGACTGTGCCGGCCCGGCGCCTCTGGGTGGCTCCGCCGAGCTCGTCCTCATCGCCGAGGAGCCGGGCACCGGCGTCGGGTCCGGGTACGCGGGGCTGCCAGGGCCCGACCCCGGCGACGTCTTCACCGGCCCCTCGTCGGTCGACGTCAAGGCCGGCGGACAGCACGCCCCGCTGTGGGCGGTGCCGACCTCCGACGATCGTGCCGCGTTCGTGGGGGAGGCCTACGGTGTCTGGTTGTGGCTGGTCATGTGGCCGATGAACGCTGCGTGGCTGCTTGCCGAGCACCTCGAGCTGCTGGATCTGCGGGAACGCATCTATCCCGACCTGCCGCTCGGGCCCCCCAGCGAACATCTGCTGCCGGGGCGGTAACCGGAACCCGACGGACTCCTGCACGCCCGGCGCGCCGCCGGTGTGACCCGTGGGACCTGTGTTACCCATGAGACGAACGCGTCCGCCGCACTTCTCGTGGACGCTGCCCCACGGCTCCGGAACGCATCCGAGCCGCCCTGATCGAGCGCCCACGGAGGTGGCAGTGAACCCCAAGAAGGTTGTCACCTGGCTGATCGTCGCTTTTGTCGTCTTCTACGTCATCCAGGCCCCCGACTCCTCGGCCCAGGTGGTCCGCAACGCGGGACACGCACTCGGTGACGCGGCCACCTCGCTCGCGTCCTTCGTCAAGTCGCTCACGTAGACGCGGCCCATGACCGGCTCGACCTCTGATCTCCCGAGGTCTGCCCGGGCCCGCAGGGACGTCGAGAAGTACCTGCTTCCGGACGAGAAGGCGGTGATCGTCACCCGCAGGCACTGGGCGGTGCTGCTCGGACCGACCCTCAAGAGCCTCCCCGCGCTCCTCGCCGGCGGGTGGCTGCTGATCCTCGACCCGAAGAACCGGTTCACCAGCTCCGTCGGCCTGATCGTGATCGTCGCCGCGTCGATCTACTACGGGCTTCGGGTGACCGAATGGTGGATGCGGCATTTCATCGTGAGCAGACGCCGCATCCTGCTCACCTCCGGCGTGATCGCCCGGACCGTGACGCTGCTGCCGCTGCGCCGGATCACCGACCTCACCTGGCAGGAGACGCTCCTCGGGCAGGTCTTGAACTACGGGACGTTCCGCTTCGAATCGGCCGGCCAGGACCAGGCTCTCCGACATCTCACGTTTCTCCCCGACGCGCCGGACCTCTATCGCAGGGTCAGCGGGTTGCTCTTCGGCGCGGACTGGGGCGGGGCTGCCTCCGGCGGGGACGAGGAGGGCAACGACGAGCGGATCGGAGACGGTTCGCCCGGGCCGCCCCCGCGCGGCCGACGAGCCGGCGACCGCAACGACACCCAGCCCATCCCCGGCGTGACACCGGACCACGGGTGAGTCCTCCCCCGGCGGGTGCCCCGGCGCCAGGTACGGCAGGCTGAGCGCTGATGGGGATCGACCTGCACACTCACTCCTCGGTCTCCGACGGCACCGAGAGCCCGGCTGAGCTGATGGCGACCGCTCGGGCGGCCGGCCTCGACGTCGTCGCGCTGACCGATCACGACACGACCGCCGGCTGGGCGCGTGCCGAGGCGGGCCGGCCGCACGGGCTCACCGTCGTCCCGGGCATGGAGATGTCGTGCCGCTGGTTCCCCGCCGACGACGGACGGCCGGTGAGCATCCACCTGCTGGCCTACCTCTTCGATCCCGCGCACCCGGGCTTCGCCGCCGAGCGGCTGCGGCTGCGGGACGAACGGCGCAGCCGGGCGGAGCGGATGGTCGAGGCTCTCGTCGCGGACGGTCACCCCCTGAGCTGGCCCGAGATTCTGGCGGCCCGGAACGGGGGCGTCGTCGGCCGTCCTCACATCGCCCGCGCCCTGGTGGACGCCGGCTCGGTGGAGTCTGTCGACCACGCCTTCGCGACCCTGCTGCACCCCACCAGCCCGTACTACGTGCCCAAGGCCGATACCGACGTCCTGACCGGGATCTCGCTGGTGCGCACGGCGGGCGGCGTGCCGGTGTTCGCCCACGGCCTGGCCAGCAAGCGCGGCCGGGTCGTCGGCGACGATGCGATCGTCGCGATGGCCGGCGCCGGCCTGCTCGGGCTCGAGGTGGACCACCCCGACCACCGGGCCGACGAACGGGCCCACCTGCGTGGCGTGGCCGCCGACCTCGGCCTGATCGTGACCGGGTCGAGTGACTACCACGGCACGAACAAGGGGACGTCGATCGGTGCGGAGCTCACCGCTCGCGACCAGTTCGAACTCCTGCTGGCGGCCGGCACCGGCACCGCGCCCTACCGGGACTGAGCCGGAACCGTCAGTGGTCGCGGTTACGGTGACCGGCATGGTCCAGGAGCGTGCGGCGTGAGCGCCCAGCTCGACCTGCCCGGCATGCCGCGCAGGCTGTTCTCCGCCACGCCCAGCAAACTGGCCTCCTTCGCCGACTGCCCTCGGCGGTACCGGTTCGCCTATGTCGACCGCCCGAGGCCGGCCAAGGGCCTACCGTGGGCGCACAACTCGGTCGGGTCGGCGGTGCACGCCGCCCTGCGTTCCTGGTGGGACCTGCCAGTCGAACGGCGTACCCCGGCGGCCGCCCGCCAGCTGCTCTACTCCGTCTGGACGCCGAACGGATTCCGCGACAGCGAACAGGCCGACCGCTGGCGCGCCCGGGCGGCCGGCTGGATCACCGACTACGTCGAGGGGCTCGACCCCACCGATGAGCCGGTCGGCACCGAGCGCACGGTGGGAGCCACCACCGGGCGGCTTGCGCTCTCCGGCCGGGTGGACCGCATCGACCAGCGCGGCGACGAGCTGGTGATCGTCGACTACAAGACCGGCCGATCGGTCTCGACCGACGACGAGGCCCGCGGCTCACCGGCCCTGGCCGCATACGTGCTGGGCGTCCGCCGCACCCTGCGCCGACCGTGCAGCCGGGTGGAGCTGCACCACCTGCCCACGGGGACCGTCGCGGCGTTCGAGCACACCGACCGCTCGCTGGCCAACCACGTGCGCCGGGCGGAGGACATCGCCCACGACATCACCGTGGCGACCGAAGCGCTCGCGTCGGGTGAGGACAAGGACACCGCCTTTCCGGCCGTCCCGGGCCGGCAGTGCAGCTGGTGCGACTTCCGGCCCAGCTGCCCGACCGGCCAGGCCGCGGCACCATCCCGGGAGACGTGGAGCTTCCTCGCCGAGGACGACGACACCGTCGGCTGACGACGCCGCCGTCGGGTGAGGCGTTCTCAGGCGCTGAGCGGCGCCAGGCCGGCCACCCTGTCGAACCCGGCCCGCACGATCGGTGACCGGCTGGCCCGCATCGGCAGCGCCAGCATCCCCTGCCGGAACCCCTTCACCACCGCTGTCGCCACGGCGTCGGTGACACCCAGCCCCGGGAGTGAGTACAACCGGCGGCCCCACGTCGGAAGCAATGCCACCGCCAGTCCGGCCAGGCCGCCCCACGCGGGCTGTGCCGGCGTCAGGAAGCGCACCCACGCCGGCATCGGCGGCAGCAGGATCAGCCGAAAGGCGTTCCGCGCTGCCGGCGTCACCGCCAGCTCCGGCCGGACGCGATCGAAGTAGCCGGTGAGCGCGGCGACCGACGTCGGTACGTCCTCCTCGGGCACCCCGACCAGCACAGCCGCGGTCACCTGCTCCGCGACGTACCGGTCCGCCTCGTCGTCGGTGAGTGGCACCCCGGCCCGGCGGGCCACAGACAGCAGCGAGTCCACCTCGCAGCAGTGCACCCACAGCAGCAGGTCGGGGTCGTCGACGCGGTAGGCGCGTCCTGTCCTCCGCTCGACACCGCCCAGCCGCCGGTGGATGTCGCGTACCCGGGCCACCATCCGCGTCGCCTCCGTGCGGGTGCCGAAGGTCAGCGTGTCCAGGTAGGCGGCGGTGCGGCCCAGCCGCGGCCAGGGGTCGTCTCGGAAGGCGCCGGAGAACCGTGCCACGCCGTCCATGGCGACGGGGTGCAGAGCCTGCAGCAGCAGGGCGCGGAGACCGCCGACGGAGAAGGTCGGGTCGGCGTGCACCCGCCAGGTCACGCTGTCCGGGCCGAAGAAG
Source organism: Blastococcus sp. (assembly GCA_025465355.1). Taxonomy (GTDB): domain Bacteria; phylum Actinomycetota; class Actinomycetes; order Mycobacteriales; family Geodermatophilaceae; genus Blastococcus_B. The sequence continues at coordinate 9,523 of JAODNN010000041.1, read as the reverse complement.
CCGAGCAGGTCCTTCTCCGGGGTCCAGTCGTCCGAGGGCAGGAGGCCAGTCACGATCGCGCCGGCACGCTCGTCCAGAAGTCGAGCAGCACCTCGAGCGTCCGTCGCGGGTTCTCGACCGCGGGGGAGTGGATGGAGTTGTTGATGACCTCGTGGCGCGCGCCGATCCGCTCCGCCATCTCTGCCTGAACGTGCGGCAGCCACGCGTCGTCGGCCTCGCCGTGGGCAACCAGCACGGGTACGCCGGTGGCGGCCAGTTCCGGCACCCGGTCCGGCTCGGACAGCATCGCGTCGGCCATGCCACGCAGCCCCGCGGCCGAGTTGCGCAGGAACCGGCGGCTGTAGAACTCGCGGGTCGGCGCCGGTACCGCCTGCGCCTTCGGATCGGTCATGGCCACCTGCTCGAGCGTCTCGTGCACCAGCGGTACCCCGCCCTCGTCGAGCAAGGGGCCGAGGTGCTCCAGAAGGTCGGCACGGCGGCCGGTGAGCTGCGACGGGCCGGACCCGAGCAGCGTGAACGAGGCGAACAGGGCCGGCTCGGCCAGCACCGCGGCGCGGGTGACCAGACCGCCGAAGCTGTGACCGAGCAGGTGCAACGGCACCCTGGACTCCTCGCGCAGCCGGCGGCTCACGGCGAGGACGTCGGCGGCCAGCTCGCTCATCGAGTAGGCCCCGGGGTCGTCCGGCCCGGGCGACTCGAACTGGCCACGCTGGTCGATCGCCACCACGCGGTATCCCGCCTCGGCCAACGGGGCGAGCAGGGGCGCGAAGTCCTCTTTGCTCCCCGTGTAGCCGGCGACCAGCAACACGGTCGCCCGCACCTCGTCGCCGCCGGTGTCCAGCGCGGCCAGCGGACCCGCGCCACCCGGGAAGGTGCGCGGCGTCGCGTCGTGGTCGGCGAGTTGGCGCAGGTCGTCGGGTGCGATCGCGAGGGGCACGGTGTTGTGGGGACCGCCGGGCAGGACCATGAGCCCTAGTGAACCCCGGGAAGGCCGGTCGCGCCGCAGAGGGGCCATCCTTCAGGGGCCCGCGCCGAGCCTGCGAGGCGTGGGGGAAGGGTGGTCCTCGTTCAGCGGTAGGCGAGCACCCGGTCGGGCAGGCGGTAGACGACCGTCGCACCGACGCTGCCGGCCAGCCCGCCGGCCGGGAGGCCGGGCATCGTCGAGCGCCCGAGCTCCTTGCCCGTTGTGAGGTCGCGGTGCACGAAGCCGGTGTTCTCGGGGACAAGGAGGAAGGGCGCGGCCGGCAGGCCCAGGGCGGGGACGTGCCACCGGGACCTGCCGGTCGCGTCGTCGTACGCGGTGAGGGTGCCGTCCGCCCAGACCAGCGCCGTCGACTGCACGGCGACCTGGCGCACCCGACCGGAGGCGCGCAGCGGGAGGGTTCGCAGCGGGGATCCGTCCGTACCCGAGAGCAGCCGGACCTCCTTGCCGACGAGGACGCCCACCAGCTGGTCGGCGCCGAGCAGCCGGACCTCGGTGCCGTCGGGTGCGGGGAGGTCGCGCTTCCAGTGCGGGCTCCCGGCGAACCCGTCGAGAAGGCGCAGCTGGGTGGCTGGTGCACCCGCGCATTGCTGCAGGACGGCTACCCCGGAGCGGCCGGCGGCGGCTCCGAGGACGCGGCAGTCGCCCGGTGCCTTGTACTCCCAGCGGAGGGTGTCGCCGACCGGGTCGAGCGTCGCGACACCGGCCGGGTTGGTCGCCAGCACGATCTGGTCGGTCGACGCCAGCGTGGTGTCCGACCGGAGGTTGAGGTTGCGGGTCCACCGCCGGACGCCGGTTCCTGCGTCGAGCCCCACGACCTCGTCGCAGCGGTCCGCCGTCCGGAACATGGCGACCGCGACGCCGTTCGTGGCCGTGACTCCGCACATCCGGGCGTTGCTGCGGGTGTAGTGCCACACCTCCGCGCCGGTGGCCGGGTCGAGGGCGCGCACGCCGTGCAGCGAGCCGATCAGCACCCGGCCGCTCTGGACGACGTCGTCCGGCTGGGCGCCGGTCGCCGACCAGACCTGGGAGACGGCACCGGCCGGCCTCCCCGTGGGGGCGCCGGCCGGTGCTGCGGTGGTGCTCTCGGTGGCCGCGGCGTCCGAACCCCGCCAGAGCAGGGCGGCGACGACGACCAGGGCCAGGGTGGCCGCCGTCCAGATCCACACCCGCAGCGGCGGGCGGTTCGGCCACCTCCAGGGACCCGACCCGAGCGTGCGAGGGGTGGGGGAGGCCCCGTCCAGGGCACCACCCTGAGCGTGCGAGGGGTGGGTAGGACGGGGTCCTTCTGTCATCAGGCGGCGGACTCGGAGCCGCCGCCGCGGTTGGCGCCTCCGCGACGACGACGGCGACGCGGTTTGCTGCTGCCCTCGCCGTCACCACCCGCGGCGGGTGCGGAGGCGGCGGTCGTCGCGCTCGCGCCGTCACCGGCCTTCCCGCCCGATCGGGTGCGACGACGCGGACGGCTCTTGGCACCGCCGGAGGACTGCTCGCCACCGTCACGACCGCCGGAGGGACCGTGCGAGTCGCCGCGTCCGCCGGACTGGCCGCCCGAGCGCTCGGCGGGGCGGTGCCGCTTGCCGGTCTCGCCGAGGTCCTCGAGGGCCTCGGCCTCCAGACCCTCACGGGTGCGCTGCGAGCGCGGCAGCCGGCCCTTCGCCGTCTCCGGGACGTCGAGGTCGGTGTAGACCCACGGCGAGGTGGAGTAGGTCTCCGGCGGTTCGGCGAAATCGAGGTTGAGCGCCTTGTTGATCAGCTGCCAGCGGGGGATGTCGTCCCAGTCGACGAGCGTGACCGCGACGCCGGTGTGCCCGGCGCGACCGGTGCGGCCGATCCGGTGCACGTAGGTCTTCTCGTCCTCCGGGCACTGGTAGTTCACGACGTGGCTCACGCCGGTGACGTCGATGCCGCGCGCGGCGACGTCCGTGGCCACCAGGACGTCGACCTTGCCGCTGCGGAAGGCGCGCAGTGCCTGCTCGCGGGCACCCTGACCGAGGTCGCCGTGGACGGCGGCGGCGGCGAAGCCACGGTCGACGAGCTCGTCGGCCACCTTCTGCGCGGTCCGCTTGGTGCGGCAGAAAACCATCACCAGGCCGCGGTCGCGGGCCTGCAGCACGCGGGAGAGCAGCTCGGGCTTGTCCAGGTTGTGCGCCCGGTAGATGAACTGCGTCGTCTGCGGAACCGTCGAGCCCTCGTCGTTGCCGTGGGCGCGGATGTGGGTCGGCTGGGTCATGAACTGGCGGGCCAGGTTCACGATGGGGCCGGGCATGGTGGCCGAGAAGAGCATCGTCTGCCGCTTCTCCGGGACCATCGTCAGCACGCGCTCGATGTCGGGCAGGAAGCCCAGGTCGAGCATCTCGTCGGCCTCGTCCAGGACGAGCACCTTGACCTTGCCCAGGACCAGGTGGCCCTGCTGCGCCAGATCGAGCAGCCGGCCGGGGGTGCCGACGACGATCTCGACGCCGCCCTGCAGCGACTGCACCTGCGGCTCGTAGGCCCGGCCACCGTAGATGGCCTGCACCCGGATGCCGCGCTTGGAACCGGCGGCGGCCAGGTCGCGGGCGACCTGCACGCACAGCTCGCGCGTGGGGACGACGACCAGCGCCTGCGGGACGCCGTCGCCACCCTCGGCCGGCGGGACCACGCGCTGCAGCATCGGGACGCCGAAGCCGAGGGTCTTGCCGGTACCGGTGCGGGCCTGACCGATGAGGTCGTGGCCGGCCAGCGCCAGCGGGAGCGTGAGCTCCTGGATCGCGAAGGTGCGCGTGATGCCCACCTCGGCCAGCGCCGCGACGACGTCGGGGTGCACGTCGAAGTCGCTGAACAACGGCGCGGTCTCGGCGACGGGTGCGCCGCCGAGTTCCGGGGCCGCCTGCTCCAGCTGCTCGGGAGCGGGTGCGCCGGTCTCGGCGCGCTCGGTGTCGGGTGTCGTGGTGGTGTTCTCGAAGGTTGTCAGTGCTCTCGCCTCAGGTCTGCTGTGGTGGGGGCAGGCCGGTTGGCGGCGGATCCGCCGGACCGGACGTGCCCCAGGTCGGTGTTCGCGGGATCAGTTCCAGCGCCGACTCGGCCAGCAGACCGGGCGTCAAGGAGATCGGCCCGGGAGACGGCCCCGCGGGGCTCGTCGTCCACAATCGGTCCAGCGATCGTCAGCGCGCAGATACACGTACAAGCAAACCGAATGGCCTGCCGATTCCCATTCTAGCCTGTGCTGCGATTACCCTCGCTGCGCCGCGCGCCTTCGGCGCCTTCGACCACCCGTCCGAGGCAGGCCCGCGGCGATCGCGGAGGGTGCGCGTGAACGCGGTCGCGAACACGGCCGTCGTCGACCTGCTGGGGGTGCTCGCCTACGCCGAGCTCACCGCCTTCGACCGGCTGGCCGAGGACGCGAGGCTGGCGCCGTCCCTGGCGGGTCGGGCCGCCCTGGCCAGGATGGCGGCAGCCGAGATCGGTCACCACGGACGGCTCACCGCGCGGCTGGCCGAGTTGGGCGCCGATCCCGAGGCCGCCATGGCGCCGTTCGCACCCGCGCTGGACGCCTTCCACGAGAACACCCGGCCGAGGAACTGGCTGGAGGGGCTGGTCAAGGCCTACGTCGGCGACGGGCTGGCCGCCGATTTCTACCGCGAGATCGCCGCCTTCCTCCCGCATCCTGACCGCGCGCTCGTCGAGGAGGTGCTGGCCGACACCGGCCACGCCGATTTCGCCCTCCGCGAGGTCCGCGCGGCCATCGCCGCCGACCGGAAGGTCGCCGGCCGGCTGGCGCTCTGGGCACGGCGCCTCGTGGGTGAGGCGATCAGCCGCTCGCAGGCGGTCGTTGCCGACCGCGACGAGCTGGGGCAGCTGATCATGGAGGGCACCGGCGATCTCGGCGGCCTGGCCCTGCTGATCGACCGGATCACCACCGCGCACAGCGCACGGATGCGCGCGCTGGGCCTGCGCGACTGACCCCCGGCCGGGGATGCTGGGCGGCGATGACCACCCACCGCCCCCTGCTGTCCGCCCACCGCGGCGGTGCGTGCGGCGACCCCGTGCGGGAGAACACGCTGGGCGCCCTCCTCGAGGCGGTGACGCTGGACTGCGAGTTCGTGGAGCTGGACGTCCAGCGCTGCCGCGACGGCGTGCACGTGCTCGCCCACGACGACGACGTCTTCGACGGCTCCCGCTGGATGCCGATCCGATCCCTGACGGCGGCCGAGTACGCCGGGGTCGCCTGCGGCGGCCTGCTCCTGGAGGAGGCCCTGGAGTCGCTCCGCGGGCGCAAGAAGGTGCACCTGGACCTGAAGCGCTGCTCGGACCCTGACGGCGACCCCGCGCGCCGGCACGAGGTCGCCCTCGTCGCCCGCGTGGTCGAGGTCATGGGCGCCGGCGCCGTCGTCGTCACCGGCCTGGACGACGAGGCGGTCGCCGCCGTGCGCGCCTGGTCCCGCAGCCGCCATCCCGAGCTGCTCGTCGGTTTCGCGCTCGGCCGCGACCTCGTCGGCCTTCCGCCCGGGCCGCTCGTGCGGAGCGCCCTCGGCGATCTGTTCCCCGACCGTCGGCTGCGGCGCTGTGACGCGAATCTGGTCGTCTGCGAGAAGACACTGGCCAAGGCGTGGATCGCCGCCTGGGCCCGGCGACGCGGCCTGCCACTGCTCGTCTGGACCGTCGACGACACCCGCGAGCTCCGGTCGTGGCTGGATGATTCGCGCGCGTGGCTGATCACCACCAACTTCCCGCGCCGGGCGTCCCGGGTCCGCCGCGATCTCGACGACGCGGCCTGAGAGCCCGGCACGACGACGGGGCGCCTGCGCGTGTGCGCAGACGCCCCGTCGGGGCTGTCGTCAGGCGCTGCCTGATGCCTGACTCCGCGCCCAGGTCCGCTCCTCGCTCGTTCCTCGCTGCGATGCTCCCGGGGCTGTCGTCAGGCGCTGCCTGATGCCTGACTCCGCGCCCAGGTCCGCTCCTCGCTCGTTCCTCGCTGCGATGCTCCCGGGGCTGTCGTCAGGCGCCGGCGATGAAGCCCACGCGACGCTGGTCGGGCTGGGCGATCTCCACGTAAGCGATCCGGTCGACCGGGACGACGACCCGCCGCCCGCGCTCGTCGACCAGTGTGAGCAGGCCGTCCTTGGAGGATCCGGACATGGCCGCCGAGATGTCTGCTGCGATCTCGTCGGGGGTCTTGGGGCTGTCGATGACCAGCTCCCGAGGGGAGTGCTGAACACCGATCTTGACTTCCACTGCGGCTGATGCCTCCTCGGTTTCCGCGGCTGCACCCACGCTAGCCCAGGGGTGCTGCCCCGGCCCCGCCGAGCGGGTGCGCCGTCAGCGAACGGAGCCGGTGCCCCGCCGTCCGTCAGCACGCGCACGGAGGACTGTGCCGGCCCGTCGTCGGGGAGTAGGCACTGCGGTGTGACCGTCGTGCGTACCAGCGTGACGATCCTCGCGGCGTGGGTGGCGCTGCTCTCCGGCGTCTCTGTGGAGACCGCCGCGGCCGCCGCTGGCGACCCCGTCGCCACGTTGGCCGGGATGTCCCTGGACCAGCAGGTCGGCGAGGTGTTCATGGTCGGCGGCCCGGCCACGGGCGTGGGCCCCGGCACGGTGTCAGCCGTCCGCGACCGGCACGTCGGCTCGGTCATCCTGACCGGGCGCAGCACGCTCGGGGTTCTCGCCACCGCCGGCATCTCGGCCGGCCTCCAGGCCCTCGCCACCCCGGCCGCCACGAGGGGCGTGAAGTTCCTCGTCGCGGTCGACCAGGAGGGCGGCCAGGTCCAGGTGCTCCGCGGGTCCGGCTTCTCCGACATTCCCTCGGCTCTCGTCCAGGGGCAGGTCGCGCCGGCGACGCTCCGTCAGCAGGCCGCCGGCTGGGGCGGCCAGCTGGCCGCCGCAGGTGTGAACGTGGACCTCGCCCCGGTGCTCGACACGGTGCCCAGCGCCGCCGCGGCGGCCACGAACCCGCCGATCGGGTTCTTCGACCGGGAGTACGGCTACACGCCGGACACTGTTGCCAGCCACGGGAGCGCCTTCGCGCAGGGCATGGCGGACGCCGGCGTGGTCGCCACGGGCAAGCACTTCCCGGGGCTGGGCCGGGTGACGGCCAACACGGACACCACCGCGGGTGTCACCGACACCGTCACCGTACGGAACGACGCCTACGTGCAGCCGTTCGCGGCAGCCGTGGGAACGCGCCAACCGATGCTGATGATCTCCTCTGCGTACTACAGCCGCATCGACGCGCAGCACCCCGCCGCGTTCTCCAGCACCGTGATCGACGGCATGGTCCGCGGGGACCTCGGCTTCCAGGGGGTCGTCGTCAGCGACGACCTCGCCAACGCCCGGCAGGTCGCTGCGTGGTCACCGGGCGATCGCGCCCTGCAGTTCCTGGCCGCGGGCGGAGACCTCGTGCTCACGGTCGACCCCGCGCAGCTGCCGGCGATGTACGACGCGGTCCTGACCCGCGCACGGTCGGTTCCGGGCTTCCGGGCCCGCGTGGCCCAGGCGGCGCTGCGTGTCCTGCGGCTGAAGCAGACGCGCGGCCTGTTGCCCCCGGGCCCTTCGCCGGCCCCTCCCGGAACCCTCGACGCAGGTTCGGTGATGACCGGCGGTCAGTGGGTCAGGTCGCCGAACGGCAGGTACGGACTGACGCTGCAGCCCGACGGCAACCTGGTCTCGTACGCCCCCGGCGACCGGCCGTTGTGGAGCTCGGTGACCTATGGCCACCCCGGCGACGTCGCCGCGATGCAGTCGGACGGGAACCTGGTCGTGTATGCCGGCGACGGCTCGGTCCTGTGGAACTCCGGCACGTGGGCCGACCCCGGCGCTGTGCTGCGGGTCCAGGACGATGGCAACGTCGTCCTGTACCGGACCGACGGGTCCGCCGCCTGGTCCACCGGATGGGACCGGACGGGTTTGTCCCCGGGCCAGCAACTGTCCCGGGGTCAGCAGGTCACCAGCCCGAACGGGCGGTACTGGCTGGTCCTGCAGGGCGACGGGAACGTGGTGGCCTACTGCCGCGACGGCCGGGTTCTCTTCTTCTCCGGCTCGTACGGGAGCAGCCGCCTGGTTCTCCAGACGGACGGCAACCTGGTCGCCTACCGATCCGACGGCACGGCTGCGTGGGCGAGTGGCACCTGGCGGGAAGGTCCCTCCCGGCTTGCCGTGCAGGACGACGGCAACGTGGTGTTGTACCGGTCCGACGGAACCGCCGCCTGGTCCACCGGCTGGGACACCGGGGGCCGGGCCACCAGCCCGGGCAACGGGACGTTCGTCCCCCGTCCCTGAGCTGCTCCGCGGGGCCGATCAGTCCGTCGCGTGCTCCGGACCGTCGACCCGCGGAAATCCGGAGATGCCCCGCCAGGCGAGAGCTGCCATGAGCTCCACCGCCTCGTCACGGGAGACCGTGCCCTTGCGGGGAAGCCACCACCGGGCGCTGCTCTCCGCCAGCCCGGTCAGGCCCGAGGCGAGCAGCAGCGCCCGTTCGGGCTCGTGGCCGGTGTCGGCAGCGATGACCTCCGCGATGGCCTCGACGCAGTGGCGGGTGCCGCGGTCGACGACCGCGCGGACCTCGCCGTCGTTGCGCAGGTCGGACTCGAAGACCAGCCGGAAGGCCTCGCCCTCCGCGTCGATGAAGTCGAAGTAGGCGCCGACCGCACCGTCGACCCGGGCGCGGTTGTCGTCGGTGCCGGCCATGGCTTGTCCGACCCGGTCGGCGAGTTCGTCGACCTGCTGCTCCAGCAGCGCCAGGTACAGCTCCCGCTTTCCGGGGAAGTGCTGGTACAGGACCGGCTTGCTCACCCCGGCCCGGTCGGCGATGTCGTCCATCGCGGCGGCGTGGAAGCCCTGGGCGACGAAGACGTCCTGGGCGGCCCGCAGCAGCTGCAGCCGCCGGGCGCTCCGGGGCAGCCGGGACGTCCGCCTGGGCGGCGCGGGTACAGGACGTTGCGGCTGCATGACGTTCCGGATGTTACCGGCGGGTTCCCAGGTTCGCGCCCGCCCGGTGCGCGGCCCAAGACGGTGGACTAGGGTCCGCCGGGTGTCCGAGGCACCCCGGCCGGCTTTCTCGCAGGCCACGCTGTCGACGACGCCGCTCCCGCCGCTGCCCGGGCTGCTGCCGCCCTGGCCGGGAGAACGCCTCCAGGTGGGCGGTGGCGACGTGTTCGTGCGGTGCACGCCGTGGACCGGCCCGGCCCGGACACCAGCGGGTGGCGTGCCGCGCGAGCGGGCCCTCTACGTGCACGGCCTGGGCGGTGCCTCGACCAACTGGACCGACCTGGCCGGGCTGCTCGCGGTCCGGTTCGACGGCTGGGCGCTGGACTTGCCGGGATTCGGCCGCTCCGGGCCTCCGGCGCGCGGCGGCTACGCCCTCCAACGGCATGCCCGCGCCGTCGTCGACGTCCTCGAGCAGATCGCCGGCCGGCCGGGCGACGCGCAGGGCCGTCCGGTGCACCTGCTCGGCAACTCCCTCGGTGGGCTGATCAGCCTGCTGGTGGCGGCCCGTCGTCCCGAGCTGGTAGCCACGCTCACCCTGATCTCCCCGGCGATGCCGGTGTACCGCGTGCCACCGGC
>JAODNN010000012.1 GCA_025465355.1 Blastococcus sp. | reverse complement strand
CTAGGTGTACCCGGCCATCAGGTTGGTGCCAGGCGGCTGATCGGAGGGCACCCGCCGAGGGCGCTGTGGCGGCGTCGAGTGTTGTAGTGCTCGATCCAGGGGGCAAGAGCGGCGGAGCGCTGGTCATTGCTGGTGAAGGCCTGCCGGTAGGCCCACTCGGTGGCCAGGGTGCGGTTGAGGCGTTCGACCTTGCCGTTCTGCCAGGGGCAGTGCGGCTTGATGAACTTCTGCCGGGCGCCGAGGGCGGTGATGACCTCGCGCAGCGAGTATCGGTAGGCCCAGGCGTTGTCGGTCATCACCCGTTCGATCCGGTCGATGCCGTGGTCGGCGAAGTAGGCCGCGGCGCGGGCCAGGAACGCCGCGCAGGTGGCGCCCTTTTCGTCGGCCAGGATCTCGGAGTAGGCCAGCCGGGAGTGATCATCGACGAGTGAGTGCACGTAGTCGAAGCCGGTCGGTACCGGCTTGTGCCGGTGATCGACGGTGGCCGCGCGGCCGTGCGCGCGCCAGCCGCCGCCGGCGGGGATGCGGCCGAGTTTCTTGACGTCCATGTGCACCAGCTCGCCGGGCCGGGACCGCTCGTAGCGGACCGCGGTCACCTTCGAGGACCGGATCACTTCCCCGGTCATCGGGTCCAACGCGGCCAGCCGAGGCTGCCCCCGGCGAACCAGGACCCGGGAGACCGTGCGGGCCGGCACGCCGAGCTCGGCGCCGATCCACGCCGGTCCCCGACGCTCCCGGCGGCGCAACTCGACGATGCGCTCCTCCACCTCGGCTGCGGTGCGCCGCGGGCTGGAGCGCGGGCGGCTGGATCGGTCGACCAGCCCGGCCTCGCCCTCGGCTTCGTAGCGGGTGATCCAGGTCCGCACACACTTGCGGGAGATTCCCATCGCCGCGGCGATGTGCGCCTGCCGCCAGCCGGCCCGATGCCTCTCGACGATCAACTTCCGGCCGTGAACGGTCAGGCGGGCATTACCGTGGGACACGAGAACCTCCGAGCAGGTGTTGGGCCTTCGACAAGCCACACCCCACTCGGAGGTTCTCCTTCGTTCAAGCCCGACGCCCGTCACCAACGTCCTGGCTCGGTACATCTAGGAGCCTGCTGCTCGGCCAGGGTCGGCACCGCCGCTCCGGGTTGCCGCTCGTCACGGCGACACGCCGGACGTGTCGCCGCGCCTGGAGATGACCGGCCGCCGCGGACGGCGCTGCACGCTCGGGCGCCGGGCACATGTCGACAAGGTGGCCCGTGCTGAGAGGGGTCACCGGCTGCGGATCCAGCCCAGGACAACGATCGGATGACGGCCCTGTGGTGGCCGCGGCGGAGACGGTGGGTCGGCATCCAGCGCGCCCTAGGTTTCCGGCTGTCCGCGGCTCTTCCCCGCCGCGGACAGGAAACGTCGGCGAGGAGACCTGGTGATGCTGTTGTGGCCGACAGTGGCCGTGCTGGGCTTCTTCGCACTGAACACGGTGGTCATCGCACTCGGCACCAGTTCGACCGCCCGCTATGAGCTGGAGCTGGACGGCGCGCAGCACCACCGGGAGCCGTCGACGCCCGCCGGATCGGGCACGGGTCAGGCGGATGACGGCTCGGCGAGCGGACCGGTGGGGCGCTACCGGTCGTGGCTGCGCGGCGGTGCCTCCGTTCGGGAACGGCGGCCCCGGCACAGCGCCCGGGTGGACCCTGTCGTCGCCCCCGGCGGTGAGGGCGGAGGCGGGCGGGGTCCCGCGCCGGTGAGCGGGAGGCCGGCGGCGGGCCGGCAGGGGAGCGCCCGGACGATGCTGCGGGTTCGACCGAAGCCGGACGCTTCCCCAGTTCCCGGTGGGAGCCCGGCCGTCCAGAGCGCTCCGGCGGTCGGGTGGTGGGTGATCGCGGGCCTGGCCGATCCGGGGGGTGACCGCAGCGAGACTCCGCGGGTCGTGGCCGGCCCGTTCGTCGACCAGTTGGAGGCGGACTGGGCCGCCCTGGCAGGCCCGCTGCCGGCCTCCGCGAGCGCCCGCGTCGTCTATGGCCTACGCCGGGGCGACGGCGCGCTGGTCGGTCGACCGTCCCCGCAGGAGCGGGCATGGTTGGCCGAGCTCGGGCAGCAGCTGGATCGGCTGTCCGACGATTGGGACACCCTGCTCTCGGACACCGATGAGCTGACCTCCCTGGTGGTGGAGGTGACCGCGGCCCTGGTCGAGGCCGGGTTGCCGCTGTACGACGGTGGCCACGGAACCCAGCTCGGCGGCGCGGGCGGCGGGGTGTGCCTGACCCCGGACCCCGGCCGACGAGGCATCCTGGTCACCTGGCGCCAGCACGATCGGATGAGCGTGCACCAGGTTCGTGGTGCGGCCGCGGATGTGGCGGTGCAGCAGACGATGAGCGCCGCGATCGCCGACGTCCTGGCACAGCTGGGTTTCCGGGTCGAGCCATCAGTGAGCCGTGGCTGCCACCTCGTGACCGCCTGAGGATCACCGTCCCCTCCTGACGGTCTCGGCATACCGGGCTGACACGCCGGGACTCTCGGCGGAACGCACCTCATGGGACCCGAGGGGACTCCCGGAACACTCGTGGTCGGACGGTTCGCCGGCCCGGACGCTCACGTCGTCGGCGTCGCCGGCACCAGGTAGCCGACACGTCTCGGGACACGCCGGTGCGGACCCGTGGGGCGGGATGATCGACGGTGCCGAGGCGGCGTCCACGCTGGGCTGAGCGCCGGGTGGTCGACATGTGGATGCCGCACGAGGCAGGTCACCGTCTCCGCCGGCACCTTTCGCAACGATTCGGGCAACGGAGCGGCGAAGCCTGTCGCACACGGCGGGTCGCCGGCGCCTGAGCACCTACCTTTCTGCTCGTGGCCGGCGCACTTCCCAGCGGGCGGCCCCGTTTCCCATGGAGTGGTGAGCAGTGAGCGGTGTGGGCGGTCTGTCCAGCGGTGAGGTCCTTCTCGAGGGCGCGGTCGGCCAGGCGTGGTGGCTGGCCGCGCACGAGGACGACGGTCCGGTCCGGATCGTCGCCGGGCCGTTCCCGGACCGCGCCGACGCGGCCTGGGCCGCCGGGCTGCACGGGCCCGCAGGGGCCCGGCCGGCCTTCGGGATCCGTCGTGCGGACGGCGTGCTCACTCGGCGGCCGTCGCCGCAGGACTGGGCGTGGCTGGCACAGCTCACCGAACAGCTCGAACGGCTGCCCGCCGGCTGGGACGCGGGGCTGTCCGACGACGACCCGCTCGTCACCCTGCTGATCGAGGTCGCGGCGGCACTTCTGGAGGCCGGGCTGCCCCTGCACGTCTCGACCGGTGCAGGCAGCGAGCTCGGCGGCGCCTGCCTGACTCCGGAGCCCGCGGTGGGTGGCGTCGTCGTCACGTGGCGCCAGCACGACCGGATGAGCGTCGACCACGCGCACGGCCCCGCCGTCGACGCCGTACTGCAGCCGGTGATGAACCGTGCGCTCGCCGACGTCCTCGTCCTGCGTGGTTTCGTGGTCGACGCGTTCGGTGGCTCGAGTGGCCACGTGGTGCGCCTGGCCGGCTGAACGTCCGGCCGGCTGAACGTCAGGCCGGCGAGGCCTGACTCTCCTCGAGTGCGGGGTCGTAGAAGACCGACCGTCCGCGACCGCTCCGCTTGGCCGTGTACATGGCCAGGTCCGCGCGGCGGATGAGGGTGTCGATGTCGGTGTCCGGGCCGGCGAAGGTGGCCCCGATGCTCGCGTTCACCGTTGCCGTCCGTCCTCCACCCAGGTCGACCGGCAGGTCCAGCTGGCCGCGGATGCGCTCGAGGGCGGTCTCGGCGCCCTCCTGGTCGATCGGACCGTGCAGCAGGACGGCGAACTCGTCCCCGCCGAGCCGTGCGGCGGTGTCGGCCGACCGCAGGCAGGTGTGCAGCCGCTCCGCGAAGACCTTGAGCAGCAGGTCGCCGGCCTGGTGCCCATAGGTGTCGTTGACCGGCTTGAAGCCGTCGAGGTCGATGTAGAGCACGGCGGGCCAGAGACCGTTCCGGCCCGCGAGGTGCAGGGCGTGCTGGGTCCGGTCGAGGAAGAGGGTCCGGTTCGGCAGCTCGGTGAGCGGATCGTGCATCGCCGCGTGCCGGAGCTCCTCCTGCAGCTCGACGACCCGGCGCAGGTCGTGCTCGAGGCGCCCACGGTCGAGTGAGGTGGCGACGTGGCGGGCGAAGGTCTCGAGCAGCGTGAGGTCGCTGGCGGCGAAGGTGCCGACGTCGCCGTGCCGGTCGGTGACCAGCAGCAGTCCCTGAACCCGGCCCTCGGTCCGCAGGACCGACATCATCGCGTCCTTCAGGCCGCGCCGGGTGGCGTAGCGGTCGATCTCCGCGCCCTTGACCGCCCCGGTGCGGGTGGTCAGCACGCCGGTCTCGGTCGCCCAGCCGACCAGCCGGTCGACCTCGTCGGTGTTGTCCTGGAGCAGAAGGGCGACGGGCCTGTCGCCGTCGGCACTGCGGCTCAGCGTCGAGGCGGCGTCCTCCTCGCCGAAGAGGACGAGTTCGGCGGCGCCTGCGCGGAACGCACCGCGCACCGCGGTGAGGAAGTCGGTCAGGGCGGTGGGGGCGTCCCTGCTCTCGTAGAGCAGCGAGGTCACCTCGTGCAGCAGCCGGAGATTGTTCTGCTGCTCCCGCGCCTTCGTGCTCGCCCGGTACGCGACGATCAGCAGCGCCGACGGGAGGGCGAGCAGGCCCAGCGAGGCAGGGTTCTGTGCCGACGTCTGGGCGGCCAGCAGCCCGACGGCCGCGACTGCGAGGGAGAACGGCAGCGAGAGGGCCAGCAGCCGCGGCAGCTCGCGGACCCGCAGCGTGCTGTCGGACAGGCGCATGACCCCGAAGATGCACAGGCCGACGGTGGTCGTCGAGACCGCGACCGCAGCCAGGGCGGCGACCCAGTCCCAGTCGCCGGACAGGGCGGTGCCCTGCGAGAGCACTGCGAAGACGGTGGTCGCCAGGCAGCCCGACAGTGCGTACTGCGCCAGGTTGAAGGCGAGCTTGAGACCGCGCTGGCGCCGGTGCAGCACCAGCGCGAGCCCGACCCCGGTCACCTGCGCCGCGACCAGTGCGGCGGGGGTGATCAGGTACAGCCCGGCCACGAACACCAGGTCGGTCAGGGAGAACGAGTGCGAGTCGCGCCGGAGCTGTACGTGCACGACGAGGATCTCGCTCGCCGCGAAGGCGACCACCCAGACCGGCCACGGCAGCCCCAGCGGGGAAGCGGGCCCCGGCAGGTGGGGAAGGACGCCGACAGCGAGCGCGACGGCGGCAGCGGCCACCGCTGCGACGAGGGCGGCGATCCGTCCCCTTCCGCGCTCTTCTGTAGTCACTCCATCCTGATCGGCATGCCCAGGAGAAGCTGTAAGCGCCAGAGGCGGCGCAGCCGCGCTCTCACCCCACGGGGGCAGGTGGTCGCATCGTGACCACTGCTACGGCAGTCGGGGGCCGTCGGCGAGGTGCCAGGTGGTCTGCGGGACCGGTCACCTGCGGTTCAACCGTCGAGAAAGGTCTCCACGACCGGCGCGAGCTGGCGCGCCTCGGTGATCAGCGCGATGTGGCCGCCCCGGTACACGTGCAGCCGGGCGTCGGGGATCAGCCGGGCCATCAGCCGCGCGTTCATCACCGGGATGATCGGGTCGTCGTCGCCGGCGATCACCAGCGTGGGCTGCCGGATGAGCCGCAGGAACGGCAGGCTGCTCCACCCGGCGCTGGCGGCCAATTGGTAGTAGTAGCCGCGCTTCGGGCCCAGCCGGGTCGCCGTGTGCAGCGCGCGGGCGGCGCGCTCGGGGTCGATGCGGATCGTGCCGCCGTAGATCTCCCCGGCGATCTTCCGCGTGTACTCGGGGTCGCGGTGTCGGCGAGGGGTCAGCATGCGCGCGAGCACCCGCGGATGGGCCGGCACCATCAGCGCCCCGGTGGCGGTGGCGGCGAGCACGAGGCGGCGCACCCGCCGCCGGTACTGGACGGCGAAGTGCTGTGCCAGCCCCCCGCCCCAGGACAGGCCCAGGACGTCCACCGGCCCCTCGATGTCCAGCCGGCTGAGGATCCCGGCCAGCACGGGGCTGAAGGTGGCCAGGTTGTAGGGGACGACGGGTCGTGGCGAGCCGCCCACGCCCGGGACGTCGAACCGGATGACCGTCCGGCGGTCCTTGAGTGCGTCGACGAAGGGCTGCAGCACCTCGAAGCTGGCGCCGATGCCGTTCATCAGCAGCAGCGGGGGGACGGACCGGTCCGTGCCCGGCCGGACGGCGACCCGGAGCGTCCGGCCGGCCGCCGTCAGCGTCCGGACGTAGGGGGCCCGGCCCGGTGAGGGGCTACTTGTCGAAAACATAAGTGCCGGGCGCCGCTGTCGACCCAACCGGTTCCGGCAGTTTCGGCAGCTCTCCGCCGAGCGAGGCCGGCGCCGGGATCTCGGCCCCGGAGCGCTCGCCCAGCCAGGCGGCGAAGTCGGGCCACCACGAGCCCTGGACCGTTTCGGCCCGCTCCAGCCACTCCTTCGGGTCGTCGGGCGTCGATGCGGCTACCTGGAAGGTCGACTTCGGGTTGCCGGGCGGGTTGACCAGGGAGGCGATGTGGCCGCTGGTCGACAGGATGAACCGGCTCTCCCCGCCGAGCAGCGCGGTGGTGCGGTAGCAGGCCTGCCACGGGCAGAGGTGGTCGGCGATCCCGGCCGTGACGTAGGTGTCGACGGTGACCTTCGAGAGGTCGACCGGCGTGCCGAGCATCGTGGCCCGCCCGGGTTCGACCAGCGAGTTCCCGAGCGCGAGGTCGATGAAGTCGCGGTGCAGCCCGGCACTCATCCGGGTCGTGTCGGCGTTCCAGAACAGGATGTCGAAGTTGGGCGGCGGCTTGCCCTGCAGGTAGTTGTTGACCCAGTAGTTCCACACCAGGTCGTTCGGACGCAGCCAGGCGAACACCTCGGCCAGCTGGGCGCCGTCCAGGTAGCCCTGCTTCCGGGATTTCCTGGTCGCCGCCTTCACCGACTCCGGATCCATGAGCGCGGAGACAGTGCCCGCTCGGTTCCAGTCAAGGACCGTGACGGCGAAGCTGGCGGCGCTCACCCGGTCCTGCCGGCCGGTCGCGGCGAGGTGCGCCAGCACCATCGACGTGATGATCCCGCCGGAGCAGAAGGCCTGGAGCGTCACCTTCTCCTGGCCGGTCGCGGTCTCGATGGCGTCCATCGCGTCGAGAACCGCCTGCCCGTACGTGTCCAGGCCCCACTCGGCGTGCCGCTCATCGGGGTTGCGCCACGACATCATGAAGACCTGCTGGCCCGCGGCCAGGTAGTGCTCGACGATGCTGCGGCCGGGGGCGAGATCGGCGATGTAGAACTTGTTGATCGTCGGCGGGATCATCAGCAACGGGACGGCGCGGACGGTCTCCGTCGTCGGGCGGTACTGGATCAGCTCGAACACCTCGGTGCGGAAGACGACGGTGCCGGGAGTCGCGGCGAGGTCCTCGCCCACGGTGAAGGCGTCGGGCTCGACCATCGACGGCACGCGGGGCGGGCTCGCGAGGTCGGAGACCAGCCGGCGGGTGCCCTCCACGACGTTGCGGCCGCCGGTGTCGATGACCGCCTTCAGGGCCAGGGGATTGATCAGGGGCACGTTGCTCGGGGCCAGGGCATCGACCACGTTGGTGGCGGTGAACCGGATCCGCTCGTCGTCCTGCCAGCCCAGGTGGGCGTCCTCGATCAGCTCCCAGGCCGTGCGGGCCGAGGCGAGGTGGGCCTGCATCGCCCGCCGCAGCAGCGGGTTGCCGGTCCACGCCGGGTCGGCGAACCGCCTGTCCTTGCGGCCCGGCATGAGCTCGGACCGGCCGGCGGCGATCGAGGCCAGCTCCCGTACGAGCTCGGCGGCTCGCTTCGCCACCGTTCCGGGCCGGCGGGCGAGGGAGGAGCCGAACCGCAGCGCCGTCCCGGCCGGCGGGATCATCCGGCGGAGCGGCCCATGGGCGGCGTCCACCAGCACCATGTCCAAGCCCATGGCCGCCTCGGCGGCCTCCTCCGGCGGATCGGCGAGCTGGGTCATCGGCCGTCTCCTCTGCGTGCGCTCTGCTGCGCCGGCGCAGGGAGGACGAGGACAGCGGGCCCATCCGCCGAGCGCTGGTGTGACCCCGATCACTCAACCACAGCGCCGACGGAACGGCAGCCGACGGCAGAGACGCGACTCAGACGATCGCGCTGCTCCCGGTGATCGCCCGGCCGACGATGAGCGTGTTCACCTCACGGGTGCCTTCGTAGGAGTAGATCGCCTCGGCGTCGGCGACGTACCGGCCCACGTGGTTCTCCAGCAGGATGCCGTTGCCGCCCATGAGCTCGCGGGCCCATCCGACGGTCTCGCGCATCCGGACTGTGCAGAACGCCTTGGCCAGGGAGGCGTGCTCGTCGCCCATCCGGCCGGCGTCCTGCAGCTGGGAGACCCGGGCGCACATCGCCGCGGAGGCGGTGATGTTGCCGAGCATCCGCACGAGCAGGTCCTGCACCAGCTGGAACTCCACGATCGGCTTGCCGAACTGGATGCGCTCCTTCGCATACCGCAGGGCGTGCTCGTAGGCGCCCCTCGAGCAGCCGACCGCTGACCACGCCACGCTTGCACGAGTCATCCGGAGCACGTCGGCGGTGGCCCGGAAGCTGGTGGCGCGCTGGAGACGGTTCTCCTCCGGCACCCGCACGCCCTCCAGGGTGATCTCGGCGTTCTGCACGGCCCGCAGCGCGATCTTGTCCTCGAGGTCCACGGCGGTGAACCCCGCGGTGTCCTTCTCGACGACGAAACCGAGCACCCGGTCCTCGTCCACGTCCTTCGCCCAGATGACGACGAGGTCGGCGAAGCTGGCGTTGCCGATCCACTTCTTCTTCCCGTCGAGCACCCAGCTGTCCCCATCCCGCCGGGCGGTCGTCCCGATACCGCGGGCGACGTCGGACCCGTGGTCGGGCTCGGTGAGCCCGAAGGCGCCGATGAGCTCCATCGCAGCCATCGGCGGCAGCCAGCGCTGCTTCTGCTCCTCGGAGCCGCAGAGGTAGACGCTGCCCATCGCCAGGCCGCCGTGCACGCCCATGAAGGTGGCCATGGACGCGTCACCCCTGGACAGCTCCATGGCGATCATCCCGTCGGTCAGCGACGACCGGCCGGGACAGCCGTACCCGGTGTAGGGGGTTCCCGCGATGCCGAGCTTCGCGATCGCCGGGATCAGCTCACGCGGGAACCGACCCCGGGTCCAGTAGTCGTTGATCACCGGCTCGACCTGCTCGTCCATGAACGCCCGGACCCGGTGGAGCAGCGCCCGGTCGTCGTCGTCGAGCAGCCCCTCCAGCTCGTAGAAGTCGGACGTGATGATGGCGTCGGCGCTCATCGCGGGGCCCTACCCCGAATCACGGCAAGATCAACACGCACGGTGAGGCCCTCAGCCCCCTCCGGGTGAGTGCAGCGACGGTGTCCGCAGGTCCACGAACGCAGGCTCCCCCACGCTGAGCTTGCTCAGCTCCTCCATGACGGCCTGGAACTCCGGTGGTGGCTCCTTGCGTTCGCCCTCGCGAGCCTCGGCCTCCGAGGTGAAGTAGATGACCTCGGTCCACCGCCCGTCGTCCTGGCCGATCATCACGGTCCCGAGGATGTCCGGACGGAAGGCCGACATGTCCTCGTGCATGAACTGCGCCATGAGCTCCTTGGCGCGCGCGGGATCGGTCACTTGTCCCTGCATGACCTGGACGAAGCCGGCCCGGTCCGGGTTGCCCACCAGCTCGACGGTGACGTCCTCGCTGTTGTCGAAGGTCACCTCCCCGTCGAAGAGCGGCTGTGTCTGCTCCCACCACCGGGTCTGTTCCGGTCGCTGCGAGTTGCGGTCGGCGGCCTCAGCGGATTCGAAGCGGGCCACGGCGACGGCCCGGCCGTCGTCGGTGATCCCCAGGGTGCTGCCGAGCCAGCCCACCGCTCCGGGCGCCAACTCCTGCGCCCACCGGTCGATGGCCGCCCGCAGCGCCTCCGCATCCGACGTCCTGCCCTGGATGACCTGAGCGAACATGGCGAGCCTCCCGCGACTGTCGTCGTGCTCCGGCCCCCGTGGGGGCCAGACCCTACGACCGACCGGGTGCTTCATCGACGGGTCAGCGCGTCCGTGCCGGGCTCGGCGGCACGTCGCGACGATGCGCCGGTGAGGCGGTCGCGGAACGACATGGCTCGAGCGTCAGGTGGTCTCCTTGGGCTTCGGGTCCTCGCGGGCGTCGAGCTGGATCTCCTTCTCCGCGCGGGGGACGCCCTCCTTGAGCTCCTTCGTCCGCTCCAGCTCCGCGTCGAGCTCGAGGCCGAAGAGCAGCGCCACGTTGATCAGCCAGAACCACACCAGGAACACCACGACGCCGGCCAGCGCGCCGTAGGTCTTGTTGTAGCTGCCGAAGTTGCCCGCGTAGAAGGCGAACAGGACCGACGCGACGGCCGCCACGAGGATCGCCACGCCCGCGCCGGGGCTGACCCACTTGAAGCCGCGCAGCCTGACGTTCGGCGTCGAGTAGTAGAGGACCGCGATCATCACCGCCAGGACGACGAGCATCAGCGGCCACTTGACGATGTTCCAGACCGTGAGCGCGGTGCCTCCCAACCCGACGGCCCGCCCGACCGCATCCACCACCGGGCCGCTCAGCACGAGCATCGCCACGATCACGGCGGCGAACAGGATGCCGACGAGCGTGACCAGCAGCTGCAACGGCTTGAGCTTCCAGATCTTGCGTCCCTCGGGCGTCTCGTAGACGACGTTGGCCGCCCGGGTGAACGCTCCGACGTAGCCCGACGCCGACCACACGGCGCCGACCAGGCCGAGGACCAGGCCGAAGCCGGCGGCGCTGTGGTTTCCGGCGATCTGGGTGACGACCGGCTTCAGCGTGTTCGCCGCGGCCCCGGGGATCACGGACGTGAGCGTGTCGGTGAGCGTCTTCGGGTCGATCAGCAGGCCGATGATGGAGACCAGCGCGATGAGCGCGGGGAACATCGCCAGCACGCCGTAGTAGGTGAGCGCGGCGGCCCAGTCGGTCAGGTTGTCCTCGCTGAACTCCTTCAGCGTCCGCTTGAGCGTGGTGGCGATGGTCGGCTTCGTGTCGGCGCCGGTGGGCGCGTAGTCCGACCGCGTGCCGCTGACCTTGTCGTCATCGGGCGCGGGGTCGGCCTGCGCTCTCTCGTCGACGGCGCGGTTGGAGTGGAAGCGGGTGTCCGTGGTGCGGTTGGACGAGCCGGTGCGTCGGGCCATGGGGTCCCCGATTCCCCGGAGGAACACGTTCCATGCAGTTTCCCCCGGCGCGTCCGTATCCGGATGGCGGCCGAGGACCTCTGTCTGGCAGGCGCACCGATCGTCACGACGCCCACGAGGCGCCCCGGAAGCAGCCGATGAGAGTGAAGCCAGTCACACACTGTCAGGTGAAGCACACGAATTGACGATTGAGACGCCGTTGAGGTGGGGAACAACGTCCCTGACGACGTGTCGCCGGCCCCTGACCCGGCCGGTGACATCCGACAGCATGGGGGAGATCTGATGATGATGTGGCCGGCCGTGACCCTGCTGGGGTTCCTGGTACTGACGGCCCTGGTCATCGCGATGGGCACGCAGTCCACCGCGCGTTACGAGCAGGAGCAGCAGGCCCAGCGAGTGCCCGGCGGCCGACAGGCTGGCGAGGCGCGAACCGCGGTCAGCGTCTGACCCAGCCGCGACCCAGACATCGGGCGCCCCGCCACTCCGACCGGAGTGGCGGGGCGTTTCCGCGTCCGGGGACCGGAACTCGCCTCAGAGCCAGTGGGGGTCCGTGTCCAGCACGGTTCGGTCGAGCGATTCGAGCAGGTCGAAGCGGTGGTGCACCCGGGGGAGCTCCCAGCGCCAGAAGTACCGCGCCGCCTGCCGCTTGCCCTGGTGGAAGTCGCTCCGGGAGCCCCCGGTGGCCAGTGCCTGCTCGAGCCACAGCCACCCGACGACGAGGTGCCCCGCGGCCTCGAGGTAGACGCTGGCGTTGGCGAGGGTGACCTCGGGGTCGCCGGCGCCCCAGAGCGTGGCCGTCACCGCGCCGAGCCGGGCGACGGCGGCGTCGACGTCGGCCGCGAACCCGGCCCACTCCGTGCCGGCCGCCCGGCTGGTCGTGGCGGCGATCGTCTCCCCCAGCAACGCGAGGCCCGCCCCGCCCTGCATGACCACCTTCCGGCCGAGCAGGTCGAGGGCCTGGATGCCGTTGGTGCCCTCGTGGATCGGGTTGAGCCGGTTGTCGCGGTAGAACTGCTCGACCGGGTAGTCGCGGGTGTAGCCGTAGCCGCCATGCACCTGGATCGCCAGGTCGTCGGCCACCGGCCCCCACTGCGACGGCCACGCCTTGGCGATCGGCGTCAGCATCTCGAGGAGCAGATGCGCGCGGGCACGGGCGGCCTCGGTCTCGGCGGTCTGCTCCTCGTCGACCAGACGCGCGCAGTAGAGCCCGAGAGCGAGGCCGCCCTCCGAGTAGGACTTGGCGGCCAGCAGCATCCGCCGCACGTCGGCATGCGCGATGATCGGTACGGGTGGTGACGGGACGCCCGTTGATGGTGTGGTCCTGGCGCCCGCGGGGCGGCCCTGGGTGCGGGTGCGGGCGTACTCCAGCGCGTGCAGGTAGCCGGTGTAGCCCAGCACGGTCGCGCCCAGACCGACGCCGATCCGCGCCTCGTTCATCATGTGGAACATGTAGGTCAGGCCGCGGTGCTCCTCGCCGACGAGAAAGCCCACCGCACCGGCCCGCCCGCCGGGTCGGTGCACGCCCTCCCCGAAGTTGAGCAGCGTGTTCGTCGTCCCGCGGTAGCCCATCTTGTGGTTCAGCCCGGCCAGGACGACGTCGTTGCGCTCGCCGAGAGAGCCGTCGGCGTTCACCAGGAACTTGGGCACGATGAACAGCGAGAGGCCTTTCACGCCGGGCGGGCCACCCGGGATCTTGGCCAGCACCAGGTGGACGATGTTCTCGGTGAGCTCGTGGTCGCCGCCGGAGATCCACATCTTGTTGCCGGTCAGCCGGTACGTTCCGTCGTCCTGGGGCTCGGCCCGGGTGGTGATGTCGGACAGCGACGAGCCGGCCTGGGGCTCCGACAGCGCCATCGTCCCGAACCAGCGGCCCTCGAGCTCGGGCGCCACGTACGTGGCGATCTGCTCGGGAGAGCCGTGGGCCAGCAGCAACCGGGCGTTCCCCATCGTGAGGAACGGATAGGCCGAGGTGCCCACGTTGGCGGCCTTGAACCACGCGAAGACCGCCTGGCCGACGACGTGCGGCAGCTGCATGCCGCCGAACTCCTCGTCGAACTCCCCGGCCATCAGTCCGGCGTCGGCGAACACCTTCAGCGCCTTGCCGACCTCGGGGATGAGCTCGACCTTGCCGTCGACCATCCGCGGCTCGTGCTCGTCGGCCTTCCGGTTGTGCGGCGCGAAATGCTCGGTCGCGATCTGCTCGGCCAGGTCCAGGACGGCGTCGAAGGTCTCCCGCGAGTGCTCGGCGAATCGGGGGCGCTTGGTCAGCGACTCCACGTCCAGCCACTCGTTCAGCAGAAAGTCCAGGTCGCGGCGGGACAGGATCAACGACGAGGGCACGAACGCCTCCGGGACGACGGGTCCGCCGGGCGGGGCGCCCGGTCGACTCACAGTAAGCGGCGCGGTTGGGTTCCCGGGGGTGCTGGGTAGGGGGCAGTCGCCTGCCCAGCCATCGGCAGACGTTCAGCTGCGTCCCGGCATCCCGGGGGGCCGGCAGATGGCCCGACAGCGCAGCTCTCCAGATCTGGAGAGATTTCCCATGAAAGCTGTTGTCTACGACGGTCCGCGCCAGGTCAGCGTGAAGGACGTGCCGGACGCCCGGATCGAACGCCCCACCGACGCCCTGGTCCGCATCACCACCACGAACATCTGCGGGTCGGACCTGCACATGTACGAGGGGCGCACGGACTTCGAGACCGGCCGCTGGTTCGGTCACGAGAACATGGGCCAGGTCATCGAGGTCGGCGAGGGCGTCGACAAGGTCAAGGTGGGCGAGTATGTCGTCCTGCCGTTCAACGTCGCCTGTGGACACTGCAAGAACTGCGAGCGCGGCCTCACCAACTACTGCCTGACCGCCCAGCCGGTACCCAACTGGGCAGGGGCGGCCTACGGCTTCGCCGACATGGGCCCCTGGCCCGGCGGCCAGGCCGAGCTCCTGCGGGTGCCCTGGGCGGACTTCAACTGTCTGCGCCTCGGTGAGGACGCCGAGGAGAAGCAGACCGATTACGTGATGCTCGCCGACATCTTCCCGACCGGCTACCACGCCACCGAGATGGCCAACGTGAAGCCCGGGGACCAGACGGTCATCTACGGTGCAGGGCCGGTCGGGAACATGGCCGCCTACTCCGCGATCATCAAGGGCGCGAGCCGGGTGATGGTCGTCGACCGGCACCCCGACCGGCTGCGCAAGGCCGAGGAGATCGGCGCCATCGCCATCGACGACTCGAAGGTCGACCCGGTCGAGGCGGTCACCGAGATGACGATGGGGCTGGGGGCGGACAACGGGTGTGAGTGCGTGGGTTACCAGGCGCACGACCCGCAGGGGAACGAGCATCCGAACGAGACGCTCAACAAGCTCGTCAAGTCGGTGCGGTTCACCGGCGAGATCGGCGTGGTCGGCGTCTTCGTCCCCCAGGACCCGGGCTCGCCCGACCCGCTGTACAAGGAGGGGTTCGTCGCCTTCGACTTCGGCGAGCACTGGTTCCGCGGTCAGAAGATGGGCACCGGGCAGTGCCCGGTGAAGAAGTACAACCGGTTGCTGCGCGACCTCGTGGCCGCCGGGAAGGCCAAGCCCTCCTGGATCGTCAGCCACGAGCTGCCGCTGGACCAGGCACCCCAGGGCTACGAGCATTTCGACGCCCGCGACGAGGGCTGGACGAAGGTCGTCCTGCACCCCGAGATGGCCGGCGTCTGAGGCGGCCTGGCGATGGCAATACCGAAACTGCTGAGCCGCGCGGCAGGCATGGCCGCGGAGGCCGGTGGCGTCGTTGTCGACCGGGTGCAGCACTTCCGTGTGCCCGGCGCCGGCGGGGGCCCTCCCACCGACAGCCCCGATCGGTCGGTGCAGCGCTGGCGGGTCGTCACGGTGCTCTGCTCCCCCGAGCAGATCGGCACCGGGGACGCCCTGCCGGCGCCGCTGGCCGAGCTGGGCGACCGGATCGAGATCCGCGTGACCCCCGCACCGGGGGACAAGGGGACGGAGCTGGCCGCGCGCTACCGCGGCCCGGCCACCGAGGAGGACCTTCGCGAGCTGCGCTCCGCGCTGCGACGGGCCAAGCAACTCATCGAGGTCGGCGAGGTGCTGCGGGTGGACCCGGTGCCCCACGGGAAGCGCAAACCGACGCCCCAGGGTGCCGCTCTGGAGAAGGCCACCGAACAGGCGCCGAAGGAAGGAGTCCTGTGAAGGCCGCGACCTGGCGAGGGACCGACGAGGTCGCCGTCGAGCGAGTGCCCGACCCGGCGATCCTCAACTCGCACGACGTCATCCTGAAGGTCCGCCAGTCCGTCACCTGCGGCTCCGACCTGCATCTGCTCGGCGGCTACATCCCGTTCATGCGTGCCGGGGACGTCCTCGGACACGAGTTCCTGGGCGAGGTCGTGGAGGCCGGGCCCAACGTGCGGAATCACGGCGTGGGCGATCGCGTGGTCGTGTGCTCGTTCATCTCGTGCGGGAAGTGCTGGTTCTGCACGCATGAGATGTACTCCGCCTGCGACAACGGCAACCCCAACCCGGGGCTCACCGAGCCCGTCTGGGGGCAGGCCCCGGGAGGCTGCTACGGCTACTCGCACGCGTTGGGCGGGTTCCAGGGAAGTCACGCCGACTACATCCGGGTGCCCTATGCCGACGTCGGCGCGTTCGCCGTGCCGGACGGGGTCTCCGACACGCGCGCGCTGTTCGCCTCCGACTCCGCGCCGACCGGCTGGATGGGGGCGGACCTGTCCGAGGTCGGCCCCGGGGACTGCGTCGCGGTGTGGGGAGCGGGCGCGGTCGGCCAGATGGCCGCCCGCGCCTCGGTCCTGCTCGGAGCCGACCAGGTCGTGGTGATCGACCGGTACGCCTATCGCCTGGACCAGGTGGAGCGGCACATCGGCGCGGAGACGATCAACTACGAGCAGACCGACGTCGAGGCCGAGCTGCGTGAGCGGACCGGCGGACGGGGACCGGACGTCTGCATCGAGGCCGTCGGCATGGAGGCGCACAGTCCGGGCCCGCAATACCTCTACGACCAGGTCAAACAGCAGCTCCGGCTGGAGACCGACCGCCCGGCTGCCGTCCGGCAGGCGATCCACGTCTGCCGGAAGGGCGGTCGGGTCTTCATCCTGGGCGTGTTCGCCGGCATGGTGGACAAGTTCCCGCTCGGGGCAGTGATGAACAAGGGCCTGACCATCCGCTCGGCCCAGCAGCACGGGCAGCGCTACATCCCGCGGATTCTGCGTCTCATGGAGAACGACGAGCTGCGTACCGAGCACCTCGCCACCCATGTGATGCCGCTGGACCAGGCGGCCGAGGGCTACCGGAAGTTCAAGGAGAAGGACGACAACTGCGTGCGCGCGGTGTTCGAGCCGGCCGGCTGAGGCACGGACGACGTCGCCCTGAAGACGTCGAGGCCGCTCCCCGCACTGCGGGGAGCGGCCTCGACTTTGTCCGGGTCAGGCGCGGTGTGCGCCGCCCTGCCCGGTTGCCCCTGCCGCCTCTGCCGACATCGCCTGGTCCGGTGCCACGGACGCCGGTGCCGAGACGCCCGCGGCCTCGGCGGCCTCGTCCGCCGGATCGCCGTCGCCCCGGCCGCGGATCTCACCGGCCCCCGACTGCCGGGCCTGGATGCCCGACTCGTTGCGGAGCGGCACCTCCGGCAGGAAGAGCAGCACGAAGAACCCGACCGCCACCACCGCCGCGGCGACGAGGAACACCAGGTCGATGGTGTTCGAGAAGC
This sequence comes from Blastococcus sp., assembly GCA_025465355.1. Taxonomy (GTDB): domain Bacteria; phylum Actinomycetota; class Actinomycetes; order Mycobacteriales; family Geodermatophilaceae; genus Blastococcus_B. The sequence continues at coordinate 6,313 of JAODNN010000012.1, read as the reverse complement.
CCACCTTGAACGGGAGGGCGACCTCGGACGGCAGCTTCTGGATGAACGAGGTGTCCGAGAGTGCGCCGGAGGATCCGCCGAGCTTCTGGAACACCGGCGCGAGGGCCGGGTTGGCCACGATGGTGTCGCGGACGGCCTTCCCGATGTCGGTGGGCAGCCGGGTGAACAGGATCGACAGGAACGCGGCCACGCCGATCGTGCCGCCCATCTGACGGAAGAACGTCACCGAGGAGGTGGCGACGCCCATCTCGTTGGGCCGGACGGCGTTCTGCACGGCGAGGATCACCGGCTGGAAGTTGAAGCCCAGCCCGAGCCCCAGCAGGACCATGAAGGGCACGAGCGTCCACACGGACGTGTCGGCCCCGATGACCAGCGACATCGCCACCAGCGCCGCGACGATGAACACCGTCCCCACCAGCGGGAAGACCTTGTACCTGCCGGTCTTGCTGATCGCGATGCCGGAGCTCATCGCCCCGGTCATGATCCCGCCCACCAGCGGGATCATCTGCAGGCCGGCCACCGTCGGGCTGGAGCCGTGCACGATCTGCAGGTACTGCGGCAGCAGCAGGATGCCGCCGAACATGCCGGCGCCCAGGACGATGCTGCTGATGCTGCCGATGGCAAAGCTGCGGTTGCTGAACAGCCGCAGGGGCAGCAGCGCGTCGTCCTTGTACGCGCGCTCGGCCAGGATGAAGAGCAGCAGGCCGACGGCGCCGATGACGTAGCAGAGCAGGGCGCGGCCGGAGCCCCAGCCCCACGTGCGGCCCTGCTCGGCGACGATCAGCAGGGGCACCAGGCAGACGATCAGCGCCAGGGCACCCGGCCAGTCGATGCGGTGCTCGCGGCGGGTGTGCGGCAGGTGCAGCACCCGCATGACCACGAGGAAGGCCGCCACGCCCAGCGGGACGTTGATGTAGAAGATCCAGCGCCAGCCGGTGATCCCCAGGAGTGAGCTCTGGCCGGCGAAGAAGCCGCCGATGACCGGGCCGAGCACGCTCGAGGTACCGAAGACCGCCATGAAGAAGCCCTGGTACCGGGACCGCTCCCGCGGCGGCACGATGTCACCGATGATCGCCAGCGCCAGCGACATGAGCCCACCGGCGCCGATGCCCTGCAGGGCCCGGAACGCCGCGAGCTGGTACATCGAGTCGGCGAGCCCGCACAGCATCGAACCGACGACGAAGATGCCGATCGCGAACAGGTAGAACGGGCGTCGGCCGTAGAGGTCCGACAGCTTGCCGTAGAGCGGCGTGGAGATCGTCGACGTGATCAGGAACGCCGTCGTCGCCCAGGCCTGCAGGTCGTAGCCGTGGAGGTCATCGGCGATCGTGCGGATCGCCGTAGAGACCACGGTCTGGTCCAGCGCGGCGAGGAACATGCCGAGCATCAGCCCGCCCAGGATCGTGACGATCTGGCGGTGCGTGAAGACGCCGCTGGCGTCCGGGGCGGCGGCCGCCGCTCGGGCGTCCCTGCGGTCGGCCGCGCTCGCGCGGGTGGTCTGGGTCATCACTTCTCTTCCGGGACGGCGGTGGACGGACAGCCCGTGTCGACGGGCAGGGCGGCAGAGAGGTCGTCGAGGAAACGACCGAGCAGGGTGGTGAAGGTCTGCAGGTCGGCGTGGCTCCAGCCGGTCGTCGCATGAGCCAGGTGGGCCTCGCGTTCGGCGCGGAGCTGCTCCAGGGTGGCCCGCCCGGCGTCGGTGACGACCAGCCGGCTGGCCCGCCCATCGGATTCGTCGGCGACCCGCGTGACCAGCCCGCGCTCGACGAGCAGGGCGACGTGCCGGCTGACGGTCGAGGGATCGGCGTGCACGAGCTCGGCGAGCGCCCCCTGCCGAAGGGGCCCCATCCGGACGAGCGGATAGAGCAGCACGAGGGCGGCGCGGTCGCGGTTCGCGGCGGCCTGCTGGGCCTTGAACGCGTGGATGAGCCGCCCGAAGCGGGGCAGCTGCTCGGACAGTGCGTGAAGCTCCGAGTGCCGGCTGACAGGCCCGGCCGACCCGGCCTGGGTGTCGAAAGTGGTCACGGCTGCTCCGGGGAAGACGAGGTCGGGAAGAAATTGCACGCTACAACCCGTTGTGCGGTACAAGCAATCACTTGCAGGCTACACGCAATGTGATCCAAGCAACTCCCGCCCAGGTGGACCGGCAGCCGCCGATGCGATCCTGGAGTGCCCGACCGATACCCAGCGTGCTGAGAGGAACCCGAGCCCGCCCGTGAGTGCTCCGCACCAGAACCCCCAGGCCGGGGACCTCCGCGGGCGGCTGTCCGCGCTCACCCTCGCGGACGAGCACCGGCTGAGCCGTCGGCTCGAGGGTCTCCGCCGCACCCGCGATCCGGAGGCGCGCGGCCGGCAGCGCGAGCGGATCGCCGCCGACATCGCCGCCGCCGAGGCGCGGATCGCCCGCCGCCGCGCGGCCGTGCCTGCCCTCGACTATCCCGACGAGCTGCCGGTCAGTCAGCGGCGCGACGACATCGCGGCCGCGCTGCGCGACCACCAGGTCGTGGTCGTCGCCGGTGAGACCGGCTCGGGCAAGACGACACAGCTGCCGAAGATCGCCCTCGAGCTCGGGCGGGGTATCCGTGGGCGGATCGGGCACACCCAGCCGCGGCGGATCGCGGCCCGGAGCGTGGCGGAGCGGATCGCCGAGGAGCTCGACAGCCCACTGGGTGAGGTCGTCGGCTTCAAGATGCGCTTCACCGATCACGTGAGCGACACCACCGCGGTCAAGCTCATGACCGACGGCGTGCTGCTCGCCGAGATCGCGCACGACCGGATGCTCTGGCAGTACGACACGATCATCCTCGACGAGGCCCACGAGCGAAGCCTCAACATCGACTTCCTGCTGGGCTACCTCGCCCGGCTGCTGCCGAAGCGCCCCGACCTCAAGCTGGTCATCACCTCCGCGACGATCGACGTCCACCGCCTGGCCGCCCACTTCAGCGGCGCCCCGGTCATCGAGGTCAGCGGCCGCACGTACCCGGTGGAGGTCCGCTACCGGCCGGTCGTCGACCCGGACGCACCGGAGGGCTCTCCGGCCGCCGACCCTGACCGCGACCAGGTCAGTGCGATCGTCGACGCCGTCGACGAGCTGACCGCCGAGGGCCCGGGGGACGTCCTGGTCTTCCTCGCCGGTGAGCGGGAGATCCGCGACACCCAGGACGCGCTGGCCGAGCGGGCGTTGCCGAACACGGAGATCGTGCCGCTCTACTCCCGGCTCTCGGCCGCCGAGCAGCACCGGGTGTTCACGCCGCACACCGGACGCCGGATCGTGCTGGCGACCAACGTCGCCGAGACGTCGCTGACGGTGCCCGGCATCCGCTACGTCATCGACCCGGGCACCGCCCGGATCTCGCGCTACAGCCATCGGACCAAGGTGCAGCGGCTGCCGATCGAGCCGATCAGCCAGGCATCGGCGCGGCAGCGGTCCGGCCGCTGCGGCCGCCTGTCCGACGGCATCGCGATCCGGCTGTACACGGAGGAGGACTTCCTCGGCCGCCCCGAGTACACCGACCCGGAGATCCTGCGCACCAACCTCGCCTCGGTGCTGCTTCAGATGGCCGCCCTCGACCTGGGGGACGTCGCCGACTTCCCGTTCATCGACCCACCGGAGCGCCGTGCGGTCGCCGATGGCCTCGCCGTCCTCGAGGAGCTCGGGGCGCTCGACGACTCCGCGGCGGGGAAGGGCGGCACGCTGACGGAGACCGGCCGAGCACTGGCCGCGCTGCCGCTGGACCCGCGTATGGCGCGCATGGTGGTCGAGGGCGACCGCCGAGGCGTGCTCGACGAGGTTCTGGTCATCGCGGCCGGTCTCACGATCCAGGACCCGCGGGAACGGCCGGCCGAGCACCAGCAGGCGGCCGATCAGCTGCACGCCCGCTTCGCCGACGAGAACTCCGACTTCCTGGCGCTGCTCAACCTCTGGCGTTACCTGGGCGAGCAGCAGGAGGCGCTCAGCGGCAACCAGTTCCGCCGCACCGTCAAGCGCGAGTTCCTGCACTACCTGCGGATCCGCGAATGGCAGGACCTGCACGGCCAGCTGCGTGGCACCGCCCGTCGGCTCGGCATGCGCCTCGGTGAGCCGGCCGCCGAGCCGGACGAGCGCGGGATCACCGCCAGCCTGCTCGCTGGCCTGCTCTCGCATGTCGGGCTCCAGCAGGAGCCGGTCAGAGACCGGAACGGTCAACCGGGCCGGCCCGGCCGCGAATACCAGGGCGTGCGCAACACCCGCTTCGTGATCGCGCCCGGCACCCCGCTGGCGAGGAAGCCGCCGCGCTGGGTGGTGGCCGCGGAGCTGGTCGAGACCAGCCGGCTGTTCGCCCGCACCGTGGCCCGGATCGACCCCGAGGAGGTCGAGCGGCTGGCCGTTCACCTGGTCACCCGTCAGTACTCCGAGCCCCGCTGGGACGCCAAGCGGGGTTCCGTCGTCGCGACCGAGCGGGTGCTGCTGTACGGCCTGCCGCTCGTCGTCGGCCGGCGGGTGCAGTACGGGTCCATCGACCCCGTCGTCTCCCGGGAGCTGTTCATCCGGCACGCCCTCGTCGAGGGGGAGTGGACGACGCACCACCGCTTCTGGACCGACAACCAGCGCGCGATCGAGCGGGTCGCCGAGCTCGAGGAGCGGGCGCGGCGGCGGGACATCCGCGTCGACGAGGAGACGCTGTTCGAGCTCTACGACGCCCGGATCCCGGCCGACGTCGTGTCCACCCGGCATTTCGACCGCTGGTGGAAGACCGCCCGGCGGGAGCACCCGGACCTGCTGACCTTCACGCCGGAGATGCTCACCAACGCGGCCGCGGCCGGCCAGGTGCGGGTCGAGGACTATCCCGACGAGGTGCACCTCACCCAGGGCCTCACGCTGCCGTTGTCGTACGCCTTCGCGCCCGGCTCGGCGGAGGACGGCGTCACCGTCGACGTCCCGCTCGCCGTCCTGGACGGCCTGGTGGAGGGCGGGGCGCAGCGGACGTCGGGGGAGTCGCTGGCCTTCACCGTTCCGGGACTGCGCGAGGAGCTGGTGACGGCGCTGTTGCGCAGCCTGCCCAAGCAGGTGCGCCGCGGCCTGGTACCGATCCCGGACCGCGTCCGTGAGGTGCTGCCGCACATCGACCCGGGCGAGCCGCTGCTACCCGCCCTCGAGCGCGAGCTCCGGCGGGCCACCGCCGTGACCGTGCCGCCCGATGCGTGGGCGCCGGAGCAGGTTCCCGCTCATCTCCGGGCGACCTTCCGGGTGCTCGACGACCAGCACCGCACGCTCGCCACCGGGAAGGACCTCGTCGCCCTGAAGGCGCAGGTCGCCCCGAAGGCCCGGGCCAGCCTGGCCCGGGCAGCCTCGGACGTCCAGCGCACCGGTCTCACGTCCTGGGACTTCGGCACACTGCCGCTCACCGTCGACGTGCAGCGCGGTGCCCACGTCGTGACGGCGTACCCGGCGCTGGTGGACGAGGGCGACACCGTCGGTGTCCGTGTCGTCCCGACCCAGGCGGAGGCCGCCCGGCTGAGCTGGCGCGGTGCCCGCCGGCTGCTCGTCCTGGTCGCCGGCTCGCCGGCGCGGCAGGTGGTCAAGGGCCTCTCGCCGCGGACCCGCCTCGCCCTGCAGTTCAACCCGGACGGTGAGATCCCGGCACTGGTCGACGACTGCGTCGACGCGGCGTCCACCGAGCTGATCGCCGGGGCCGGGGGGCCGCCGCGCGACGAGGCGGCGTTCGCGGCACTCGTGGCGACGGCGAAGACGGATCTGCCCCGCCTGACCCACGACATCGTGGGCCGGGTGGAAGCAGTCCTCACCCAGGCGCGCGAGGTGGCTGTGGCCATCGGCGCGGCGCCCGGGCGCCGGGTGCCGGAGGCGGTGATCGCCGACCTGCGGCGGCAGATGGGCGGGCTGCTGCACCGCGGCTTCGTGGCCACGACCGGCCGGCGCCGGCTGCCGGACGTCGTCCGTTACCTGGCGGCGATGGCGCACCGGCTGGACAAGCTGCCGGTCAACGCCGTGCGCGACGAGCTGGCCATGCGGCAGGTGGCAGCGGTGACCGCCGAGTACGAGCAGCTCCGTGCCCAGGTGCCCGACACCGGCGCGCCGGACGATCCGGTCACCCGGATCCGGTGGATGATCGAGGAACTGCGGGTGGGTGTGTTCGCCCAGGTGCTCGGGACGCCACGTCCGGTCTCCGAGCAGCGGATCTACAAGGCGATCGACCAGCTCATCGCGTGACCGCGAACCGCCCCGACCAGCTCATCGCGTGACCGCGAACCGCCCCGACCAGCTCATCGCGTGACCGCGAACCGCCCCGACCAGCTCATCGCGTGACCGCGAACC
>JAODNN010000140.1 GCA_025465355.1 Blastococcus sp. | reverse complement strand
CCTGATCCGAAAATCCCCGTTGCCCGGGCTCAGGCGGCCGGGTTGAGGGTGACGGTGTAGCCGAGAGCGTTCAGTTCGCGGACGTGGTTGCGGATCTTGCGCTCGGGGTTGATGCGGCGGGTGTAGTAGTCCGAGCCGAGGTCGACGAACTGGGCGTCGGTGTCGGAGAGCAGTGCCCAGATGATCACGAGGATTGAGCGGCCGACCGCGACGATGGCACGCTTCTTGCCGCGCCGGCGGGCGATCCGCCGATACCGCTCACCGAGGAAGGTGTCGGTCCGGCCGGCGCTGACCGCGGCCTCGCCGACCACCCGGGCCAGGTAGCGGTTTCCGTGTCCGGTGCCGGAGTTGCCCTTCGGGCGGCCGGCCGATTCAGCGACTCGTGGAGCGAATCGGGCCCAGGAGGCTAGGTGCGCCGGGGTTGGGAAGCGGCCCATGTCGGTGCCGATCTCGGCCAGGATCATCTGTGCGGCGACCGGACCCACGCCGGGGATGGCATCGAGGCGGACGACGGCGGACGCCAGCTCACCGATCTGGGCCTCGATGCGGGCCTGGACGGTGGCGATGTCGGCGTTGGCCGCATCGACCCGTCCGAGCATCTGGGTCAGTAGGAAGGCGTGATGCTCGGTGAACCGGCCGGTCAGCGCCTCGGTGAGCCGGGGAGTCTTGGCGCGCATCGACCCGCAGGCCAGCGCGGCCAGGACCGCCGGATCACGCTCGCCGGCGATCAGCGCGGCCATCATCGCCCGCCCGGAGACCCCGAACAGGTCGCTGACCACCACCGAGAGTTTGATCAGCGCATCCTCGAGGAGCTTCTCCACCCGCTGCTTCTCCGCGGTGCGCACCGCCAGCAGGTCCACTCGGTAGCGGGTCAGATCGCGCAGTTCCCGAATGGCTGGCGGCGGCACGAAGCTCGGCCGCAGCATCTGCCGCTCGGCCACCTTGGCAAGCCAGACCGCGTCCAGCCGGTCGGTCTTGGGCCGGCCGGGCAGGTGCTTGACGTCGTGCGCGTTGACCAGCCAGGTCTCGAACCGGTCCTCCAGCAGGTAAAACGGTGCCCGCCAGTAGTCGCTGGTGGCCTCCATCACCACCCGGGTCACCCCGAGTGCGGCCAGCCAGTCACCAAGCGCCAGCAGCGCGGCGGTCATCGTCGAGACCGTCCGGACCTCCTGCATCCGCCGGCCGGCCGGCCCCGGAACCCGGGCGCAGCACACCACCTCGGCCTTGCTCACATCCAGCGCCGCGACCCGCTCGATCACCTCGGGCTCGTCGGTCTCGACCTGCATCGCCCTCGCCTCCGCCTGCCAGAGAACAGCCACCGGGGCGGACACCCGTGGGAGCTGCAGGGAACGGCGAATCTGATCCTCGTGCTCGAAGCGACATGGAACGGCCCACAGCACAGCCCCCAGCGCCCGACTTCAGAACGGCCTCGCACAACCAGGGACGCACGGCGTCAACGGATGCCCGCACACCATTTTCAGCTCCGAACGGCGCTCCCCAACAGGGGCTAAGGGGACTTTAGGGTCCGCTAACGGCGCCCCTGCCGTGGCATGTCCCTGAGTCCGCCACTCACCGGCGAGGGCCTCGGGACGGGCTCGCCGCTCCCAGCTTCGTCTCCGGGCTTCTGCTGGCCGAGCTCGCGCCGGTCAGCCATCCGGATCGCCCTGCCCAGGACGACAGCACTAGCGACCGCCAGCACTGCCCAAACCAGCAGTAGCCAAGCCCACCACGCCACGCGTTCCCCCGCCGTCCCCCCGGCGCCCGTGGTGACGCCTCGACAAGATCAGGCTACGCACAGTCAGAGGGACGTGCAGAACAGAATCGGCCGATACGGTCCGAGCGGGCCGCTCACCACAGGGTGCCAAGGACGGAGCCCAGCACGCCGAGCAGGTTCCCCAAGGCCGTGAAGCCGGGCCCATTCAGCGCCAGCACGACGGTGTGGAAGAGGGGGCGATGGTCTCGCAGTGTCGCGGCATGGAACGGACGTCTGCGATTGAGCGCCACCCTGCTCACGGGGGCCGCCCTCGGAGTGGCATATCTGCTATCAGCGTGGGCCTGACCCTCGGAGTCCTCGCGGTTTCGGACTTCGCCAGGAGCGGCCTCGTCGTCGGGCGGGTCCTGTTCCAGGGAGCAGCCGCTTGGTCCCAGCCAAGTGATCACCCTCCTTGCGCAAGGCCCTGCGAAGTCGAGCGAAGCCTGGCCCGAGCAGGTCGCGCCCGCTCGTAATGCGGCGATCGCCTAACGGGTATCGGCGACCGGTGAAAAGTGACCCCCATGCGGAAGATCCGGCGCTTCGGACCCGCTGCCGTAACGGCCTGGACCGCCGACCGCCCTTCGACCCACCGGGGACGCAAGCGGCGCCACCGTCCGTGAAGCCGCCTTACGGGCGCCGTGAGAGCCTTCAGTGCTACGTCGCGGGGCTTGGCGTCAGTTAAACCGGCGAACGTGCCACGCCGTTGTCACTAGTCGCGCGCTTCGCCGGAATCCGGGTGCCTTGCCAAGGCTAGGTAGGTGATCGCCAGAGCAATGCCGAGTACGACCTGCACCCCGGCGAGCCAGCGTCCCGTCGAGTCGTCCGCGTCCAGCCACTGAAAGACTGCAAGGCTTGCAGCCCAGACTGCCGCCAGGCGCGTCGTCCCTCATTCAGCAGGCTCCTAGAGCACCTTGGACAGGAAAGCCTTGGTCCTGTCGTGCTGCGGGTCGAGGAACACCTGCTGAGGTGGCCCGGACTCCAGGACTATTCCGCCGTCCATCAGCACGACGCGGTCAGCGGCTTCGCGGGCGAAGCCGATCTCGTGCGTGACGACGAGCATGGTCATGCCCTCCTCGGCGAGGGATCGCATCACGTCGAGGACCTCACCGACCAACTCAGGGTCCAGGGCGCTGGTCGGCTCGTCGAAGAGCATGAGCTTGGGTCGCATGTTCAGCGCCCTGGCGATGGCGACGCGCTGTTGCTGGCCGCCGGAGAGTTGGCCGGGGTAGGACGATGACTTGTCGGCAAGACCCACTCTGGCGAGCATCGACATCCCGCGCTCAGTCGCCTCGGAGCGTGGTTCCTTCTTCACGCGTACCGGGGCCTCGATGACGTTCTCCAGCACCGTGCGGTGGGGGAAAAGGTTGTACTGCTGGAAGACCATGGCCATCTCAGCGCGCTGACTGGCGATTTCCCGAGCGTTGCGTTCGACGAGTTTCCCGCCGTGCTCCCGGTAGCCGACCAGCTCGCCGTCGACCAGCAGTCGGCCGGCGGAGATCTTCTCGAGATGGTTGATACACCGGAGGAAGGTGGTCTTCCCCGAGCCGGACGGGCCCAGGAGGCAGACCACCTCCCCCGCCTCCACCTGCATACTGATGCCTCGCAGCACCTGGGTCTTGCCGAAGCTCTTCCAGACGCGGTCGGCCTCGACCATCGGACGGTCAGACGTGGGGATCATCAGCGACCTCCGGTGATGGCGGCCCCAGCTGGGGCGGGGGTGCGGAATCGGGCGTGATGGGCGAAAGCCCGCCGGGCGAACTCGTGCAGCGTTCCCACCGGTCCACTACCGGCTCCCCGCGCGAAATGCCGCTCGATCCGCAGCTGAACGCTGGTGAGGACCGTGGTCACCAGCAGGTACCACAGGCTCGCGACGATGAGCAGCGGCATCGTCTGGTACGTCCGGGCGTACACCAGTTGAGCGCTGTAGAGCAGCTCTGGCATGGCCAGGACGCTGACGATCGACGTCGTCTTCAGCATTCCGATGGTCTCGTTGCCGAGCGGCGGAATGATGACCCGCATGGCCTGCGGCAGCACGACGCGCCGCATGGTCATGAGGTTGCTCATGCCCAGAGACGCCGCCGCATCCAGCTGCCCCACCGGCACGCTGAGGATCCCGGCACGGACGATCTCGGCGGTGTAAGCGGCCTGGTTGAGCCCGAGGCCGAGCAGCGCCGCGGTGAAGGCCGAGATCAGCACGTTGCTGCTGCCGGAGACCACGATGGGGCCGAACGGCACGCCGAGTGAAAGTCGCGGATACAGCGAGGAGATGTTGAACCAGAAGATCAGCTGTACCAGCAGCGGCGTACCGCGGAAGAACCAGACGTACAGGGCCGCGGCCGCGGACATGATGAGGTTGTCCGAGGCGCGCATCACCGCCAGCACCGTGCCCAGGCATATTCCGATCACCATGGCCAAAGCGGTGAGTTCCAGCGTCCGCAGCAGACCACCCAGGATCTCTCCGGACAGGAAGTAGCCACCGACGACCTTCCAGTGGAAGTTCGGATTTACCACCAGCGTGTGCACGAACATTGCCCCGAGCACCAGCACGACGACGGCGCCGATCCAATTGCCCGGATGGCGCACGGGCTCGGCTTTGACCTCGGGAACGTCCGCGGTGCGGATCGTCTCCTGCTGGTCGGCGATCAAGGCTCAGCCCTGCTCGGTACGCGGGTTGATCACCGACCGCTTCAGGACGCTCTGGGCGAGGCCCCACTTGGCGAAGATCTTCTGGTAGGTCCCGTCCTCGATCAGCTTGTTCATCGCGCCGACGAGGGGCTGAGCGAGTCCGTTGCCCTTCTTGGTGAACATCGACTCCAGGCCGGCCCGGACGATCGGCCCGGTGGTCGTCAGGGCACCGTTGGACTGCTTCGCCTGGTACGCGGACACCGGCACGTCCATGAAGACCGCGTCCACCCGGTTGCTGTTGAGCGCCAGGTTGACCGAGGTGGCGTCCGGGAACGCCGAGATGGCGATCGCTTTCTTGCCAGCACCGGTGCACTTGGTGGTCTGGGTCTGAAGGTCTTCTGCCTCCAGAGAGCCACGCTGGACGCCGACCGGGTGACCGCACAGGTCATCGAGGGATTTGATGGAGTCCGCCTTGACCTTCTGGACCAGCAACTGTTCACCGGAGTAGTCGGTCGTGACCATGTCCACGACCTTCTCGCGGACCGGGGTGGGGGCCGCGGACGAGTTCACCAGGTCGAAACGGCCGTTCTGCACACCCGGGATGAGGGTGTCGAATGCCGCGTTGGTGAAGTTCATCTTCAGGCCGAGGACGTCGCCGACCGCGTAGGTGAGGTCGATGTCGAGGCCCTGGATGGTCTTGTTGTCCGCCCCCATGAACTCCTTCGGGGCGAGTGTGGCGTCCGTGCCCACCACGAGGGCGCCCTTCTGCTTGAACGTCGCGGGCACCTGACCAGCGAGCGTTGCGTCCTTCGCCGGTGCGGGAACCCCGGTGAGGGGGTTGAGCCCCGTGGATGCCCCGGCGCCGTTCGACCCCGAGGTTGCGGTCGTGGCGTCCGAGGAGCTGCCACAGGCGCCTAGGGCTGTGGTGAGCAGGAGGGCTGTCCCGGCGGCCAGGATGCCCTTGGTGCACATGTTCGACTTCATCGTCGTGCTCCTATCGGTGTCATTGTCGAGACGGCTGATGCGGAGAAGGTCAGCGGGCTGGGCTGCGATGCAGGGCATCGCTGCCGGTGAGGGCGCGGCGGGCGAGCGCAACAGCGCCCTGGACCGGCGGGTCGGTCAGAACCTGAAGGGTCGCCTCCGGTAGGGAGGCGGTGAGTGCGGCAGCGACGGCGGAGGCCAGGCGCGGCTGGTTGACGATGACGCCGCCCCCGGCGACGACCACCGTGCCCACCGCCCCCCGCCGCCGGACGTTTGCCACCAGGTAGGCCAGAGCCGCCCCGCCGTCGTCGATGACGTCAGTGGCGATGCGGGAGCCCAGTTCCGCGGCCTCGAACACCGCGGGGCAGTGCCGGGCCCAGGCACCGCCCGGGCCGGTCATCATGCTCATCGAAAGCTGGCCGAGGGATGCCACGGCCGCGGAGCGGAGCAGGCAGTCACTGAGGATCTCGTCCTCCTGGCCGTCATCGTGGGCGGCGAGGGCGCGGCGGGTCGCCTCACGGACCAGTCCGGCCGCGCCGCCGTCGTCACCGAGCAACCATCCCCAGCCCCCGGCGTACACCGGCTCACCGGCGGGCGACCAGCCGGCGGCGATCGAGCCGGTGCCGGCGATGAGCCCGATGGCCTCGTCCACGCCCGCGGCGGCGCCGAGCAGATGCGCGTCGTTGACGACCGCGCACGGGACGTCCACGCGATCAGAAAGGGCGTCATGGAGCCCGCGGCACTGCTCCGCGGTGTCACAGCCGTGGGCGCCCACACCGATGGCGAGCGGAACGGCCCCGGCGGTGACCTCGGCCATCCAACTCGCCACGAGCCCGGCCTTGATCACGTCGGATGCCCCGCGCCAGCCATCGGTGGCGACGATGCGGTCCTCGACGATCGTGCCGTCGATCGACCGCGCCTGAACGTGGGTCTTAGTGCCGCCGACGTCAACCCCCACCAGCAGGTCCGTCACAGGGCCGGCCTCACCGGGCGTCGACCTCGCTGACGGTGTCCACCTTGGTGTCCAGGCGGCGGAACACGGAGGCGTCGACGTCACGACCCAGGACGCTCCCGACGTGCAGTACGAGGCGCTGCATGAGTGCGACCTGCACGACGACGCGCTGAGACGGCGGGAGCGGCGGGATCCGGATGATGCTGGCCGGAGCCGTAACGTCGGTGTCGGTCACGAGCAGGATCGGAACGTTCCGCTCGGCGAGCTGTTCCGCGAGCAGCCCCTCCCGCTCACGGCCGAAGATCACGTGGGAGGTCGGACCCGCGCAGTCCATGGGTCCGTGCAGGTACGAGCGGGTGTCCATGGCCATCGACGGCACGAACGGGCCCTCGCGGAACAACAGGGCGCTCTGCTCCGCGGCGGTGAGCGCCGACGCGTCTGCTACGACGTCCACGATGGAGGACTCCGCGACGGCTACGGCGAACTTCTCCAGCGTCGAGTCGGCCTGCTCGACGGCCTGCTCGCTGACCGCGCCAAGCCGGTCCCAGCCCGCCCCGGTCTCTCCTCGGGTCAGCCGGTCCACCAGCATGCCCAGTGCAAGGACGGTAGCGGTGAAGCCCACGGACGACATCCGGCTGTCCGGCAGGTTCCCGAGCGTCAGTTGCGCCTCGGCCGCGTGCCCCAGCGGAGAGTCGGACGCGTTCACGACGGCCAGACGGCGGCCGGCCGGAGCCTCCAGAAGGGTCTGCAGAGTCTCCCGGCTGCGCCCGCTCTGCGAGACGCCGACGAAGTAGTCACCGAGCTGCGCGCCGTTTGGAGGGAGATCGCCGCAGCTCGTGCGGTAGGCGACCACGCCGGCCGCGCGCAGCTCGTAGAGGGGTGTGGCGAGCGAGGCGAAACTTGCGCCGATCCCGCCCAGGATCAAGCGCTGCCCCGCGAGTGCGGTGGCGTGTCCAGCGTCGAGCCACTCGTCAACCCGCTGTGCGGCGTTGCGAAGACTCTCCGGCTGGGCGGCGCAGCCCTCCTGGAACGTGAGCCACTTCTGAGCCGTCGGCATGAGTCCTTCTCCCTCGGGTTGGTTAGGCAGATCACCTTACGAATTGCTTAGGGAGGTAACCTTACGAAGTAGGATGTGTCAAGGACCACACGCAGACTGGCCCCAACGCACCCCAGCTCGCGGATGCATCGACCGCCGAGCCGCGTGCGGCAGAGACAAGGAGCGCGACATGCCCCAGCCGACGCTGCTGTCCGACACGGCTCGGCAGGTGCTGGGGAGCTTGGCGGCCAACCAGGAGCTGACCCGTCCCGAACTGAGCCGGCAACTGGGCCTGTCCAAGCCCACCGTGTCTCTCGCCATCAGCGAACTCGAGCGCGAAGGGCTGGTCGCCTCCAAGCACAGTCAGCAGGGTCCGACCGGGCGAGCTGCGGCGGTCTACGGCGTCGCGAGCGGCGCCGGCTGGCTAATCGGCCTGGATATCGGCTCGACCCATGTGCGTCTCATCGCGCGAGGGCTGGACGGCTCCCTCTTGCTCGAGAAGGACATCGACGCCGGGACGACGGCGGGCAACCGCGAAGCGCCGACACAGCTGACGGATGTCGCCGGGAAGCAAGTCGCTGCGGCACGCCGAAAACTGAGTTCGACCCATGGTCCGCTACGGGCCGCCGGTGTCGCGCTTCCGCGCATCGTGCCCGCACAGCTCAAGTCCGATGCCGTACTCACATCGCCGACCGGCGACACCAACCTGTCGGCTCTGCTGGGCGCCCTGCACTTCGCCCCGGGTACTCCAGTGCTCGTGGAGAACAACGTCAACTGTGCCGCTCTCGCCGAGATGAGCCTGGGTGCCGCGCGCGGTTACGAGGACTTCGTGTTCCTGCAGATCGGTGTGGGCGTCGGTGTCGGAATCGTGGCAAACGGTCGGCTACTGCGTGGTTCGTTCGGCGGAGCAGGCGAGGTCGCGGCGCTGCCCTTCCCCTGGGCCCACGATGTGCCCCCCGTGCCGTTCGCCCTGGAGCGGCATCTCGGGTCCCGCGAGTTGCTGCGCCGCTGCCGCGAGAGTTGGCCTGCGCAAGCTCCGCCAGCCCCAGTCGACGTTCCGCAGCTGTTCGAGCGGGCCGGCGCCGGTGACCAGTTCGCCGAGCAGGTAATTCAGGAGCATGCCCGCGAGATCGGCAAGCTTGCCGTTGCACTCAGCGCCGTCCTGGATCCCGCTCTAGTGATTCTCGGCGGCGGTGTAGGTCAGAACCCCCAGCTGACGCCGTCGGTCGCCGAAGTCCTGCATGGGTACAACAGCGAGGCGGCAGTGGCCGTGACCGAACTCGGCGACCGGGCAACCGCCGAGGGAGCGGTGACACTAGCGACCGAGCATGCGCTCAGCCAACTCCTCGGTAACCATCGGCCATCACGCCTCGACGGACGAGCCGCACTCGTGATCCTGTAGTCCGGCACACTCCTGCAACCGGAGTACCGGGCGCCGCGTACGTAACGCCTCCACGGCGCGTCCTAAGGACATCTCTGGCGAGGCCACGCGCAGCTGCTCCGGCGGCACCATGATGACGTACTTGGTCGCCCCCACACGTCCTGCTCCACTCACGTCGCCTCCGCGATCCACCCCGCAGGTGCGGTCGGACGGCGGTCAAGCGATCCGCGTGGTTCGGTCACCGCCGGCTTAAATCGAGGGCCTGCGACGCCTGACCGCGCCGAGTGAGCCTGCCGGTGAGATGGGCGGGCGAGCGCGAACCAGCGCCCGGCGTGTCGCCCCGGACGTGGTGCCGTGCGGACCGGCTGGTCGCGGGTGCGGCGCTGGGACGCGGCGGCACGGTGGACGCCGTGAGCGAGTCGCGAGGAACGGTTGCGCAGGCTGCCCATACTGGGCGGATGGCCGAGGTGAAGACCCGTCCTGGCCGCGATGTCCGTGCTGAACTGGACAAGGCGGCCCAGGAGCAGGCGCTGGTCCGGGTCTCCCGGAGCATCCGGCGCAGCGACAAGCTGGACGGCTTCGTCGTGGGCATCGGGCAGGCGTGGGTGCTGCTGGCCCTGCTTGACCACAACATCTACCTCAACGGCTACGCGGCCCTCCGCCTCAGTGACGTGTCGAAGGTCGAGCGGCGCGGAGGACCGGACAGCTTCATGGGACGAGCACTGGCCGCGCGGGGCGAGTGGCCGCCGGTGGGCGTCGATGTGGACCTGGACAGCGTGGGCGAGCTGATCCGCACCGCCGCCGAGGTAGCGCCGTTGGTCACGCTGCACATCGAGGAGGACGACCCGACCGTGTGCTTCATCGGGCGTCCGGTGCGCTTCACCGGCCGGTCGGTCCACCTCCGGGAGATCACGTCGCAGGCCGAGTGGGAGAAGCGCCCGACCAAGTGGGCTTTCGCCGACGTGACCCGGGTGGAGTTCGGGGGCCGGTACGAGGAGGCGCTGACGCTGATCGGCGGAGCACCGCCCGCGTAGAGCGTCCGGAACCGCTATCCGGTGCAGCGCGGGAAAGCGCCCGCGTTCCCGTCACCGGACGGGGGGTGTCCTGAACCCGGCGCCCCTGGCCTGCCACGAACAGCCGGTACGCCTCCCGGATGATCCCTGGCGCAGTCCTGTATTCAGCCTGCCCGGCTACGGTGCGCGTGGACGCCGGGCCACGGGCTGGGTGCTGGCCGAGTTGCCTGACGTCGCGGCCCGCCGGGATGAGGCGTACCCGACGTTCGGAACGTAGACGCACCAGCACGCGCGGTCTTCGGCCCAGGCCGAAGAGCTGGGAGGCGGCCGCGGCATCAGCCAGGCTCGGCGACCGTGACCCGAGCGAGCATCCCGCTGACACCGTTGGACACCCCACTGGGCAGACCGGCGTTCCGCTGGTTTTTCGCTGGGCGCCTGGTGTCCATGCTGGGCACTTCGTTGAGCTCGGTGGCGCTCGCCTTCGCCGTCCTCGACGCTTCCGGCACCGCCGGTGACCTCGGCCTGGTGCTGGCCGCACACAGCGTGGCCCTGATCGTCTTCCTGCTGGCTGGCGGCGTCGTCGCGGACAGGCTGCCACGAAGCACCGTCCTGGTCGGCTCCCACCTGGGTGCCGGCATCACGCAGGGCGCGCTGGCCGCGGTGCTGCTCACCGGCTCACTCGGGATGACGGTCGTGGCGGCCCTATCCGGACTCAACGGTGTGCTGACCGCCTTCACCATGCCGGCGCTGCGCGGGATCGTGCCGGAGCTCGTGGACGCCGCCCACTTGCAGCGCGCCAACGCCCTGCTGTCCACGGCTGGCAACGCCACCAAGGTGCTCGGGCCCACGGTCGCCGGAGTACTCGCGGCCACGGCGGGCGGTGGCTGGGCGTTGGCGCTGGACGCGCTGAGCTATGTGCTCGCCGCCGGGCTGCTTACCCGGTTGCGGTTGGCGCCACGGCGGCCGCTGCAGGCCGGCTCGCTGCTCGGGGACCTCCGGACCGGCTGGCACGCCTTCCGGTCAACCACCTGGGTGTGGGCGGTGACCGGGGCCTTCTTGTTCATCAACCTGGTGCAGCAGGGCGCATGGAGCGTGCTGGGACCCGACATCGCCCGGGCCACGTTCGGCGAGGCGGCATGGGGGCTCGTCCTCAGCGGGAGGGCGGTGGGCCTGGTGGTGACCGGTGCCGTCATGTACCGGGTCCTGGTCCGGTACCCGCTGCGCGCCGGGCAGGTCGCGTCGGCGCTGTTGGCGCTCCCACTGCTCGTGCTCGGCACGGGAGCGCCGGTCGGCTGGATCGTCGCGGCCGCCTGTGTGGCAGGAGCGGGTTCCGCCGTCGCCGCGATCTGCTGGGACACCGCGCTGCAGGAGCACGTCCCCCGCGAGGTGCTCTCCCGGGTGTCGTCCTACGACCAGCTCGGGTCGTTCGTCGGGATGCCCGTCGGCCAGGCGGTCGCCGGACCGCTGGCGCTGGCCTTCGGCCATGCACCAGTTCTGATGGTGGCCGCCGTGTCGCTGGCGATACTGGCCCTGGTGCCGCTGACCGCCCGCTCGGTGCGGGACCTGCGGCACGTCCCGGCATCCGCCTGACCCTGCACTCCGTCGACCAGGAGCACGCCCCGATGACCCTGTTGCGCCTGAGCAGCGAGGCCCTGGCCCGGTCTCACTTCGCCCTCTCCCCCGCGGCGGAGACGCTCGCCGCCCTCATGTCATTGCGGCGGGCGCGGACCGACGACGCCCACCAGAGCTGGCACACCCGGCAGCGACCGCTGCTGCTGTCCCGGTTGCGACGAGATCCCCTGGCGCGTGGGCTAGCCGGGCTGCTCGGCCGGACGGGTCTGCTGCCGGAGTTTCTGTGCCAACCGCCGCGCGGCGGCATGACGACGACCATCGAGCAGGAGCTCGCCAAGATCGCGGCGACCTCCGACGAGCAGGTGGCCCGGCACCTGCGGGAGGCTGCGCCGGACGGTGTGGACCTCGGCTGGTCGGACGTGCCACGAGCCGCGGAACGGATCGCCGCCGTCCTCCACCAGGTGTGGGACGAACACGTCGCCGCGGACTGGCCCCGCCGCCGGACGCTGCTGGAACGCGACGTCCTAGCGCGTGCAGGCGCGGTGGCCGCCTACGGGTGGGCCCATGCCGTCGACGACCTCCGCCCGGGGGCGATCACCTGGCAAGGTGTGGACGCCATCCGGATCAACGACCGGCCTCATCCCGACCGGGTCGTCCCTGACACCGGGCTCATTGATGGAATGGTGCTGCCGCAGTCGGTGTCAGCAAGGTCCGGCTGCGGGTTCCGGGCACCGGGGTCCGGGGCGGTCTGACTCCCACATTTGCTGACGCCCTGCGGGGTTGTCTTGAAGGTGACCGGTCGACTGGTCCGGCCCCGGTGTTCGTCTCGGCACGACCGGTCGGGCGGAGTGACCGCAGAGGAGCTTGTGCGACCAGGCCCACTCAATGTCCTGTCCGCCGTCCCGGCCGTGCGTGCCGCCCCTTACTCCAGTACCGGCTGCAGCGAAGGAGCGGCGATGTCCAGGGTGGCACGACGGCGGATCGACAAAGACCTCGAGCGGCCGGAGTGGCCGCCCGGCGTAGTGATCGGCGGGGTAGACACGCACAAACACATCCACGTCGCCGCGGCCTGCGACCCGCTGGGCCGGGTGCTGGGCACCCGCGAGTTCCCCACGACCACCGCGGGGTTCAAGGCGCTGCTGCGGTTCCTGCGCGGCTACGGCCAGCTCGCCGCGGTCGGGGTGGAGGGCACCGGCTGTTGGGGCGGCGGACTGGCCCGCTGGCTCACCGCCCGCGACGTCACCGTGATCGAGGTCGACCGGCCCAACCGCCAGGCCCGCCGGCGGCGCGGCAAGTCCGACACCATCGACGCCGAGGAGGCCGCCCGGGCCGTCATCGCCGGCCGTGCCCGCACCACCCCGAAGACCGGCACCGGGCCGGTGGAGATGGCCCGCCAGCTGCGTGTGGCCCGCCGCTCGGCGATCAAGCAGCGCACCCAGGCCCTGCTGCAGCTGCAGGCACTGGCCGACACCGCTCCCGACGAGCTGCGCGACACCATCAAGCCGCTGCGGTACGCCCAGCTGATCGAGGCCGCCGCCCGCTTCCGGCCCGGGGAGATGACCACCCCGACCGCGGCGGCCAAGTACGCCATGAGCGCGCTGGCCCGCCGGATTCAGCATCTCGACGACGAGATCGGCGGCCTCGACGCCCACCTGAAAGAGATCCTCACCGCCGCGCACCCCGGCCTGCTGGCCGCGCACGGAGTCGGCCCCGACACCGCCGGCGCCCTGCTGGTCGCCGCCGGGGACAACCCCGAACGACTCCTCACCGAGCAGTCCTTCGCCGCCCTCTGCGGCGCCTCCCCAGTGCAAGCCTCCTCCGGCAACACCCACCGGCACCGGCTCAACCGCGGCGGTGATCGACAGGCCAACAGCGCCCTCTGGCGGATCGTCCTGGTCCGGATGAAGACCCATCCACCGACCCGCGCCTACGTCACGCGGCGCACAGCCGAAGGCATGAGCAAGCGCGACATCATGCGCTGCCTCAAGCGCTACGTCGCCCGCGAGATCTACCACCACCTCAACCCCACACCGGCCTCAGCCAGACACCTGAGATTGGTCCTCCCGGCGGCGCTCAGCACCGCTTGACACAAGAGGAGCGTCA
>JAODNN010000135.1 GCA_025465355.1 Blastococcus sp. | reverse complement strand
GCTGCCCCAGCGGAGGCTGCCCCAGCGGAGGCTGGAGTAGTCGACCCCGCCCCAGCGGAGGCTGGAGTAGTCGACCCCGCCCCAGCGGAGGCTGGAGTAGTCGACCCCGCCCCAGCGGAGGCTGCCCCAGCGGAGGCTCGACCAGTCGGTCCCGCCCCAGCGGGCCCCCGACCAGTTGGTGCGGTTCCGGATCCCGTCCGCGACCCTGGCCGCGTCGAAGGCCCGACCGTTCACGTCGAACTCGCCGGTGACCTGCTTGCCGTTGGCGACGACGTGGATCGAGCCACGGGCGGCTTCCAGCGATCCGAGACCGGTCGACCGCGGCCAGTTCTGGGTGGCATCGGTCGGCGTCGGCGCGGTGCGGGCGGCGGCCAGGTCGATCAGGCCGTGGCCCTGCAGCGTGGCCGCCGCGCCGGGCAGCGCCTGCGCCGTGCTGGTCAGCAGCGCCTTCACCTGGTCAGGCGTCAGGGACGGGCGCTCCGAGAGCAGCAGGGCCGCGGCCCCGGAGACCACGGCGGCGGCCTGCGAGGTGCCGCTGCCGCGGAACAGCCGGTCCCCGATGCGGGCGGCCGGGTACTGGGCGTCCAGGTAGGACCCCGGATCCCGCAGGCTGACGACGTGGTCTCCCGGGGCGACGATGTCGGGGTTCCGGACGCCGTCACCGCCGTTGGAGAACGACGAGACGACGTCGTCAGCCGTGGTGGCCGTGCCGTTGGCGTTGTCGCTGCCGACCGCGAGCAGGTACGGGTCGAAGGCCGGGTTGTCCAGCCGACCGGTGGTGTTCCCCTGGTTACCCGCGGAGACCACGACGACCACCCCGGCGTGCCAGGCCTGCTCGGCCGCGTAGGCCAACGGGTCGAGCCGGTAGCTCTGGACGCCGTCGGTGCCGAAGGAGAGGTTCAGCACGCGGACGTTCAGCCCGTTCTTCCGGCCGTTCGAGACCACCCAGTCGATCGCGGCGATCGCCTGGGAGACGTCGGTCTGGCCCTGGGCGTCGGCCACCTTGATGCTGACGATGCGGGCGTCCGGTGCCATCCCGACGAAGTCGGAGGCGTTCCCTGCGTACGGCGCCGCGGCCGCGGAGTCTCGCCCGGCGATGATCCCCGCCATGGCTGTGCCGTGCCCGAAGGTGTCCAGGTTCTTGGCCTGCGTTCCCGTTTCCGGCGTCAGGTCCGGTCCGTTGACGACCTTGCCGGGGGCCGTCAGACCCTCGACCGGGACCACCCCCGAGTCGATCAAGGCGACGTCGACGCCCTTGCCGGTGGCACCGGCGTTCCACATGTCCGCCGCGCCGGTCACCTGGTTGGCCAGGGTGTAGAGCGACCCCGCCTGGGCGACCTGCCCGCTGACGTCGGCGTCGGCCAGCGTCAACCCGGCGTCCTCGGAGACCTTGAACACGCCGGGTGTCGACCGCAGCGCGATCAGCCTGTCGGCCGGCACCGAGGCGGTGAACCCGTTGATGATGTGGAGCGGCCGCTCCACGGTCCCGCCCACGGCCGACACCGCCCGCTCGGCGGCGTCGCCCGACCCGGGGAGTTCCCGGACGATGACCGCGACCCTGTCGGCGGACGACGCCGTTGCTGCCTGCGCCGCCACGGTGCCGGTCGCCCCTACGGCGAGCGCGGTCGCCGTGGCGATCG
Organism: Blastococcus sp.; assembly: GCA_025465355.1. GTDB lineage: Bacteria > Actinomycetota > Actinomycetes > Mycobacteriales > Geodermatophilaceae > Blastococcus_B. Next base: position 47,389 of record JAODNN010000135.1, on the reverse strand, counting down.
TCATGATGCGGCGCGCGGGGCCGGCAGAACGGCTTCGTGCCACGCCGAACGAGAGCCCGGCGGTGGACGCCCGTCGCCTCATCTTCGTGTCCATGTGGTTTCCCTTTCTCGTGAGCCCACGGGGGCTGTGGCGATCAGATCGGCACGGAACGGATCCGTCTGAATCCCTGGCGGCAGCCGGCGGGCGAGGTTCACCCGCACGTGGGATAGGTGCGACCGAGCTGCCTGCTCGTGCGGTGCTCGGCGGGGAAACCGCATGCCGGGCGGCGATTCACCCTTCTTGCGGAACAGGATTTAGTCGTAAGTCGTCCGAGCCGATGAGCCGTGCATGGTTGGGAAACCGGTACGCCCGATGGCGCGCAGCATCTGCGAGTCGCTGTTCGGGCACGCGTCCGACGGGGTGCTCGTCGTCTCGGCGGACGGGCAGGTGCTGAGGGCGAATCCGCGTGCAGGTGAGCTGCTCGGCTGGACCGAGGCGGAACTTCTCGATCTGGACCCGGACGTGGTTGTGGACCCCCGTGATGTCCGATGGCGGGCGGCCCTGGACACGCGCGAACGGGAGGGGGTGTTCCGCGGGGTGCTCCGGCTGCGGCGGAGGGACGGCTCCACCTTCTCCGCCCACGTGACCACCGCCGCCGTCCGCGACGACGAGTCCGCCGGGGCGTACATCAGCTTCCGCGACACGACGCCGACGGAGACCGTGGGTGTCCGGACGGTGAAGACGCCCCGGGCCGCGGCCGACGTCATCGACAGCCTCGAGTCCTTCAGCGACATGTACGTGGGCGTCGACGCCGACTGGAAGGTCACCCACCTCAACGCCCAAACCGAGTACCGGCTGCGCGTCTCGCGTGACGACGTGATCGGCGGAGACCTCTGGGAGAAGTTCCCCGCCCTCGTGGGCACGAGGTTCGAGCAGGTCTACCGGAGCGTCATGCGCACGGGGGAGCAGGCCTCCCTGGAGGACTACTACGCCGCTGCCGACCTGTGGTGCGAGGTGCGCGCGTATCCGCTCTTCAGAGGTGGGATGGGCCTCTACTTCCGGGACATCGGCGAGAGGCGTGAGCAGGAGCAGGAGCGGGAGCGGCTTCTGGCTGCCGAGCGGCGAGCCCGCGCCGCCGCAGAGGAGGCGCAACGGGCGCTGGCGTACCGGGCCTGCCATGACGAGCTGACCGGACTGCTCAACCGCTCTGGACTGGTGCAGGAGGTCGAGTCCGTCCTCGCCGCACGGCCGGCGTCGGGCGTGACCGTCATGTTCATCGACCTGGATCGCTTCAAGCTGGTCAACGACAGCCTCGGCCACGTCGCCGGCGATCAGTTGCTCACCGTGTTCGCCCGCCGCCTGGCCGATGTGGCGCGGCCGGGGGATCTCGTGGCGCGGTTCGGCGGCGACGAGTTCGTCATGGTGCTGTTCGACGCGTCGGCCGAGGAGGCCGGCCGGCTCGCCGAGGAGGTCGTCGCGGCGAGCCGTCAGCCGGTGGACGAGGATGCGCGGCTCCGCGTCACCGCCAGCATCGGTCTGGCCTCTGCCACCGGGACGGCGAACCTCGAGACCCTGCTCCGGGAGGCCGACGCGGCGCTGTACCGCGCCAAGGATGCCGGCCGGGAGCGGGCTGCCTGGTTCGACGAGCAGATGCACCTCGAGTCGGTGAACCGCGTGCAGACCGAACTGGATCTGCGGCTCGCTCTGGACCGGGACGAGCTCTTCCTCGACTATCAGCCCGCTTTCGACCTGAGGTTCGAGCGGATCACGCACGTCGAGGCCCTGGTCCGCTGGCGGCACCCGGTCCGCGGCCTCGTCTCTCCGGGCGAGTTCATCCCCGTCGCCGAGGAGTGCGGCCTGATCCACCGGCTCGGGGAGTGGGTGCTGGCGCGCGCCGTCGAGCAGGCCGTCCGCTGGGCGCACCTCCCGGGTCTGCGCGTGTGGATCAACGTGTCGCCTGCCCAGCTGGCCGACCGGGGGTGGCCGGAGCTGCTGGCGGCTCATCTGGAGCGCGTCGGTCTGCCCGCTGATCGGCTCGGGATCGAGGTGACCGAGTCCGCAGTGGCCGATCGGTCCCGTCTCACCGAGGTGCTCGAGCGGGTGCGCGCGCTCGGGGTGCAGATTGCGATCGACGACTTCGGCACCGGTTACAGCTCACTGGCACGGCTCAACGAGTTCCCCATCGACGTCATCAAGATCGATCGATCCTTCGTGGCCGATCTCGGGACGCCGCGCGGGGAGGCATTGCTGGCCGGCATCGTCACGCTTTCGCACGCCATCGACGCGCATGTCATCGCGGAGGGCGTCGAGACCGTGTCCCAGTTGGCCGCGCTCAGCGCTCTGGGGGCGGACTCGGCGAGCGGATATCTCCTCGCCCGGCCGGCCGCGCCGGAACACCTGCCCCTGGTCATCCCGACCGAGCTGGACTTCAGCTGGCGGGCCGGTCTGCATCCCACGTTGGAGAAGGCGTTCAGCTCGGTGGCCGGGACGAGGCCGCTCACCTGCGCTCCTGTCGGTGAGGACGGCCCCGTGCCCATCGTGCCGCTGCCCGCGTGATCGGCGGCCCGTGCACCCGGCCGCCGGGTGGCCGCTGGGCGCCGGAGTGGTCCGGTTCCGGGATCGATGCCCCGACCTCACCGGTCGGCTCAAGGCCGGGCGGAGGCTGCCGAAACCTGACAGGACAGGAAACGGGTGCCCGCGAGTTCCCGTTCGGTTCCTCTGGAGGAGGCGCATGAACCAGGCGTGGGAAGCCGGTGGCCCCCGCGTATGCCACCGCGCACCTCGGTGGGGCCCCGCGGTGCTGCTCGCGTCCACTGCTACCGGTGCTCCACCGCAGCGATGCGCCCGGGTGCGCCTACCCGAACGGAACTGAACGTTGTCCCCGCTCTCCCGCTTTGCCGACATCGACGAGTCGCTGCCGGGCTCATCCTCCGGGCCGCTGGACCTGCACTTCCGCGCTCTGGTGGAAGGCATGGCCGAGGCCGTCTACCTCGTGGACACCTCCGGCATCTGCATCTACGCCAATCCTGCTGTCGGCGAGCTGCTCGGCCACGACCCCCTGGCGCTCATCGGTACCGACATACACGCGTTGGTCCACCACAGCCACTCCGACGGCAGCCGGTATGCGAAGGCCGCCTGTCCCATCTACCGGACCGCGGCCACCGGCGTCGCCTGCGAGGTCAGCGACGAGGTGCTGTGGCGGGTCGACGGGACCCCGCTCCTCGTCGACTACCGCACCCGTCCGCTGTATGCGAACGGGCGACTCGCCGGGGGGGTGGTCACGTTCGCCGACGCCACCGTGCGGCGGGACGCGGTGGCCCAGCTCACCGGCATCCTGGACATCGCCGGTGACGCCGTGATCGGCGTCGACGACGAAGGCGTCGTCACCGACTGGAACAGGGCCGCCGTGACCCTGCTGGGCTGGCCCGGCGAGGAAGCGGTCGGTCGCGCCGCCGTCGACCTGATCGCGCCCGAACGGCACCGCGACGACTACGCGAGCAGGTTCGACGCGCTGCACGGGGCCCCCGACCGCCACTTCCCGCACGGTCCTGTGGAGCTGGTCGTCCGGCGCGAGGACGGCCAGGAGATCACGCTGGAGCTGACCGTCGGCCGGCTGAGCTGGGCGGAACGGCCGCTGTTCCACTTCATCCTGCGCGATGTGACGGAGCGGCAGGCGACTGCTCGGTCGCTGGAGAAGTCCGAGGCGTTGCACCGGTTGCTCACCGAGCAGTCCGCCGACCTCATCAGCCGGCACGCTCTGGACGGTCGGTTCCTCTACGTCTCGCCCGCGTCCGACGTGCTGCTGGGCCTCGCGCCCGCGGACCTGGTAGGTCGGAACGTGCTGGAGCTGGTGCACCCCGACGACCTGCCAACCCTGTCGCCCCGCGGCACGGGCGCCGACATCCCTGACCGGGTCGAGCTCACCGTGCGGCTGCGCCACCGGGACGGCCACTGGGTGTGGGCCGAGGCGGTGCTGACGGCGCTTCGGTCCGAGGACGGGACGGTCGAGCTCCAGGCGCACACCCGGGACATCACCGACCGGCAACTGCGCGACGCGGAGTTCCAGCAGGCGTCGCGGCTGGAGTCGGTCGATCGGCTGGCTGCCGGCCTGGCCCACGAGATCAACACACCGATCCAGTTCGTGGGCGACAACGCGCGGTTCCTGGCGGAGTGCTGCGATGACCTCGTTCAGCTGGTCCTGCAGTACCGGGAGCTGCTGGGCTCCTCGGACTCCGTGTCCGCTCCGGAGCTCCAGGAGCGGGCACGGCAGGCCGAGGAGCAGGTCGAGTTCGGCTACCTGCAGGCGGAGATTCCCAGCGCGATCACCCAGACCCTGGAAGGGATCGACCGGGTCCACGCGATCGTGCGTGCCATGCGGATCTTCAGCGACCCCTCCGAGGCTGCGCAGGTCTACGGCGACCTGAACGACGCGCTGCGGGCGACCCTGGTCGTCGCCCGGAACCAGTTGGACTCCGTCGCCGACGTGCACGTGGAGCTCGCTGATCTGCCCCCGGTCCAGTTCCACGCCGTTGATCTGAATCGGGCGTTCCTGAATCTGCTCGTAAACGCCGCTGACGCGATCGAGGAGACCGGCCGGCGGGGGACGATCAGTGTGGTCACGTCCGTGGACGGCGGGGAGGTGATCGTCTCCGTCGGTGATACGGGTCCGGGGATCCCGGATGACGTCCTGCCGAAGATCTTCGATCCGTTCTTCACCACGAAGGTCGTCGGCAAGGGAGCGGGACAGGGATTGGCGGTCGCCCGCTCAATCGTCCAGGACGGCCATGGTGGGGCGCTGCTCGTGTCCTCCCGGCCCGGGCAGGGCAGCACGTTCAGCATCCGGTTGCCGATCCACGGACTGTCGCGCTCGGAGTGAACGCTTCCACCCGCCGGAGGCCTACGAGCACCTGGCCCGATGCCCCGCTACTCGGCTTGATCCCGAGGCGAAGCTAGCCGGTCGCCGCTCATGTCCTGCGGTTCTCGTTCGCCTGCACTCCGCGCAGGAGCACGTCCATGATCACCGACGTGAGGTGGTCGCCCGGGGCCCCGGGCTCGCTCCACAGGAACGTGTAGATGAACAAACCGAAGACCGACTCCACGAAAGCCAGGTCGATGTCGCGGAAGTCGCCGGTCTGGATGCCCTCGGCCAGGACGGTCCGCCAGTGGTCCAGGTAGGTCCGGCGCAGGACGAGCACCTGCTCCTTGTCCGCGTCGCTCAGGGAGCTGTACTCACGGAGGAACACAGTCCATGCGGACAGGTCATCGCCCATTGACCTGCCCAGTTCGCGACCCAGAGTGGCGAGCTTGGTGACCGGTCGTTCAGGTGAGGCGGTGATGGCCGCGGCTACTCGCAGCGCACGGTTGATCGGCTCCAGCATGATCTCCAGCAGCAGGTCTTCCTTGCTGGTGATGTGGTGGTAGAAGCCGCCCTTGCCCAATCCGGTGGCAGCCAGCAACTCGCTCAGACCAGTGCCGTGGTAGCCGCGTTGGGCAAACAGGTCTGCGCTCACCCGCACGATGCGCTCGCGCGTCTCCTCGCCTCGACTCACCTGTCCACCCCGCACTGAATGACGAACGCGTGTCCTGACGACGCGCCGCATTAACTTTTGTCGACACTCTAGCGGCAGACCGACCGGTCGGTTAGGTTTCCTCGCACCGACCGGTCGGTCTGCCCCCAGGAGGACGCACGTGAACCAGCTTGTCGTGCCGCACCAGGCGCTGAACGCCCTGGCCGACTGGCTACAGCGCGAGCTTGCCACCTCCAGCATCACCGTGGTCCGTGGCTGGCAAGCCGCCGTGAGCGAGGAGCCCGAGGCGAAAGCCCTCCGTGCGGCCGGCGCCGGCTGGGACTGGGTGGCACTGGGGTTCGCGGGATGCAACTTCTGGGACCTCCACGTCGGCCTGCTCGGTGGCGAGGACGCCGACGGCGCCTGGCAGGCAAGCGTCGGCCTGCACTGGCGGAACCCGGTCGACGCCGTGGCCCGCCCGCTGGCCGCCGAGATCGCGTCCCTGGAGTGCCTTCACTTCGCGCCACTCACAGGCGAGTACCAGCAGGAACTGCCCGCGGCGTCCTCGACGGAGGACGCCGCGCGGGCAGCAGTCGAGCTGGCACGCCATGTCGAGACCGCATTGACCGTCTGACCGCACCGCCGTCGTGATCACCTCATCGAAGGGACCCACAATGCCCCGTACCTCAGGCCGTAGCAGGCAGATGATCTTCGCTGCCGGCGCCGTCAGCATCGCGCTCGTGACCGCCGCGTGCGGTGCCGGCGCGACTTCCTCCAGCGCCAGTGGTGCGTCGGGGAGCTGTGACCCCAAGGCCACTGGTCCGGGGGTGACGGACAAGCAGATCCTCCTCGGCGCCACCATGCCGTTGACCGGCTCCGGAGCGGCCGGCGGCATCGGCACCCGCGAGGGCCAGGAGGCCTTCTACGCCAAGCTCAACAAGGATGGGGGCGTCCAGGGGCGCCAGGTCAAGGTGAACGTCCTCGACGACGCCTACGACCCCTCGACGGCGCAGAAGCAGATGCGTCAGCTCGTGGAGAGCGACAAGATCCTCGCTGTCTCCGGCGGAGAGGGAACCCCCAACTTCCTCGGCGTCGTGCCCTACCTCAAGCGCCAGAACGTGCCGGCGATCGCGCCGTATGCCCCCAGCGACACGCTGGGCAACACGACCAACCCGAACGTCTTCATGGCGACGGTGGACTACACCACCGAATTCGAGATCCTCGCCAAGTACGCCCTGCAGCAGGGGCAGCCCAAGAAGATGGCCCTGGTCGGCGTCGCGGGCAACGTGGGTGACAACGCGAAAGCCGGGATGGAGAAGGCATTCCAGGGCAAGGGCGTCGACCTGACGTACGTGCCCGAGACCCCGGGGACCACCGACTTCACGCCGATCGCCTCACAGCTCAAGAAGTCCGGCGCCGAGTGGGTCTTCCTCATCCTGACCAACGCCGACACCGGTGGCCTGCTCCAGGCGATGTCGCGGATCGGCTACACCCCGAAGACAGCCGCCTGGGCAGGGATGAGCGACGACTCCTACATCAAGGAGTTCGGCGCGCTGTCGCAGAACATGATCGTGGCTCTGGAGACGGCTGCCCTGGACAGCAAGAACCCCAAGGTGGCCCAGTTCGTCACTGACTTCACGGCCCAGACCGGGCATGCGCCCACGAAGTTCAACGAGCTCGGCTGGGTCCAGGCGCAGTTGACCGCCGAAGGACTCAAGCAGGCCAAGGGTCTGTCCCGGCCCTGCCTGGTCGAGGCTCTCGAGGGCATCTCCGGCTTCGATACCGGCATCCTGCCGCCGGTCACCTGGGGCAAGGAGGACCGCTCCGGCGTCGATGCGGTGGGCATCGGCCAGATCAAGGGCGATCGCCTGACCGTGCTCGAAGAGACCCGGTCCCTGGGCCAGTAATACCGGTCCGCCGGCCGTGGCGCGTGCAGCGCGCCACGGCCGGCCCCCTCCTCCGAAGGGAGCCCCCCCGTGCAAGGTGCGTCGAACGGGAACGACCTCCTGCAGGTCATCTTCAGCGGACTGGTCACCGGGTGCCTGTACGCCGTGGTCCTGCTGGGTGTGCTCATCGTCTTCCAGGTCAGCAAGTCGATGAACTTCGCCTACGGGCAGGTCGGCATGGTCGCCACCCTCGGCGGGTGGTTCGGCTACAGCGTCCTCGGCCTTCCGGTCTGGTTGGCCCTGCTGATCGGCGTCGTGCTGGCCGTCCTGGTCAACAGCGTCATCGACTTCGCCGCGATCCGCCGCATCCCGGAAGGCCGGCCGGGTCTCGACCTCGTCGTCACCCTGGGCATCTTCCTGCTGCTGACCGCGGTGATGCAGCAGATCGTCGACGCCAACAGCCACACGTTCCTGTCGCTGGGCGCCGATACGCATCGGCAGGTCGGAGGCGTGGTCGTCAGCGTCAACGACGGCCTCGTCATCGGCCTGACCGTCGCGGTCGTGTGTGTCGCCCGGTTGCTGCTCACGCGCACGACACTGGGTACCTCGTTGCGGGCCAGCGCCGAGGACGCCACGATCGCCGAGTCGGCAGGCGTCAACGTGCGCCGGTTGCGCACCGGGACGTGGGCCGTGGCCGGCCTGTTGGCCGCCGTCGCCGGCATCCTCGTCGCCAGCCGGCTGGCCGTGGATGCGTTCTACATGACGCCTGTGCTGATCAAGGCGTTCATCGCCGGGATGATCGGCGGCCTCGACCGCTTCTGGCCGCCCCTGATCGTCGCCGTCCTGCTCGGGGTCTACGAGTCCTGTGTCGTCTTCCTGTTCGGAGCCAACGCGGGCACCCCGGCTGTCTTCCTGCTGATCATCATCGCCCTGGCCCTCATGCCGAAGCGGTTCGTCAACGAGCGGAACGAGGTGCGGGCATGAGCGCCGGAGTGTCGGACCGGATGACCGCCGCACCCGGGCAGGCAGCGCCGGCGCGCCCGCGGAAGAGCACCCGGTCCGTGGCAGTGCGGACGGCGGTGATCGTCGTCCTGGTCGCTGCGCCGCCCCTGATCTTCAGTGGCTACTGGTTGTTCGTGGCCGCGCAGGTCCTCGCCTTCGGCATCGCCACCCTCGGCCTGGAGATCCTCTATGGGCGCACGGGGCAGCTGTCACTGGCGCATGCGTCCTTCATGGGCGTGGGCGCCTACACCGGATACGTGCTGTCCCAGCATGGGTACGGCGTGCCGGCCCAGTTGGGTGCCGTCCTCGTGGTTGCGCTGGTGACCGGCGCGATCGTTGCGGTGCCCACGCTGCGGCTGTCCGGACTCCGCCTGGCCCTGGTGACCCTCGCCGTCGGAGAGTTGTTCGCCTGGCTGCTGACCAACACGACCGGTCTCACCGGCGGAACCCAGGGCGCGGCCGTGGCGCCGGTCGTGATCGGCAGTCTGGACAGCAGCGTTCCTCTGTACGCGTACCTGATCGCGCTCGTGCCGGCAGCCCTGGCCACCCTCCTCGCGGTCCATCTGGGGCGCACCCAGCTGGGCCGGCGCATGCTCCTGGTCCGGGACAGCGAGACCGCGGCCCGCTCGGTCGGTGTCGCGATCGCCCGCACGAAGATCATCGCGTTCCTGCTGTCGGCGGTCTTCGCCGGCTTCGCCGGGTGGCTGTACTCAGTGGTGGCGGGCTTCATCTCGCCGGCCGACTTCAACCTGTTCGCCTCGGTCTACCTCTTCGTCGCCGTCATCCTCGGGGGCGCCGGGAGTGTGGTCGGGGCGTGGCTGGGGGCGGCCTACGTCGTCTTCATGCCGCAGTTGTTCACCCTCATGGGCCAGCCGAACCTGTACCCGCTGATCGGCGGCGCGATCCTCGCGGTCGTCGCCCTGCTGATCCCCGACGGGATGGTCGGCCTCGCTCGCCGTCTGCTCACGCGGGCGCAGCGGCGGAGGGTCACCGCGACGGAGGTAGCTGCATGACCGCCACCCTCACCCCCGCCGAGCGGCCGGGCGCGGACGACGCGGCGCCGCCGACGATCGCCGTCACCGGACTGAGCGTGCGCTACGGCGGCTTCTACGCGATCAAGGACCTGACCACCGCCCTGCCGGGCGGTGAGATCGTCGGGGTGATCGGGCCCAACGGGGCCGGAAAGTCGACGCTGCTCAACGCCATCTCCGGCTTCACGCCGCTCACCGAGGGCACCATCACCCTCGGTGAGCGGGACCTCGGCACGGCGAGCACGGCTCAGCGGGTGCGCGCGGGGCTGGTTCGTGGCTTCCAGACGGTGCGGCTCATGGAGCGCGAGTCGGTCCTGACCAACGTGCTCGTCGGCACCCAGCGCTTGCCGCAGCCCGACCCCGTCAGCCAGCTGTTCGCCCTGCCGCGGCAATGGCGAGCCCGCCGCCGGGACCTCGCGGCGGCCATGGCGGTCCTCGACCTGCTCGGGCTGGGCGCCGATGCCGAACGGCGTGTGGACGAGCTGCCCTTCGCCAGCCGTCGCCTGGTCGAGGTTGCCCGGGTCCTGGTCTCCGAGCCGAGCGTGATCCTGCTCGACGAGCCGGCCGCCGGGCTCGACCGCTCGGGCCGCCGCGATCTGGCCTCCGTGCTGGTTCGCGTGCACCGCGACCACCCCTCCACCCTCGTCGTCGTCGAACACGACGTCGATCTGGTCAAGTCCCTGTGCTCGCACGTGATCGCGCTCGCCTCCGGCGCTCTCGTGTGCTCCGGCACCCCGGCAGAGGTCTTCGGCGATCCACGGGTCCAGCAGGCCTACTTCGGAAGGATTCTCGATGCTCCGGCTTGAGGCCGTCACCGCCTGGTACGGGCGCACCCAAGCGCTGTTCGGGGTCGACCTGCAGGTGGCCCGCGGCGAAACTGTCGCCCTCGTCGGCACCAACGGCGCCGGCAAGACCACCACGTTGCGGGCGCTGCTCGGCCAGGTCCGGACCGGCGGGCGAATCAGCGTGGAGGACCACGACATCTCCGACGAGCCCACCCACCGTCGCGTACGCGACCACGGCATCGCCGTGGTCCACGAGGGGCGGGGCCTGCTGGCGCAGCTGTCGGTGGCCGAGAACCTGCTCGTCGGTGCCTCCAGTGAGCAGCGCGAGCGGCTCCCCGAGGTGCTCGAACTCTTTCCCGTGCTCGCCGACCGGCTCGACCAGAAGGTCTCGCTCCTGTCCGGAGGGCAGCAGCAGATGGTCGCCCTCGGCCGGGCGCTGCTGCGTGATCCGGCCTACCTGCTGCTGGACGAGCCCGCTCTCGGTCTGGCGCCGGTGGTGATCGACGAGATCTACGGCTACATCGCCCGGCTGCGTTCCCGTGGCATGGGGGTGCTGCTGGTCGAGCAGTCGGTTCCGCGAGCCGCCGCTGTGGCCGACCACCTGTGCCTTCTCCGCGTGGGCCGGGTCGACCGCGTGGTCCCCGCCCGGGACGAGTCGGCGATCGATGCGCTCATCGCCGACGCGTTCGACGTGCACACCGGTCCGGAAAGCACCCCAGCCCTCTAGCCCCGTGCCTTGGCGCTAGTCCCCAACGAGCTGCGCCCGGCGGACCACATGATCCGCCGGGTTCCGCAATGCAATGCACTGCACCGCACCGCACCGCCGCCCACGGGCGGCACGACCGGAGGTTTGTCTTGTCCGTTCTGGCCCTGACCCATGCGACCCTGCTGGACTGCACGGGCGCCGACCCTGCGGACGACATGACAGTCGTCTCCGACGGGGAGCGCATCGTCGACATCACCCCGTCCTCGAAGCCGCTCCCGGCATCGGTCACCGAGGTCATCGACTGCGCCGGCCGCACGGTCATGCCGGGCCTCATGGACGCGCACGTGCACATCGGCGCGGTGGACGTGAACATCCTCGAGCAGCACCGCAACTACCAGACCAGCCACGCGGCATTGAAGATGGGCGCGATCCTCACCCGGACCCTGTCCCAGGGCTACACCACGGTGCGAGACGCCGGTGGCTGCGACGCCGGCTTCCGCGACGCCATCGAGCAGGGCGTCCTCCAGGGACCGCGGCTGCTCGTCTCCAATGCCCCGATCTCGATGACCGGCGGGCACGCCGACTTCAGGCGGCCCACCGAGCGCGGCGACTCCATGGCCTGCTGCTCGCAGGTCGGCATGAACGCCCTCATCGCCGACGGCCCGGACGAGATTCGCAAGGCGGTGCGCGAGAACCTGCGCACCGGCGCGAACCAGATCAAGGTGCACGCCAGCGGGGGCGCCATGTCGCCGGCTGACGAGCTCGACACGGTGCAGTACACGGTCGAGGAGATGCGGACGGCCGTCATCACCGCGGAGGCGGCCGGCACCTACGTCCTCGCGCACGCATACTCCCCGTCAGCCGTGCGCAACGCCGTCGCGGCAGGAGTCCGCTCGATCGAGCACGGCAACCTGATCGACGAGGCGACGGCGGCACTGCTCGCCGAGGCAGGCACGTACCTGGTGCCCACGCTGAGCACCTACGAGCTGCTCTACCGACAGGGCGCCGAGCACGGGGTCCCCGCCGCCAATATCGAGAAGATCCGGTTGGCGCACGAGGCCGGCCTCCGGGCCCTGGAGTACGCCTACCGAGCGGGGGTGCGCATTGCGAGCGGGTCCGACCTCCTGGGGCCTCAGTTCGAGTACAAGCACCGGGAGCTGGAGCTGAAGGCCGAGGTCATGTCGGCCATGGATGTGCTCGTCGCGACCACCCGCACCAACGCGGAACTCTTCGGCCTGGCCGACGACCTCGGGACGGTCGAGGTCGGCAAGCTCGCCGACCTCATCGTCGTCGACGGCCGCCCATGGGAGGACGTGGGCGTCTTCGCCAAGCCGGGGGCCATCGGCTCGGTCGTCCTCGGAGGCAAGGTGATGCTTCGTGTCAACTGAGCCGAACTGCCCCTTTCCTACCTCCACCCACGGCTCACGCTGAAGAACCAGGAGATCTCATGGCATCGGTCACCCTTGCGGCGGCGAACCTGCGCATCGAGCACGACAAGGCCCGGAACCTCGCGAAGTTCCTCGAGGTCATCGACGACGCCGCCGCCCGCGGTGTCGACGTCCTCGTGCTCCCCGAAGTGGGGCTGCAGGGCTACGCCGACTTCGCATTCGGTCTGGGCGAAAAGGGCACAGCCGAGCAGAAGCAGTACTACTTCACCTCTGCCGAGCCGGTTCCCGGTCCGGCGACGGAGGCCATCCGGGCCAAGGCGGCCGAGCACGGGATGTTCGTGCAGCTCGGCCTCGCCGAGCGGGCGTTGCACGGCAACGTCGTGCTGAACGCCACCGCGCTCATCGGTCCGGACGGCGTGGTGGGGGTGTACCGCAAGGTGCACAACCAGTTCGAGTTCCCGTACTTCAACGCCGGTGAGGCCACCCCGGTCTTCGACCTTCCGTTCGCCCGAGCTGCCAGCCTCATCTGCTACGACCTGGCCTTTCCCGAGCTGATGCGGGTGTTCGCGCTGAAGGGGGCCACGCTGGCCCTGATGTCGACCGCGTGGCCCATGCGTGGACACGACCGCGGCGACGACTACCACGGCTGGTCGATGGACATCGCCGCCCAGGCGAACGCGTTCTTCAACCAGATGTGGCTGGTCGTCTCCAACCACTGCGAGAAGAACGTGTACTCAGGGGGGATCGACTACTGGGGCAACAGCCAGATCGTCGACCCCTACGGCAAGGTCGTCGCCTCTCTCGCTGACGAGGAGGGGCTCGTCGTGCACACCGCCGACCTGGACGCCACCGTGCTGGAGAGCCGCACGGAGGGGTTCTTCGGGCTGAACCTGTTGCAGGACCGCCGGCCCCAGCACTACGGGGAGCTGGTCGACCAGTCCCCGTACGCGCCGCCCACCCAGGTGGCGGACGGCCGTTACCCCCAGGCCGCCTGGCCGCAGCCGGGTGCGAACGGCTCCACGGCGACCGGCGTCCCGACCAACCGCTGAGCCAGCCACCGGCCCGCCCCTCCGAGGGTCGGGCCGGTGGTGGCGCCCCCGAAACCGATGGTCAGAACGGAAGTGGACTGCTCATGTCGCTGGTGCTGACCGGTGGGCTCGTGTGGGACGGGCGCAGCGAGGAACCGGCGGAGGCCGACCTCGTCGTCGACGACGGACGCATCGAAGCGGTGGCCGCGCCCGGCACGGTCCGCCCGGGCGACGACGACGTGGTGCTCGATCTCGGCGGTTCGATCGTGCTGCCCGGTCTCATCGACATGCACGTGCACCTGGTCTGGTCCGGTGGTCCGGACCCCGCCCGGACGGTGGAGCACGCCGGCGAGCAGGTCACGACCCTTCGGGCCGCCGCCAACGCCCAGGCGCAGTTGCTCGCAGGGGTCACCACGGTGCGTGATGTCGGCTCCAACTGGGACATCGCCATCAGCTTGGCGCGCACGATCGACCGCGGGGAACTCGAGGGACCGAGCATCATCGCCTCCGGCCGGACGGTGATCATGACTGGCGGCCACGATCCCTTCTGGGGCGTCATGGCCGACGGTGTGGACGCCGTCGTAGCCGCCGTCCGGGGCCAGGTCACGGCCGGCGCCGGAGTGATCAAGACCGCGGCGACCGGAGGCGCCTACGGCCGCGAGGAGGGCGAGGAGGTGGGACAGGCCGAGCTGTCCCCAGCCGAGCTCGGCGCGCTCACCGCCGAGGCGCACCGGTTCGGCCGACGGGTGGCGGCCCATGCCCTCGGCACCGAGGGAATCGCCAACGCCGTCGCGGCGGGCGTCGACACCATCGAGCACGGAGTGTTCCTTACCGAGGAGCTCGCCGATCGGATGGCCGCAGCCGGCACCGTCCTGTGCCCGACCGTGGAGATCTACCGTGTCATCGCCTCAGGCGGGGGTGGGGAGGTCCCCGACTACGCCAGGGCCAAGGCCGAGGCGGTGGTGACCGCGCACGAGCAGAGCGTCCGCATGGCACTGGCGGCCGGTGTACCGGTGGTGGCCGGCACGGACGCCGGCTCCGTTCTGCTGCCGCACCCGGCTCTGGCGTCGGAACTGCTCGCACTGCGTAGCTGCGGGATGAGCGCGACCGACGTCCTGCGCGCTGCCACCTCAGGGGCCGCTGCCGCTCTCGGTCGCTCGGGCTTGGGGGTCATCGAGCCGGGGGCTCGCGCGGACCTGATCATGGTCGATGGCGACCCGTTCACCGACACGGAACTGCTGCACCGCCCCTGGGGCGTGGTGCGCGGTGGCCGGCACGTCCGTGGACGGGATCGGCTCGCCCGTCCCGTTGTCGCCCACATCCGTTAGCCGCGTTCGCGTCGGCCATCGGCGCTGAGCGTGATGCTGCTGGTGACCACCTGCATCCACCGGTCGGCGAGCTCGCCCCAGATCCGGCGCAGTTCCGGCTCGCTGGCCTCGACCTCGGCGCTGACCCCCTCGACGGTGAGCCCGACCGCGTCCAGGTCCGATGCCTCGCTGCGGGCCCACGCAGCAGCGTCGTCCGTGAGCACCTCGGGATGGAACTGCGTGCCCCAGGCGGCAGGGCCCACCCGGAAGGCCTGGTTCGGGAACCGTTCGCTCCCGCACAGCGCGACCGAGCCGGGCGGGAGGTCGACGATCTCCTCCCAGTGCCACTCGACGGCTGGGGCACCGACCGGAAGCCCGGAGAACAACGGATCGGTGCGGGCCGCATCGGTCGGGTACAGGGGATGCACCCCGATCTCGGGCGGTCCGTCGATCAGCCCCACCGTGCCGCCGGCCACGCCGGCGAGCAGTTCACCGCCCAGGCAGATGCCCAGTAGTGGAGATCCGTCCGCGAGCGCGACCGCGATCAGCCGCCGCACGTCCGGCAGCCACGGGGCGACCGTGTCGTCGTACGGACCGGGCGCTCCGCCGAGCACCACCAGACCGGCGTACCCGTCGGTGGTCTCCGGGATCGGGTCGCCGAGGTACGGGTGGAGGATGTGCAGCTCGGCTCCCAGCGCGCAGATCCGCTCGCCGATGTAGCCGGGCCCGGTGCCGTCCTCGTGCTGGACGGCGAGCACGCGCACCGGGCTCACAGCCGCCCCGCCTCGATGATCCGGCGCAGGAAGGCCTGCGTGCGGGGCTCGGTCGGTGCGCCGAGGATCTGCTCCGGTGGCCCCTGCTCCAGGATGACCCCCTCGTGCAGGAAGCACACCGTGTCGGCGACCTCCCGGGCGAAGGACATCTCGTGGGTGGCCAGCAGCATGGTCTGCCCCGCCGCGGCCAGGTCCCTGACGATGCCCAGGACCTCGGCCACGAGCTCGGGGTCGAGGGCGGAGGTGATCTCGTCGAGCAGCAGGACCCGCGGGTTCATGGCGAGGGCCCGGACGATCGCCACCCGCTGCTGCTGTCCGCCGGAGAGCTGGTCGGGGTAGGCCGCGGCCTTGCCGGAAAGCCCGACCCGCTCCAGCAGCTCCAGTGCCTGCGCCTGCGCCTGCTCTCGAGAGAGCCGGTGGATTCGCCGAGGCGCGAGCGTGACGTTGTCCAGCACGCTCATGTGGGGGAACAGGTTGAAGCTCTGGAACACGATCCCGACGTCGCGGCGGAGCCGGTCGACGTCGGTGCCCTCACCGGAGACGACGTCGCCGTCCAGGCGGATCTGGCCCTCGTCGATCGGTTCGAGCGCGTTGACGCAGCGCAGCAGGGTGGACTTCCCGCATCCGGAGGCCCCGATCAGGCAGATCACCTGGTGTTGCTCCACGGCCAGGTCGATCCCCCGCAGCACCTCGAGTTCGCCGTAGGACTTCCGCAGTCCCTTGATCTCCAGGAAACTCATGGCACTCACCTGGCCTGAAGCCGACGCTGGTCGCGTGCGAGCAGCCGGTCGACGAAGCGGGTCTGGGGAATCGTGATCAGGACGAACAGCGCCGCGACCACGGTCACCGACGAGAGATTGAAGTAGTTGCTCGAGTAGGTCTTGGCCTGCGTGAATGCGTCGACGGTGCCGATCACGGTCACCAGTGACGTGTCCTTCTGCAGCCCGATGAAGTCGTTGAGCAGCGGGGGGATCACGCGGCGCACGGCCTGCGGGACGATGACGTGCCGCATGGTCGCCGGATAGGACAGCCCGAGGGACCTCGCTGCGGCCATCTGGCTGGGGTGGATGCTCTCGATACCGGCGCGGTACACCTCGGCGACGTAGGCGCCGTAGGTGAGGACCAGGGCGAAGATCGCCGCCCAGGTCGGGCTCATCGAGCTGAGCACGGGCACGCCGGCCAGCGGCAGCCCGAACCCGACCAGGTAGATGACGATGATCGCCGGCACTGCCCGGAAGGCGTCGACGTACGCGGTCGCGATCATGGCGATCGGCCGTCCGGCCCGGCCGGGCGCCAGCCGGGCGAGCGCGACCACCAGGCCCCAGGCCAGGACGATCACCTCGGCGACACCGGCGATGAACAGGTTCTTCTCGAACGCCTTGGTGACCTCCCACCAGCTGATCGAGATCATCTCGGGCGCGAAGAAGGTGCGCTGGACGGCGTGATCGTTGGCGAGCAGGAAGACCACGAAGAACGTTGCGATCAGCGTCGCCGCGCACGACCCGATGGTCACCCAGGCAGCGTTGCGGGACCGCGACCGGTACGCGCGGGCCGCCACGGCGTCCCCGAGTTCGACCGCCTTCCGGGCCTGCTGTCCGCGCCGCACGGCGGTCACGACCGGGCGGATCAGCAGCAGCGTCGCCAGGGCACCCGCGGTGGCTATGGCCAGCAATGCCCAGTGCCACCCGCCGGACCGCGGCGCGGCGTGGACCAGCCGTATCGCGGTGACGTCGACGAAGCACAGCGTGCCGACCGTGGCCAGCGCCGCGAGTGCGGCCGGTCCGGCTGTCCCGCCCGTGGTCGCCGACCGTGCAGCCGAGCGCACGTCGAGGAGGGTCACGACGCCGGCCACACCGGGACGGTCGAGGGGTCACCGCCGAAGGCCGGCCCCAGGTAGGTCTTGCTGAGCTTGGTCAGCGTGCCGTCAGCCTTCAGGGCAGCGATGATCTTGTTGACCGTGTCGGTGTTGGACGAGTCCTTGGGCAGCATGACGCCGTAGGCCTCGTCGGTGCGGTACTGCCCGACCACCGTGACCTGCCCACCGGACTGCTTGGCCTGTCCGAGCTCGATCGCGACGTCCTGCAGGTACGCGTCGATCCGCCCGGCGTTCAGCGCGGCGAGCGCCTCGCTGTCGCCGGGGAAGACATCCGGGCGTCGCTGCGGCTGGAGCACGCCGTTGGCCCACTGCTGGGCGGCCGTGCCCTGCTTGACGCCCAGGCGCAGGCCCCGCAGGTTCGACGCGTTGACCTCGGCACCCTTCTTCGCCAGAACGCCGATGGCGGAGTCGTAGTACGGGTCGCTGAAGTCGACGATCTTCTTGCGTTCGGGGGTGATCGAGATCTCGTCGAGGGAGACGTCGTATCCGGTGAGCTTCCCCGAGACCAGTCCGTCGAAGGAGACGTTCTGCAGGTTCAGTGACGTCAGGCCGCTGCGGTACGCGATCTCGGCTGCCAGGCAGTACTCGTAGCCGCTCTTGATGTCGGCGACGGTATTGCCGTCCCACCACCCTGCCGAGGGAACGTCGGCCTTGATCGTCAGGACGCCGGGCTCGACGGTCTTCAGGTGGTACTGGCCGGGCTGGCCGGTCACGGTGCACTGACCGAAGGACGGCTTGCCGTCCTTGGCGGCGTCCGAGGATGCCGTGCTGCTGCAGGCCACAGCGGTGCCCACCGCAAGACACGCGGTGGCGACCCCCACCCAACGACTGGTGCGCATACGAGCTCCCTGGTCTCCGCGACCCAAAACGGTTTAGGATCGGACTGTCGATAGTGTGGTGGCTCACTTACAGTCCGTCAAGCGGCCTGATGTTCCGGCGGGAGGTCCCGTGGCGACCAGCCGCAAGCGGGTGGGCATCCGCGACGTCGCCGCTGCCGCCGGCCTGTCCATCACCACCGTCTCCTGGGCGCTGAACGGCAAGGGAGAGGTGGCTCCCGGTACCCGTGAACGGGTGCAGCGCGTCGCCCGCGAGCTGGGATATCAGCCGAACGAGGCGGCGCGCGCGCTCAGGACCGGTCGTAGTCGGATCCTCGGGATCGCGGTGGCGCACCGCGAGTCCGGGCCCTGGGAGCAGACCTACCTGCCGTACTACCGGTCGGTCGTGGCGGGCGCCGCGATCGAGGCGGTCGAGCACGGGCACGCGGTCGCGGCCATCCCGGTCAGCCAGGCGCGGGGGCTCGAGGTGCAGGTCCCGTGCGACGGCCTGATCGTGATCGACCCGGTGCGCGACGACCCGATCCTGGCCGGCTGCCGCCGCCGCGGTATCCCGGTCGTCGTCGACGGGCGGCCCCTCGATGAGGGGTTCGGCGACGTCCCGGTCGTCGAGAGCGACATTGCGACCGGGATGCGCACCGTGCTCGACCACCTGCGGGCCGCCGGTGCCGAGCGCCCCGCACTGTTGACCGGCGCCGAGCGCGATGCCTACACCATCGACACCGAACGGCTGTTCCACAACTGGTGCCGCCGCAACGACCTGCCCGGGACGGTCCGTCGGGTACGCGCGGGGGAGTCCCCGGTCGCCGCCGCGGAGAGCCTGCTCGATCGAGGCGTCGACGCGGTGCACGCGCTCAACGAGACGTACGGCAACGCCCTGCTCGCTGCCGCGGGCGACCGCGGCGTCGAGGTGCCTGACCGGCTGCGCATCACCATGATGGGCGAGCGCGATCCACTGGCCCCTGGTAACGGGGCCGGCTACCTGAGCCTGGACCCCGTGGCCATCGGCGCCGCGTGCGTACGCGTGCTCGTTGCCCATCTCAACGGCCGGCGCCCGGAGAACGTGACCGTGCCATGCCGCTTCATCCCACCGGGTCGCACACCCGCCGGGTGAGGTGAGGGCTCCGGGCCGCCACGGAGGGCGGCTCGTCCCGTGCGGGCCGGTCGTCCTCATTCAGCGGGTCGTTCTCCCCTGTGCTGCACGTGGATCCCCCGGACGTCACCGATGGGTCGAGGATGATCCGGGTGAGCGCGAAGTCGATGTACGACGCGAGTGCGCACGGGCTGACCGGGGACGGCGTCACCAACGACCAGCCCGCGCTGGCCGCGCTGGTCGATCGGCTCGGCGCGGCCTACGTCCGGGACGGGAGACCGCGGGTGATCTTCGTGCCGCCGGGGGACTACTCCATCCGGGACGCTGCGACGGTCTGGCGCTCGGGAGTGTCGCTGGTCGGCGCCGGCATGTGGGCGACCCGCTTCCTGCTCGCCAACCCCGGCGCCCCGGGGACGCCGACGCCGCTGATGTGGTTCACCGCAGCGCAGCACGGCGCCGGACCGGACAACCACCTCGCCGATTGCTCCTTCAGCTCCTTCGAGGTGGACGGCTCCGGGATGCAGCTCGACGAGTACGACGTGCTCGCCAAGGGCCTGGGCCTGCAGTACGTCCTGCGTGGCCGCTTCCGGGACATCTACGTCCACGACACCCCGGCGACGGGCTTCGGCTGCGACTTCCTGCAGGACACCGTCGTGGACGCCGTACTGGCGGAGCGGTGCGGACGGCTCGACACCGGCGATCAGCCGGGCGGCGCGGGGATCGGCATCGGCATCGGCGGCTGGGGTGCCACCGAGCGGCTGACCGTCACCGCGTGCACGGCCAGGGGGAACGGCACCAACGGTATTTTCCTCGAACTGCAGCGGGAGGAGTGGCCGCCGCCGCGGGGCATCCGGATCACCGCCTGCCATGCGGAGGACAACCGCTTCGGGATCTCCGACTGGGGTGCCGACGGGCTCGTCGTGACCGGCTGCACGATGATCGGCAACCACGAGGCGGGTTTCGACATCTCGGCCCAGGGCACTTCCGCCGTCGCCGGGCGGGGTGGGATGGTCGTGAACTGCGTCATCGACGGCAACGTCCGCGACGGCGTCGGCATCGGTAACACCCCTGGCCCGTACACGATCAGCGGCAGCCGGATCAGCGAGAACGGCCGCTACGGCTACTGGCAGCATGGACTCGGCGACGGCTACAACGGTCCGGCGGTCGACCTCGTCCTCGACGGCAACTCCATCCGCGACAACGGATTGGACGGCATCCGGGTCGATGCCGGGCTGGACCACTCGGCGTTCACCCGCAACCGGATCCGGAACAACGGCCGCCGGGCAGCGCCCGCGACCGGGGGAAGCGGTGCCGGTGTCTCTTACGGCGACCTGACGCTCACCGACGACACCGCCGACTGGCGCACGGACGGGCACCGCGGCAAGCACGTCACCCTCGGTGAGGAGGACGCGGTGGTGCTGTTCAACACCGCCACCACGCTGCTGCTGGCGCCGCACCGTCCGGGCGCCGGCACGGCCTGGCGGTACGGCCGACCGGCCGACGGCACGCAGTACACGCTGCCGGCCAGCCCGCGGGTGCGTGCGGGGATCACCCTCGACGCCCCGGTCGGCGTCCTGGATCTCGACGGCAACCGCATCTGGGACGACCAGGAGGAGCCGTCCCAGACCCACGCGACGTGGACCACCGAGCGCGTGTCCGCGGCGACCGTGCGGAAGCTGGAGAACGAGGACCTCATTGACTGAGGCGCAACGCTCGGGGGTCGAAGTTCGGTAGCTCCACCGGGTGTGTCGATCTTCGGCCCGGGCATCCCTGAAAGCGTTCGCCCCGTCGGCAACGGAGTTCGCCGGGGCGACACGCGTTCTCTGACGGCCGCCGCAGAGCCCCCTGAGGGCGGCCCGACCGGCAGTTGCCGGCTTTCGAGTCCATGCCGACCGCCGAGCAGCCGGCTCGGCGGTGGCGACTCTTCCTCGGTCGGGCCTCGCGGCCAGCTCATGGTCAGGAGAAGTGAATGGCACGTATCGGCTTGCTCGGCTCCTACGGCGGACTGAACGTCGGCGACGAGGCGATCCTGACCTCCGTGCTCGACGCCCTGCGTGCGGCCGCACCCTTCGCCGAGGTCGCGCTCTTCTCTCGCGACGCCGCGCACACGCGGCGCGCGCATCAGGTGGACAGGGTCATCGACGCGCGCCGGGGATCCTGTGACGCCGTCAGCGATGAGATCGCCAAGCTCGACCTGCTGGTACTCGGTGGCGGGGGCTTGCTGTACGACGGCGAGGCCACCGAATACCTCCGCCACGTCCGGACAGCGCACCGGAACGGGGTGCCGACGGTCGCCTACGCGGTCGGGGTCGGGCCACTGACCACGCCTGAGGACCGCCGCGCCGTCCGCGACGTCGTCTCGGCGATGACGCGGGTCACCGTGCGTGACGAACACAGCAAGCGGGTCCTCGAGGAGGTCGGGGTCGAGCGTTCCGTTCAGGTCATGGCCGATCCGTCGCTCCTGCTGACGCCGGTACCTGTTGCCGCCGACACCCTCGTCCGGGAAGGAGTGGACCCGTCCGGGCGGCTGATCGCGATGTCCGTCCGTGAACCCGGTCGAGCGGCCCCGGATCTGGCCGTGGACGTCTACCACTCGACTCTCGCCGCGGTCGCCGACTTCGCGGTGCACCGCTACGACGGTCAGGTCGTGTTCATCCCCATGGAGCGCGGCGACGTCGGTCAGAGCCATGCAGTGGTGGCCCGCATGGTCGCGGCGGAACGGGCTCGGGTGCTGCACGGGTCGTACGGGCCGCGCGAGCTGCTCGGCCTGATGGAGCACGTGGACCTCGCCGTGGGCATGCGGTTGCACTTCCTGATCTTCGCCGCGATCAGCGGCGTTCCCTGCCTGCCGCTGTCCTACGCGGCCAAGGTGGCCGAGCTGGCTCGGGCAGTCGGCATTCCGACACCGGGCAGCCTCGACCGGGACGCCGTCGGCCCCCTGCTCGCGACCCTGGACCGGCTCTGGGACGAGCGTCAGGAGCACGGTCGCCGCGTCCAGTGCCGGATCGAGAAGCTCAAGCCCCGGGCGGCCGGGACGCTGCAGTACGTCCTCGAACTGCTGCCCCGGTCGTCGTCAGGGGCAGCGCCCGGAGACGACGGCGACCCCACGGAGGGGAAGGGAGTCCGGCGTGCCGCCGTTGACTCGGCCACCCGAACCCGACCAGCTGGACCTGCCCCCGCGCTCACCGCTCTGGGCGGGCTGACGCCGATGTCCTAGCCGAGCGGTGGCGTCGCGAACAGCCCGCCCGGCCGGGCGGTCCGTCGGTCCGCGCTGGGCCGGCTCAGGTGCCCAGGTTCCGCCAGGACCAGAGCATCGTCGCCTCGAGCGGATCGTCCGGCGTGACGATGTTGGCCCTGGGCCAGTTCAGTGAGTTGGGGGGCCCGGTCCACGGTTCGACGCAGAGGCCGGCGGGTTCCCTGTCGTAGAGAACCCAGTGATCGCAGTCCGAATCCACAGTGAGCTCGAGAAGACCCGGCCAGCGGACCGCCGGGGGACGGGTCAGTCCCACGAAGCAGAAGTCCCACGGAGGCGGTGGGGCATCGCCCAGTTCGCCGTTGGGGATCCCGTCCGCATCGTTGAGGTAGATCTGCGCGGAGCAGACGTCGAGCTGGGCGGAGACCGTGCCTGTCGCCGTCGTCAGGTCGCGCAGGAACCAGGGGTGCCAGCCGATGTCGGCGGGCATCGGCTGCTCCGATGTCACCGACAGCCGGAAGTCGAGGCGATCCTCGGCCAGGGACACCGACTGCTGGACCCGGCACGGCCAGGGCCACGGATCCTCGCCGTGGCCGAGCTCCACGAACAGCTCTGCCGAGTGTTCGTCGGCGCGAGTGACCGTCCACGTCTGCTCGGTGACCAGGCCGTGCAGGGCGTGCGGACCGGCGTTGACCGGCAGCTGGACGGTCCGGCCGTCGACGTCCAGCCGGCCGTGTCGTAGCCGACCGACCCATGGCGCCATCGGGAAGCTGCCCCAGTGGAAGGTGTCGGAGCCGTGCTGGACCACGATCTCCTGACCCCCGATCACCAGGGAGGTGAGCCGTCCGCCTGCCGCGGGGTCCACGGCTGCGGTCGTCTCACCCGCCTGTAGCCGGATCTGCCCGGGGGTCACTGCGCCGTCCACCCGCCGTCGACCATCAGCACCGTGCCCGTGACGAGGCGGGAGGCCGCCGTGGCCAGGTAGACCACCGCCCCCGCGACGTCGGCGGGGGTGCCCAGCTGCCGGAGCGGGATCCTGGCCAGGATCTCGTCCCGCAGACCTGGTCCGTCGAGCAGCGGTGCGGTTCCGGGTGTGTGGACGAACGTCGGTGCGATGGCGTTCACGTTGATGCCGTGCTCCGCCCACTCGAGGGCCAGCACCTTGGTCAGCATGTTCACGCCGCCCTTGCTGGCGCAGTACACGGCAGCGTCGGGCAGGCCGACCACGCCGCCCTGGGAGCTGATGTTGATGATCCGGCCCCCGCCGCGCGGGATCATCACCCGGGCCGCGGCCTGACTCATGAAGAACAGGCCGCGAAGGTTCACCGACATCATCTCGTCGAAATCGGCCTCGGTCACGTCCAGGGCGCGGTGCGCATGTCCCAACCCCGCGTTGTTCACCAGCACGTCGATCCCACCGTGCAGCTCGACGACCTCGGCCACCGCCGCGGCTATCGACGCGGTGTCGCGGACGTCGAGCAGGACGCAGTCGAGTCCTACGTCCCGCTCCGCGGCCTCTCGCCGCAGACCGTCGAGGGCGTCGGCCGAGCGTCCGGTCGCGACGACGACGCCGCCCGCCTCGGCCAGCAGAAAGGCCAGCTCGCGCCCGATGCCCTGGGTCGCCCCCGTGACGAGGACGACGGCGTTCCGCAGGTCGAACGGCGCGGCCGCTCCTGGGATCACGCGCATCGTCAGGGCCTCCGAGCGGGAGCGGGGACCGGCCGCAGGGGCCCGGGTGGCCCAACGTAGCAAGGGCGCCCACAACTGGTCCAGACCACCACTCCCGCAGTAGCCGGTCCGGACCGGCTGAGGAGCGGCCGAGGTTCAGACCAAAGAGGTCTGGACCTCTTCAGGTGTTCCCGCTACAGTCGGCGCTCGTTCAGCTCCGGTTTCCTGCTCGACGGCGTGCTTGAACCTGCACCGCCGACCCCACCAGGTAGTGCACCTTCCGCCGAGGCCCAGGAGGCCCAGGAATGACCAGACCGTCCGCATTTCGGTTGCTGAGCCGGGCCACGGCCGGCGCGGCACTTCTCGCGCTCGTCCTGACCGGCTGCTCGGCGAAGAACGCCGGCACGTCGGCGTCGGCGTCGAATTCCTCGTCGCACGACCAGGGCCGCGTCGCGTTCATGATGCCCGACCTGATCACGCCGCGGTGGGATGCGCAGGACCGCCTGGTGTTCCAGGACGAGGCCAAGAAGGCGTGCGGCGACTGCAAGGTCACCTACTACAACGCCAAGGGGGATGCGGACACGCAGCTCTCCCAGGTGCAGGCGGCCATCGCCAACGGCGTTGACGTCATCGTGCTCGCGCCGACCGACAAGACCGCGGCCGTCAACATGGTGAACCTGGCCAACGCCGCCGGCGTCAAGGTCATCAGCTACGCGACCAACATCGACAACCCCAAGGTCGATTACATCGTGACCACCGACGTCCCGAAGATCGGCGCCCAGCAGGCGCAGAGCCTGGTCGACGGCCTCAAGGCGAAGGGCATCACCTCGGGCAAGCTGATCCAGATCAACGGTGACCCGAGCGACGACTTCGGTTTCCGTTACAAGGCCGGGGCGCACTCGGTGCTCGACAAGTCCGGGTTCACGATCGCGGCGGAGTACGACACCCAGAAGTGGGACGGGACGAACGCCCAGCGCGAGATGGATCAGGCGATCACCAAGGTGGGCAAGGACGGGTTCGTCGGGGTCTATGCGGCCAATGACGACCTCGCCGGCGGCGTCATCGCGGCGCTGAAGAACGCCGGTATCGACCCCAAGACCCGGCTGGTCACGGGCCAGGACGGTTCCAAGGCCGGGCTGCAGCGGGTCATCGCCGGTGAGCAGTACAACACCATCAATCTGCCGATCAAGATCTTCGCAGCCAAGACCGCGGACCTGGCTGTGGCGCTCGCCAAGGGGAAGGCTGCGCCCTCGGACGTCATCAACGGCACGGCGAAGACGCCGTCCGGTGCCGAGGTCAAGGCGTACATCTACCCGACCGAGGTGATCAAGATCGACAACATCAAGCACATGATCGAGCCCGACGGGTTCTGGAAGCTCTCGGACATCTGCACCGGGACCTACCAGGCGGCGTGCAGTGCTGCAGGCCTGATGTGAGGACGCGAGGACGGGGCGCACGGACGGGAGGTGTGTGACGCGTGACTGAGCCACTGGTCAGCTTCCGGCACGTGAGCAAGAGCTACGGCGCCGTGCGTGCCCTGGACGACGCCTCGTTCTCGATCGACGCGGGCGAGGTGGTGGCACTTGTCGGCGACAACGGCGCCGGCAAGTCCACCCTCGTCAAGGTGATGTCGGGAACCGTGGTCCCCGACACCGCCGAGATCCTCTTCGAGGGGAAGCCGGTCCGGATCCACCACCCGAACGATGCGACCGCGCTGGGGATCGCGACCGTGTATCAGGACCTGGCGTTGTGCAACAACCTCGATGTCGTTGCCAACCTCTTCCTCGGCCACGAGCGCAGCCAGGGCTCGGTCCTCGACGAGGTGGACATGGAGCGCGAGACCAGCGATCTCCTCGCCGAACTGGCGATCCGGCCGCGATCGCTGCGGGTTCCGATCGGGAGCCTCTCGGGCGGTCAACGTCAGTCGGTGGCCATCGCCCGCAGCCTGCTGGGCAAGCCCAGGATGGTCATCCTCGACGAGCCCACTGCGGCCCTCGGGCTCGCGCAGAAGCAGCAGGTGCTGGATCTGATCAAGCGCTTGCAGGGACGCGGTCTCGCGGTCGTGCTCATCAGCCACAATCTCGCCGAGGTGTTCGAGGTCTCGGACCGGATCGAGGTCCTGCGGCTGGGGAGCAACGTCGCTTCCTATCCGTGCGACGTCGAGCACCACGACGACGTCGTGGCCGCGATCACCGGATCCCGACTCGTCTCCGCGAGGACGTCATGACGGACACGCAGACGGCCACCGCAACGGCTCCGCCGTCCCCTGCTCAGACGGACCGGCCGGAAGACCCGACCGTCAGGTCCTTCCTGCGCAACTTCGTCCGCGCCGACTCCGCGACCGGTGTCGGGTTCCTGCAGGTCGTGGTCGGCCTCGCGGCGATCTGGACGATCTTCGGCCTGCTCAACCCGAACTTCCTGTCCGCGACCAACCTGACCAACCTGTCCCTGCAGATCGTCGCGGTCGCGGCTCTGGGTATGGGCGTCGTCCTGGTCCTGCTGCTGGGCGAGATCGACCTGTCCATCGGCTCGGTGAGCGGCCTCGGCGCGACGGCCCTGGCAGCGCTGAACGTCAAGCTCGGGGTCCCGCCCCTGCTGGCGATCGGCGCGGCACTGCTCGGCGGGGCACTGATCGGCCTGATCCAGGGGCTGATCGTGGCCGGCTTCGGGGTGCCGTCGTTCGTCGTCACGCTGGGTGGGTTGATCGGCTGGCAGGGCCTGCAGCTGTTCATCTTCGATTTCACGGGCGCCATGAACGTCAGCGACCCCGTGCTCCTCGGCCTGACGAACACGTTCTTCCCGCCCTGGGTCGGGTGGCTCCTCCTGCTCGCGGCCCTTGGTATCAGGGCCGTGTTCGTCCTGCGGGTCCGCCGCCGCCGGGCCAAGGCGGGTCTGGTCAATGTGAAACCGTGGGTCGAGGTCGTGCGATTCGCGATCTCCGCCGCCGTGCCGGCCGCGGTGATCGTGATGTTCGTGCAGGACCGCGGTATCCCCCTCGCCGTCCTGATCGTGGTCGGACTCGTCCTGCTGATGGACTTCATCGCCCGCCGCACCCTGTTCGGCCGACGTATCTACGCCGTCGGGGGCGACGCCCAGGCCGCTGGTCGCGTGGGCATCGACGTCCGACGGATCACGGTGTACGTCTTCATGCTGTCGGGCACCTTCGCGGCGCTCGGGGGTGTCCTTTCTGCGTCCCGCCTGCAGTCGGTGACACAGGGCGCCGGAAGCGGCGGCATCCTGCTCGACGCGATCGCGGCGGTGGTGATCGGTGGCACGAGCCTGTTCGGTGGCCGGGGCAGTCTGTGGTCGGCGCTGCTCGGGGCGCTGGTCATCGGGTCGATCTCCAACGGCATGGACCTGCTGGCCCTCGCGTCGCCGGTGAAGCTGATGATCACCGGAGCGGTCCTGATCACCGCTGTCATCTTCGACGCCTCTGTACGGCGCAAGCAGGCCCGCTGACTGCCTTCCCGTCCCCACGTCCGACGACGCAGAACAGAGGTAGCTGACGTGCGCGCTGTGGTGTTCGAATCTCCGGGAAAGCTGGCCGTGCAGAACGTGGATGACCCGACGCCGGGCCCGACCGACGTCATCGTCGAGGTCGCCGGTGTCGGTATCTGCGGAACCGACGTCCACGTCTTCGACGGGGACTACGCCGGATCGCAGTATCCCCTCATCCCAGGGCACGAGGTCAGCGGAACGGTCGTGGCGGTCGGCACCGCGGTCGGGGCCATCGCCACGGGCGACCGGGTAGTGGTCGATCCGACGCTGGCGTGCGGGCAGTGCGAGCGGTGCGTCAACGGCGCCTACAACGTGTGCGCCAACTGGAACTGCCTCGGCGTCGCCCGGACCGACGGTGCCTCGGCGCAGTACCTGCGCGCGCCGGCTCCCAATGCCTACCTGCTTCCGGACGACGTCGACATCTACCAGGCGACCGTGATCGAGCCGCTCGCCTGCGCGATCCGGGCCTACGACGCGCTGCCGAGGCGGCTGGGGGAGCACTACCTCATCTACGGCGCCGGCACGATGGGCCTGCTCCTCGCACAGTTGGCTCCCCGGGCGGGCGCGGCGAGCGTCAGCATCGTCGATCCCAATGCCGGCCGGCGGGCTCTCGCCACAGAGGTCGGCATCGAGAAGGTGGTGGCCTCTGCCGACCAGCTCGATCGGCCGAACTGGGACGTCGTCATCGACGCCACGGGCGTCATCGCCGCGATCGAGGACGGACTGCCGCGGGTCAAGGCCGGCGGCACCTTCCAGCAGTTCGGTGTGGCGCCGGTGGACGCGACGGCCCGCTACCTCCCGATCAGCATCGTCCGGGACGAGATCTCCATGGTCGGTTCGGCGGCGTCCCGCTACACGTTCAGCCGGGCGGTCGAGATGTTCGCGGCCGGCGCGATCCGGAGCGAGCCGATGTTCAGCCATTCCTTCACGCTGGACGACTATGGCCTTGCCATGGACATGTTCCGCCGGGGCGAGGGCCGCAAGCTGCAGATCAGACCCCAGGCGACACTCTCGGGGGAGATGTGAGCACGTCCGGTGGCGGGTAGCAGCACGGCCGCTCGCCGTCAGGACGGGCACGGGACGAAGCGAGAGGTCGGTGCCACATGACCGCCGAAGGCCAGGGGAAGAGCGAACCCAAGTACTACGTGGTGAAGCGTCACCTCCTCGGGCTGTTGCCGGATTTCAGTCCGGGAGTGCCACTCCCCACCGAACGCGAGCTCGCGAGCGCGCTCTCGACCTCACGGACGACGGTCCGGCAGGCACTCACGGAGCTGGTGACCGAAGGACGGCTGGTGCGCCGGCACGGTTCGGGAACGTACGTCGCCGAGCCCAAGCTGGCGTGGCCGTTGCAGATGGCCAGCTTCACCCAGCAGGCCGCCTCGTCCGGTCTGGTCGTGGAGAGCTCGTTCATCGCCGCGCAGCGGATCCGGGCCACCGACGAGTTGGCGGCCTTGCTCAAGATCGAGCGAGGTGCCCCTGTGCACCGGCTGGAACGCCTGCGCAAGGTGAACGGGGCGCCGATGGCACTGGAGCAGTCCCATTTGTCGGCGGCGCGTTTTCCAGGATTGCCCCGGGCCGTCCGCCGGACCGGATCGCTGTACCAGGTGCTGGGGGAGGTCTGGGACATCAAGGTCGTCGGCGCCGTCGAGACGATCGAGACCGCACCGGCGTCGCCCCGGGAGGCCGGCCTGCTCGACACCGATGTGGGGGCCCCGATGATGATGCTGTCGCGGCACAGCTTCGACACGGCAGACGAGCCGGTCGAATGGGTGCGCAGCTGGTACCGCGGGGATCGCTACAAGTTCGTCGCCACCCTCGGGTTCACCGGGAAGCCGCCGGTCTGAGCCGAACGGCCCGCCCGAGCCCGAGTTGATCGAGTCCACAGGTGCCATCGACAGGAGAGACCGTGACATCAGGCAACACCTCCGGTGCGGACCCGGGCGCGCTCATGGCCGCCGAGATCGGCGAGCAGCCCCAGATCCTGGCGAGGCTCCTGGCGGAACAGGCCGGCGAGATCGGCCGCATCGCAGCGGAGGTGGCCGGCCGTGACCACCGTTTCGTCCTCCTGGCCGGACGCGGGACGTCCGACCACGCGGCGCTGTACGCCAAGTACCTGGTCGACGTGCACCTCGGCCTTCCGGCCGGTCTGGTGTCGCCGTCGACCAGCACGATCTACGGGGTCCGGCCCGATCTGCGCGGCGTGCTGCACGTCTCGGTCAGCCAGTCGGGTGGTTCCCCTGATCTGATCGACTCACTCGTCACGGCGCGGAGCTGCGGCGCCACGACGGTCGCGGTCACCAACAACGTCGGCTCGGAGCTGGCTCGGGCGGCCGAGTTCGTGATCGATGTGGGGGCGGGCTCGGAACGGGCGGTGGCTGCGACCAAGAGCTACACCGCTCAACTGCTCGCGTTGTACCTGTTCGTCGCCTCCCTCGGCGGATCCACCTTGTCGGCGTCGGACGCGGCGCCTCTGGCGGATGCCGCGCAGGCGACCCTGCAGGACGCCGACAAGGTGGCCGCGGTGGCCCCGCGGTACCGGTCGGTCAGCCGGATGGTCACGACGGGCCGGGGCTACTCCTACGCCACCGCCCGCGAGGGGGCCCTGAAGCTGATGGAGACCTGCTATCTCGGGGCGCTGGCCTTCTCGGGTGCGGATCTGCTGCACGGCCCGATGGCGATGATCGACAGCGAGACCCCGGTCATCGCGGTGGCCACGCCCGGGCGCGGCGGCCAGTCGATGGCGCCCGTGCTCACCATGCTGCGCGAACGGCATGCCGATCTGCTGCTCGTCGGCGGCCAGGAGGGTGCCCCGGCCGACGACGTCATTCCTGTCCACACGGCGGGGTTGCGGGAGGAACTGCACCCGATCCTCGAGATCCTGCCGCTGCAGCGGCTCGCCCTCGCCCTCGCTCTGGAGCGCGGCGTGAACCCGGACGCGCCCCGCGGGCTGCGGAAGGTCACCGAGACCTGGTGAGCGAGTCGCCGCTGCGCCTGATCCGTTCCGCCGACTCAAGAGTTTCCCGGTCAGAAGTGGGACCGCGAAGGTAAGGCGCTCCACGACCACGGCTGCAAGGTGCTGAGCGCTCCGGGCATCCCTGGGACCCCGGGCACCACCGGCTCGTCGGTCAGCTCGCCGGCCAGCACCTACACCGTGCCGTCGGGCAGCGTCCACGCTGATGAGTACGACGACGGCCTCTCCGCCGAGCAGTGGGGCGGAATCGCGCTCGTCGCCTCAGCCGTCGTCGGGGCAGGTGCCGCGGTCGTGCGGTGCCGGCTGGGGCGTGTCGGCGCCTGAGCGCCGACTCCGGGTGAGCCTGCTCACCTGGCCGGGCGGCGCGGCCCCGCAGGTTCTGGGTCTGGCCCTGATCCTGCGCGGCGGCTCTCTCAGCCAGGCGGCCCCCAACTCGTCCGGCGCCGGTGCCGGAGTCCGCGGTGCCCACCCGCGGCCCGGCAACAGTTCTCGCCACCGGGGCCGCCCCCACGCGGGTCCCGAATTGCGCCGATCGCCCTGGCGTACCCATCAGGATCACCGTGGACGGGGCCCGAGCACAGAACACCCCGGTGGAGTCCCACGCGCCGCTGGAGGGCGGCTTCGACAGCGCGTGGTCACACGACGGCAAGCCTCGCTGCGGGCGGCTGGTACTCGTGACCTGCGCGGGCAAGCTGGTCGGCCACAATTACCTCGACAACGCCTTTGTCTGCGCGTTGCCAGACCAGTGACCATGGCCCGGACGGCGCGGTGGCGGAGAAGGGTCAGTCATCGCGGGACGCGGGACGTCTCTCCGGCTCACGGCTGCGGGCGGCTCAGGGCATTGACGGTGAGCCCCAGGCGGCGGCGTTGTGGGCGACCCAGTCGGCGTACGTATGGGGAGGCCGGCCGGTCACCTGCTGGACACTCGGTGAGACGGGCGCGTTGCTTCCTGCCCGGGCCATCATGCCGAGCACCGCATCGGCCACGGGTGCGGGCATGCGGGCGACCATCAGCTCCCGGGCCTGCGCCGGGTCCAGTTCCTCGAAGCGGAGGGACCGGCCGAGGACCTTCCCGAGGATCTCGACCCGTTCGGGGACGGTCAGCGATTCCGGGCCGGTCAACTGGTAGGCGTGGTGCGCGTGACGGTCCTCGTCGAGGAGCGCTCGCACGGCGACGGCGGCGATGTCCCGCTCGTCGATCGGAGTGGTCGCCGCCTGAGCGTAGGGGGCGCGCACCACGCCGTCCCCCCGTACCGCAGGGGCCCACATCAGGTCGTTGGCCATGAACGCGCCGGGGCGGATGTAGGTCCACGAAAGCCCGGAGGCGGCGACGGCCCGTTCGTGCACCCGATGGCTCCTGGCGATGGCGTTGGATTCCCCGTCGGCCGCCGCGGACGACAGCAGGACCACGTGGCGCACCCCAGCGTCCCTGGCCACGTCCAGGAATGGATCGAGCGGTGCTGCAGCGGGGAAGAGGAACACGCGGTCGACATCGCCCAGCGCCGACCGGAGTGATTCGGGCTCAGCCAGGTCGCCGCGGACAGCCACCGGCCCGCCCGGCAGGGGGGCGCGCTCGGGGCTCCGGCTGACCGGGCGCACCTCCGCGTGCGCCTCGAGCAGTTGCCGGACCACGTTGCGACCGACCGTTCCGGTCGCCCCGGTCACGAGGATCATGCGGCCTCCTGTCTGCCCGGTGATCGGCGAAGACCTCAGCCGGTGCGCTCGAACGGCGACACGACGCGGCCCGTGGCCCTCATCTGCTCGAAGTGCCGCTGCATGCTCTGCGAGTCGTTGAGGTGGGGAAACGGCTCGTCCGGCGGCGCGACACCGAGGAAGGCGCAGAGGGGGCGCCAGCCCTGGCGGACGTCGAAGACCAGCAGCCGATGCGCGGGCAGGCTCTCCGTCACCGCCGCGACGTGGCGGTGGAACGCCGCGACGGCAGCCTCCTCGTCGACCATGTCCATCCCGAAGTGCCAGTCGGGACCGAACAACGATCGGCCGAGGACGTCCAGCACCGGGGTCAGCCGCCGCATCCCCTCCATAGCGGCGGCGAGCTGCTCCGGCAGCTCCTCCTGGTGGTCTGTGGCTGCTCTGCGGGTGACCAGCACCCGGAAGCTGACGAACCAGGCGTGCGGGTCACGCACGGTCAGGACGACCTTGGCTTCCGGGAACGTCGCGGCCTGCTCACGCCAGAAGTGGCTCGCCGGCCAGTCCTGCGTGGCCTGGTACCCGTCGAGTACGCGGCTCCAGTCCAGCGGCCGGCCGGTGGCAGCAGGCAGCCACCGGTCCACGTGATCAGGGTGCGTGATGATCTCGAACATGTGATAGCAGGGGCCGAAACCGAGCCGCTCCAGCGCGGCTCTCGTCGAGGTCGTGCCGGTCCGCGGCAGCCCAGCGCCAATGATCTGCAGCATGTTCACCATCCCTGTGCCGGCGGCTCCGAGAGGTACCGGCCAGCGTCCGCTTGCAGCCGGCCCGGCACCAGTGGCACGCCCCTCCGATCCGGAATGCCCGGCGTCGATACCTGCGGGGCCACCGTCCGTCGTAGCCCGACTCCCGGAGAAGGGGACTGTCCCGAGTTCAGTCGACTCGTCGGGTGCGGTGGTAGGGCCGCCCGCGCGAGGTCACCGAGGACGACGTCACCGGCATCTTCCGCCGGTCGATGTCGCTCCGGTGACGCGGAGGCCGCTGACCACAAGCGGACCTCACCCGGAAGTAGGGTCCGGCCCGATCCAGCCGTTCGCCGCCATTACGGCAGGTAACGTCTGCCAATTGTGAATGGCGTCGCCGTGCCCAAGGCTCCCGTGTCCTCGGTCGAGGTCGTGACCGACTCCGCGCGGTTGAGGGAATTGGCCGACGCGTGGAGCGAGTTGTGGGCCAGGTGCCCGGAGGCCGGGCTGTTCCAGAGTTTCGAGTACTGCCTCGATGCCTGGGAGCTCGTCCAGGAACCGCAGGGCCGTCGCCTCGCGTGCGTGGCGGGCTGGCGGGGTGACCAGCTGGTTGCCGTGTGGCCGTTCGTGACCTACCGCAACCGACTGTGGACGCACGCCCGGCAGCTGGTGGCCAGCGGTGTCGAGCTGCACGAGGTGCTGGTCGACGACGACACCGTCGACCGGACGGCCTGGGTCCAGCAGGCGTGGCGAGCGCTGACTGCCCACGCGCATGTCGACATCGTCGACGTCTCGTGCTTCCAGGACAGTGCCACGGCACCCGCGCTCCGATCGCTCCCCGCTCACGCGGTGGAGGAGAACACCACGGCGTGTGTCCGGGTCGAACTCGCCGACGAGGTCGAGTGGGACGCCTTCTACAACTCCCTCAGCAAGAGCCATCGCAAGGACTGGGCCAAGAATCGGCGTCGGCTCGCAGCCCTGGGAACGGTCGAGTTCGCGGTTCGTGAGGCCGGCGACGACCGCATCGGCTCGCTGGTCGACTGGACTTTGGCGCAGAAGCGCCAATGGGCCGAGCACACGGGGAAGAAGGGGGAGTGGCTCTACTCGGGCCACTATCGCGCTTTCCTCGAACGTCAACTGGCCGCTCCGGGAAAGGGCGCCAGGAACCTGGTGCTGACCCTCACCTTGAACGGCGAGCTGCTGGCAGTCCAGCTCGGTGCCTTGAGCAAGGGAAGGTTCGAGGCGGTCATCGCGGGGTTCAACGCCGACTACGTCAAGTTCTCCCCGGGCGCCCAGCTCAGCGAGGCCATGATCCGGTGGGCGTGGGAGCAAGGGGTCGACTGCGATCTCGGCGCCGGCACCGAGCCGTACAAGACGTTCTGGAGCCGCAACCGGGTGGTGTCGATCACCAACCGCAGCATGGCTGTCTCCTGGCGGGGGGTTGCCGCCTTTGCCGCGCGTCGGGCGGTGCAGCAGGTGCGGAGTCGGCGGACCAGGTCATGACCGGCCCTGATCCGAGCTGATCGTCAGGGACCCGGGCGGCGACGGTTGCCCTTGGGTGGCGGAGGTTCACTCGCCCGTCGTGAGCTGGAGACCGCGAGCGGTCGGCGCCGTTCCCGACGGGGTTCCCGCGCGGCCGAGCCGGTCGCGCAGCTGTCCCAGCAGGTCCGCGTAGCCCTCGGGCGCCATCGGCCCGAAGAGCTCGCCGCGCCGCCGCCACCGGGACGGTGTCAGGCCGAGGTCGCTGAGCCAAGTGTCGACGGTGAGGAAGGAACCGTTCTCGGGCAGTTGCGGCAGGCCCCGCGACGCGGCGCTTTCGTGGCTCAAGCGGAAGACCGCCGGCCGCCGCCGAGCCGCGTCGGGCACCCGCATCAGGCCGAGCATCACCGCCGCGACCCAGAGCGACTGCACCTCGGCGTTGATGAGGCTGCGGAAGGAGTTGACCCAGCCGACGAAGGCAAGGTTCGGCAGCCGCTCCGGCAGCGCGTAGCGCACGAGTGCGAGGTCGCCCTGCTCGTCGACGAGTGCCCGGCGCGCGGCCTCGGTGAACAGCCCGAGGTCCTGGTCGTAGCCGGTGGCCGCGACGACGACGTCGGCCGGGAGCACCGCGCCGTCGGTCAGCTCCGCCTGCGGCGCGCCCTGGTTGCCGAGGCGCACCACGCGGGCGTCGCGGCGCACCACGATGCGCCCGTCGTCGATCGCCTCGAGGAAGCCGTCCGAGAGAAGGTGGTCCAGGTGGTCGGCCGGGACGTCCGGGATCAGACCCCGGCGGTCGAGCTCCAGCTGCCTCGTCACGGTCTCGCCGAGCCGCCGCACGACCCGGGTGCGGAGGAATCGGGTCAGGCGACGCCCGACGCGACCGCGGAGCGTGCGGGACGGGCCCCAGAGGAGGAACTCGCCGACCCGCGAGAGCATGACCCGCTGGAACGAGATGCCGCCGATCTGGCGGGGCAGCTTCCAACCGATGTGGCGGGCGACGACCGTCACCGAGCGGGCGACGGGCGCCGCCGCCACCGCGATGTCCGCAGCCGACTTGCCCCAGCCGATCACGACCACGTCGCGGTCGTGAAGCGCGTCGGCGTCACCGATCTGCGACGGCACGAGCACCCGGCCACCGGCCGCCTCGAAGTCGTCCCGGCCCGCGAGCGCCGGCACGTACGGCATCGAGCACAGGCCGTTGGCCACGATCAGCCAGTCCACCGTCTCCCGGCCGACGCCGTCCGGCCCGTGCGTCTCGAACGTCCAGCCGCCGTCGACCGGCTCGGCCCCGACCACCCGGGTCCGGAGCCGGATGAGCGGCTCGAGCCGGTTCTCGCGCGCGAACGCCTGCAGGTATGCCCGGACGTCTGCGCCGGCGGGGGCCTCTGCGTACTCGTCGTCCATGCGCCGGTCGGAGTAGGCGTAGGTGTACTTGTCGTTCTGCGTGGCGATGCCGGGGTAACGGCGCGTCGCGCTCCACACCCCGCCGATGTCGGGTGCGGATTCGAACACGACCACGTCGAGTCCGAGCGCAGAGAACGCTCGCGCCGCCGCCAGACCGGACGGGCCAGCCCCGACGATTCCCACGCGCATGCGCTCAGTCTGTGGTCTGGAGCGCGCGGCTCGGGCCATCCGGCCGTCGTCCCAACCACATTGAGGGAGTTCGGGACAGCGGCGGCCGCGTACTCGGCGCAGCGCGCTGAGCTGCGCAAGCAGCCGCGTCGATGGTGTCAGCAATGGCCGGCCCGGCGCCGGACGGTCACCCGGTGGCCTGTTGCTGATCCTGCTCGCCCTCATGCACCGGAAGGCCGCACTCGGTAGCCGGGCGCGGAGGCGACGGCGGACCGCTTGAGCCCCGGGACAGGACCGACGACGTCCGGTCGTCCGGCACCGACTGCCGGGGTGAGGCACCACGAGGGGTTCCGGAAGCTGGCGGGGTTCCCTACCGTGGCCACGCACGAACAGCCCATCGGTGTCCGCAGCGCGAATCGACCCCGAGGAGGTCGACCGCTGGGACAGGAAGGGGGCGGCTTGACGTCTCCCGTCGTGCACCTGCGCGAGATCACGGACGACAACCGCGAGGCGGTGTGCGCGCTCCGCGTCCGACACCACCAGAAGCAGTTCGTCGCCTCGGTGAAACGCTCCCTGGGCCACGCCGCCGCGGCGCCGAAGGCCCATCCGTGGTTCCGGGCCGTGTACTGCGGCGACGAGCCGGTCGGCTTCGTGATGCTCTCGTGGAACCCCCCGACCGGTCGATACAGGGGGCGTTACTTCCTCTGGCGGCTGCTCATCGACAAGCGGTACCAGCGGCGCGGAATCGGCCGTGCGGCCCTGGAGCAGATCGTCGAACTCGTCCGGGCGGAAGGCGCCACCGAGCTGCTGTCCAGCTACGAGACCGGCGAGGGCGACCCGTGGCCCTTCTACGAGAAGTTCGGCTTCGAGCGCACGGGTGAGCTCGACGACGACGAGATCGTCATACGGCTCCCGCTGCCCGCGCGGGGGAGCTGATCGGCTCAGAACGTGTTGAGAAGGCCGGGGCCGACAGGCGGGCCGTGATGAGCCCGGGACCGCCTCGCCGAGCGGCAACCACCCCGCATGGTTATGGGTGCGGTTACGGCAGCACGCCTCACGATGTCAGAGTCCCGAGTCCGTCCGCTGCGCCACCACGACGGTCATGTCGTCCAGCGCATCGACTCGCGAGACGTTCGTGTGCGACAGGCCGTCCGAGAACATCGCGAAGGCATCGACCTGGTCCGCCTCGACGGTGAGGAACTCCGCGTGGTGCGCCGCCTCCGGCACATCCGCGAAGATCCAGTATCCGGCCGGCGTGTTCATGAGTCGCCGGTTGCGCACCAGCCGTCGCCTTTGAATACGGATCTGGCTGCGCGACGGTCCAGGGTCGCGAGGCGAGTGTCGTAGAGGCGCAGCACTTCACCGTTCATCAGCGTGACGAGGACCGAACAGTCCCCTAGCCTGCCGAACTCGAGGAGGGTCCCTCGCTCGCGTACCGCGACGACGGAACAACTCACGGTGGCGCCATCGGGTCCGGCCAGACCCCGCACACTTTCGATGGCCTGCCGCCACACCTGCGTTCCGGATGCACTCGAATTCGCTCCAGCAACCCAGAGGCTGCGTAGAGCATCGGCCGCGAACTCTCCGGGATCGCGACCGCCGGGGACCAGCGCCGTAGCTCCATCAGCGACGGCGACGAAGCCGTCCTGCAGCAGGTGCCGGTCATGCCCCTTGGCCGGCGCCGCCCACCGCAGCGCGGAGACTGTGAAGTCGCAACCACCGAGTATCAGGTCCACAGGCGAGAGCCTCCGTTGCCGATGCGCAGCTCAGGCACCCAGCCACCTCCTCAGCTCAGGGGACTGGATGGACCGATCGGATCACATGGAGACGCGCCGGATGCCACAACGCCCTTGGCCACGCCCACGTCACTCAGTAGGCCGCCTCCGGTTGTCGACGACGCCTGAAAACTGACCCCCGGTCGACGGTCGCTACGGGGTCCGTTCTCGGCCGTCGTTGACCCCTCGCAGGTAGCTGCCGCGGAGCTGGCACTGGATGCGTGACTCCCAGAGCCGTCACCAGAAGTGCCACGCCCACGATGGACGACCACTGAAGTGGACTGAGACCGGTGTTCATGCCCCTCCGGATGGCCCTTTCCCACGGGGGCTCGCACCGGGCGACCGGCGGGGAACTTCTCCACCGTCCGGCACGCACCAGCCCGGACAGCCTGGAGATGGCCGAGCTCAGTTCAGCTGATCACCGGAACTCATCGCTGGGCGTGGCCGGCGTCCGGCCGTAGGGTCTGAGCCACCCGAGCTTGTGCGACAACCTGCGAGCGCAGGCCACGATGGCGTTGACCGGCTCGGAATCGTCTCCGGCCCGCCACAGCACGGACCACGGGTAGACGGACACCGGGTCGACCAGCTCCCGCCACTCGATCGCCGGGATTGTCGAAAAGCACGAGGCGGGTGCGCAGACGAGGCAGCGTCCCTGCAGAACCAGGTCGAGCCCGGCCTTGATGCTCTGGACCGTGCCATGGTGGACGTCGGGGGTGAACCCGGCTGAGCGGCAGAGCTCGACGACGAACTCGTTGAACTCAGGCGCTCGCTCCTCGGGGGCGAGCAAGAGGCGCTCGTCGGCCAAGCTGGCAACCGGTACGCCTGCCGATGCCGCGAACCGGTGCCCTTCGGGGACGAGGACTCCCAGGGGGTCCAGGCGGACGAGCGTGGACGCAATCTGGGGCGGAGCGAGACAGGCGCGGCCGAGGCCCACGTCGAGCCGCCCGTCGAGCAGCTCCTGACATTGCTGCGGGACCCCTGCCTCGATCTGGTGGATCACCAAGTCCGGATGCCGCTCCTGAGCATGACGCAGGATGCTCGGCATGGAGTCGTAACTCGCGTCCACGATGCCGACCCGCACCGTGGGCGCGGTGACGGCCGCGCGCTGGGCGGCTGCCGCTGCCCGCTGTGCCTGGGCCAGTGCCCGCCGGGCTTCCGGTAGGAAGGCGCGCCCACCAGGGGTCAGCCGCACGTGGTGGGTGCTTCGCTCGATGAGCCGTACCCCCAGCTCACGCTCCAGCCGCTGGAGCTGCTGACTGACGGCAGATTGGGCCATGTGCTCGCGGGCGGCAGCTCGGCCGAAATGCAACTCTTCGGCCAGGGTCACGAAGTAGCGCAACTGGCGGAGTTCCATGCGTGCACCTCCTGTGGGAGCGAGGCCCGGCCTTTTTCGTTCAGCCAGGATGCAGCCAACACTCAGCATCCGTCCACTCCCGTGTGTGCGATGGAACAGGCGACGGACCCACACCGCGACCAACGTGCCAGGGAGCCGGCGGCGTCTGCGGCGGCTACCCCAGGAGGTGGTTCCCATGGGATCACCGGCTGGACCAGCGCCCACAGCTCCTCGAGGGGCGGCCGCGGCGGCGGGCCGAGGCCGACGACGGCATGCCATCGCCGCCTCCATCGATCCGGCGCAGTTCGCCAGACCCGAGCCGGCTACTTTCACAGCGTCTGACCGGGGGAGGGGCGGGACAATCGCGGTCCCACTGCTCCGAACAATTCCACACCATTGATCGGGGCTCTGCCCGTGACAATCAGGTCGACGAGAAGCACCCATCGGCAGTACGCACTCCGGGTCGCTGCGAAATTGGAAGGCCTTCGGCCCCCTCACTGTGCAAGGCTCTCGCCGAGGTGCCGTGGGTGACTTGATGGATAAGTAACGATTGGCGCCACCGCATCCACGTCGACTGAAGCCTCGCGGAATTCCACCGTTCCCGTGGTGGACCCTCAACGAGGACGCCTTGATCAGGGGGCTCCGCTCTTCATCTCCGTCCTGATCTTCGCGAAAAGTGTCGAGCGCGAACATCGGTGAGTCCCCGCCGTGGCCCGGCCGGCCCGACCAGCACCGCCAGGGAGCGGCCGAGGCTGTCGATGGCCGGGCGGGTCTTGGTCGACGGCCCGCTCCGGGAGCGAACCAGGCCGAAACCAGTCGGTTCGACCTTGCCGCCCGGGCTCTCTGCCCGGGGCCGAACACGGCGGGCAGGTGGGGCCGGGCGCAGCCGGTGCTGTAGTGGACGCAATGCCCTCCAGCACCTGCCGGTGATCTCGGAACGGCCGTCCTCTCAGCCGCCCTAGCTGAGTTTTCTCGGTTTCCGATTGTCCAATAAGCATCGGTGATAAGCGCGGCCAAAGGCGGCACATGCCTTGACAGTCAGCGCCGGTCCGAGAACAGTTCACAAAGTCACCGGTGACCCTGTCCGTTTCCTCGTCACTCCCTCAGGAGTACACCATGGGACGAAAGCTCTTCACCGTGTCCGCGCTCGCAGCGGCTGCAGTCATTGCCGGTCCGGTATTGATTACCCAGCCTTCTGCGGCTGCTCCGGCGACCACCGGCTCGAGTGTCTCCGTCGCTTCCGACGCGGCTTCGCTCGCGCCCAGTACGCCTGTGAAGCACAGGAACCACAATTACTGGGAGTGGTGGCCGGGCTACAGCTGCCACTACTATCACGCCGACAAGAACCATTCAGACGACTACTACGAGTGCTGGTATCGATACTGGTGGCACGACGACAAGGGTGGTTGGCACAGGGAGTACTTCGACTTCGAGTGGGATCCCTCCTCGGGACATGAGCCCGAGTCCCCGCCGAATCACCAACCGGTAGAACACCGCTGACTGACAGCCGCTGTCCCGCCCTCCGCGGACGCGTCTCGCTGACGTTGCCGCGGATGGCGGGAGGCTGTCGCGGGGATTGCTGCATGGGTCGTTCCCGTGTGGCGGTGGGCGTTGTCGGTGTGGCTGCCCCCAGGACCCGATCCGGTCTCTCAGCACGCTCCAGTCTCTGAGCAAGCGAGTGTGGTCTCGCAGAGTCCGCTTGGGTCCGTAGTCGGCCGCCCGGTTTCGGTGGGACTGCGCAGCGTGGGGGACCTTCGAGGAGCCCGTCATGAGTACTCGAGTTCGAGGCATGAGGTTCGGCCGACTACCGGCGGGCCCGGTTGGGGGCGTCCTGGTGGCAGTCTGCGTCACGGCGGCGGTGGTTTCCCCCGGGAGTGCAGCACCCGCGGCCACGCCGGATCGCGACTCGGCGACGAGCACGTATGACAAAGTCGTGATGGCCGACCGGCCGGTGGGGTTCTGGCACGACGCCGCCGGCCACGATCTGGTGGGCCAGCGGCACGCCAGACGGGTCGGCGCACCCGGTGCAACGAGAACCCCGAACGGCGACAGTGCCCCAACGTTCGACGGCTCCCGCCGGTATCTGGAGATCGCCGACTCCGACCGCTGGTCGCCCGCAACCACCGGGAGGCTGACGGTCGAGGCGTGGATGCGGCCGTCGACACTTCGATTCCCCGACTGCTACGTCCACTGGCTAGGCAAAGGCGAACCTGACCAGCAAGAATGGACGCTACGCATGTACGCGCTGAGCACTCCGTGCGAAAGCCCGCAACGCCCCAACCGCGTCAGTGTCTACGCCTTCAACCGCTCAGGTGGACTCGGCACCGGCGCCTATTTCCAGGGCGGGTTGGACCAGGTCCCGACCATGCAGCCCAACGTCTGGATACAGATCGTGGGCGTCATTGATGCGGTGGACAAGAGCGCGACCTACCCGAACGGCTACGTGCGGATCTACCGCAACGGTCGCCTCATCAACACGAGGGATCTGTATTCCACCGTTCCCATCTCCTTGCGGAACGGCACAGCACCGCTCCGCATCGGCACCCAGAATCTCGGCGGGTTCTTCCGGGGAGCTATCGGCAAGGTCGCGCTCTACGATCGTGAGCTGTCCGCCTCCAAAGTACTGGCGCACTACCGGGCGATGAGCTCATCCGGTTGAACGCAGGCAACCGTCCCCGGGCGGCGCGTCACGTGCCTGCGAAGGCCCCGTCCGGGCGCAGCCTCGCCCTTCTGTTCTGCAGTCGAGTCCACGGCAGTGGAGAGCTATCGCGTGCGTGGGAGTCGGTCTGGCGCGATTCCTTCGGGCGTTTGACAAAACGCTGACATGGCACGGAATGCCGCCGTTACGGCGGCCGCGAGGCGGTCGACCCTGCCCCCGCGCAAAGTCGAGCACCGCGGCCTCCACCGCCGCCGGCACCTGATGCGGACACGACGCCGGCCGTGCGATCGATCCGCCAAGCCCTCCAGCCTGTCGCCCTCATAGCGGCTCAACCTGGCACGCACAGATGCGTCCGCGGCGGCGCCGACCACAAGCGCGGCTCCGACCAAGACGGTGGCCCCCGGCCAGGTGACGGTCTCGGTGCTCAACGGGTCCGGGGTTACCGGCGTCGCCGGCACCGCCGCCACCGCCCTGACCCGGGCCGGCTAACACGCCACCAGCGGCGGCAACGCCACCCGCACCGCAACGACCGTCATCGGCTACCGCACCGTGGACGACGCGTCTGCTGCGACGCTGGCCGCGAAGGTGCCCGGCGCCACGCTCACCGTGGACGATTCGCTCGCCGCAGGACACGTGACCCTGACCCTGGGCACCGACTTCCAGGGCATCGGCCGGTCGGTCACCGTGGCCACGCCGACCGGCTCGGCCGCGACGCAGACGACCGTTCCCGGTTCCTACGCCGACAACGAGCGCACCGTGGCCGACGCCAGCTGCCTCGACTGACACCCGCACTTCGCGCCGGACGAACGATGGCCGCGAAGTCATGGGCGAGCGGGCTCACACCGCCACGTAGTTGACCCAGCGTGGCCGGTGGACTACCAATGAGGGCCGAAGGGGAGTAGTTCACAGCCCGACCTCGAGTCGGGCTGGCGGTGTGGTCGACATGCTGGTGCCCGCGGGCACCCGGCCACCCACCACCTCACCGTGGCGAGCGAGACCTTCGACCAGTGCCCTGCGCTGGTCGAAGCTGTCGCGCGCCCTCGGGCCGGCGATCACTTCGGCCGGCCTGACGTGAGAGGTCCCCGATGACCGGCCCCATCCGGCCCCCCCTCACCGCGTTGCCCGCGCTGACGGACCTTTCGCCACCGCCGACCGCTGGCCTTGTCCTGGTGCGTCGGCCGGCGCTACGCCACCGGGTCCAGTTGGCCCAGCTCGCCCGCCTGCGCGATCGCGCCGCGCACGGGCCACGCGCCGCAGGCGCCGCCGCCCGCGCCCGGCACATCGAGGCACAGCTGCGCACGATGGTCGCTGCCCCACCCACACCGCCCCGGGCGTACGCGGGTGAGCGGCGCCCACGGGGCCGTGGACGATGTCGTGGACCGGGCCGCATCGCAGTCGATGGACCACGCCTCGCTGCG
The DNA here is from genome assembly GCA_025465355.1 of Blastococcus sp. Classification (GTDB taxonomy): domain Bacteria; phylum Actinomycetota; class Actinomycetes; order Mycobacteriales; family Geodermatophilaceae; genus Blastococcus_B. The sequence goes on along the minus strand of JAODNN010000135.1, from coordinate 4,239 downwards.
GGAGTGGCGGCTGATCGACCGCCGCGGCGGACTGCTGCGCTACACCCCGCCGCTGCATGTGCAAACGCCGCTGCACACCCACGTCGACGTGCTCGTCACGGGGACGTGGGTGAGTTGTCGGTCAGCGGTCGGATCGGTCTCAACGCCGTCCCCGTCGATGAGATCCACGACCGACCCGCCTGACCTCCCGGCTGACCCTGCCGACCCCGATCCGCCTCGAGGCCGACCCGGCCAACGACCCTGAAAGAGACAAGTCCGTGATCCATGTTGTGCTCCTGCTGGCCTGCGCCGTCGTCATCTACCTGGCCTGCGAATGGTTCGTCAACGCCGTCGAATGGCTCGGCGTCCGCCTGAAAGTCGGCCCGGTCGCCGTCGGCACCGTCCTCGCCGCAGTGGGCACCGCCCTGCCCGAGAGCGTCGTGACCCTGGTCGCGGTGCTGTTCGGCAGCTCCGACCACGGCGACGACATCGGCGTCGGCGCCGCCCTCGGCGGTCCGCTGGTCGTCGGCACCCTGGCCTACGGCGTCACCGGCGCCATGCTCCTGGCTCGCCGCCGCAGCCACGCCCGCGCGCAGGAGTCCAGCGTCCCGACCGCACCCGGTGTCCGCGGCGGCGGCAGCCCGGGCGCCGGTCGGGCGGCCGACGCCCTCGACGGCACCGACACCGGCCGGCTGGCCCGCGACCAGGTGTGGTTCCTGGCGATCTTCGTGGTCAAGGTCGCCGTCGGCCTGGTCGCCTTCGCCATCAAGCCGTGGCTGGGCGTCCTGTTCCTGGCCGCCTACGCCGTCTACTTCTGGCGGGAGATGCGCGACACCGGCGAGCAGGCCTCTGACGAGGACCTCGAGCCGCTGAAGCTGCAGCCCAAGCGCACCAGCCCCGCCACCTGGGCCGTCGCCGTGCAGACCGCGGTCACCCTGGTGCTGATCTTCGGCGCCTCGCAGTTGTTCGTGAAGCAGCTGGAGTGGGCCGGTCCCGCACTCGGCCTGCCCTCGGTGGTGGTGGCGCTGCTGCTGTCGCCGGTGGCCACCGAGCTGCCGGAGATCATGAACGCGATCATCTGGGTCCGGCAGGGCAAGACCCAGCTGGCGCTGGCCAATATCTCCGGCGCCATGATGATCCAGGCCACCGTGCCCTCGGCCATCGGCATCTTCTTCACCCCGTGGCTCTTCGACGCCCCTCTGGTGCTGGCCGGCATCGCCACACTGGCGTCGGTGCTCTACCTGCTGTGGCTGATGAAGACCAACCGGGTCACCCCGGCGCGGCTGGCAGTGGCCGCGCTGTTCTACGTGGCGTTCGCGATCGGCCTGGTCGTCAGCCTCTGACCGCTGCATGACGGCGTCCGGTGGCCCGGCCCAGACCTCCGGGCGGACCACCGGACGCCGAACGCACTACCGAGCGTGCGCGGCCAGCACCCTGTCGCGACCGTGGGTCAGTCGCGCGGAAGGCTGCCGACACGGCCCGCACCGGTCCCGGAACGCTGCGGTGCAGCACGCGCCGGCCAGGGTCAGCAGCGGAACCGCCGCCAGCAGCAGGGCAACATCGGTCTTCCCGGCGTCACGAGACTGTGCTGGTCAGATCCTGGCTTCCGCGGGCCAACCCGCCGGCTTCACATCGCGCGCCGGCTCGGTCACGGTGGCGGCGGGCGAGGCACACGCACCCGCGCCGCGGCCACGGTCACCGTCGACGCGGACCTGACTCTGACTGCCGCGCACGACATCGCCCGCCACGGGAGGACCACCTGCTCACCGACCTTCGCCGGCGCACCACCGCCACCGTGCACAGCAGCCCCTCCGGCGCCCACCGCTGACAGCGGCCTAGTCATCGCATGTGCGCAATCGCGTACGTTCGTTGTCGTGCACACCAACATCGACGACTTCGTGATGCCGGGACCCGAGCAGATCGCTGCGGTCAGCGACCGGCTGCGGCTGATCGCCGACCCGGTTCGGCTGACCATCTGCTGCGCGTTGGCCCAGGGCGAGACCAACCCGACCTGCCTGGCTGAGCTGGCCGGGGTGCCGACGCAAGGAGTCAGTCAGCACCTGGCCAAGCTGCGGCTGGCCGGTGCCGTCCGGCCCCGCCGGGACGGCCAGCGGATCTGGTACGAGCTGGTCGACCCCGAGCTGCGTGACCTCGTGGAACACGTGCTGAACACCTCGCGCATCTCTGCGACGAGTGCACCCGCCCCGGCCACCGCGGGCGGCGACGCATGAGCCACACCCCGACCTGCCACCTGGACGGACACACGGACACCGAGCAGCACACCCAGCCGGAGCCGGCGCGTCTGGCGTCCCGAGTACCCAGCCTGCTGGCCCCCGCCCCGAGGCGGATCGCGGCACGGGCGGCGCGGGTCACCTCGTTCCTCGGCCTGCCGGAGGTCCGGTGGGCGGCGCTCTCCCTGGCCGCGTTCCTGCTCGCGCTGCTGACCGGGGCGCTGGGTGCGCCCGACGCGGTGCAGGGGGTGTTGTTCGCCGCCTGCTATGTCGCCGGCGGCTGGGAGCCGGCGCTGGCCGGGCTGCAGGCGCTACGGGAGAAGACCCTCGATGTCGACATCCTGATGATCGTCGCCGCGCTCGGCGCGGCCGCCATCGGCCAGGTTCTCGACGGCGGCATGCTGATCGTCATCTTCGCCACCTCCGGGGCGCTGGAGGCGGTCGCCACGAAGAGGACGCAGGACTCGGTCCGCTCGCTGTTGAGCCTCACGCCCGAGGAGGCAACCCGACTGCGCCCCGAGGGAACCGAGGAGGTCGTCGAGGTCGCCGACCTGGTGCCCGGTGACCTGGTGCTGGTCCGACCCGGTGAGCGCATCGGCGCCGACGGACAGGTCGTGGACGGCGCCAGCGACGTCGACCAGGCGTCGATCACCGGCGAACCGCTGCCGGTGGCCAGGACCGCCGGCGACGAGGTGTTCGCCGGCACCGTCAACGGCACCGGCGCGCTGCGCATGCGGGTCGGCACGGCCGCGGCCGACTCGGTGGTCGCGCGCATCGTGGCGATGGTCGAGCGGGCCAGCGAGACGAAGGCGACGCGGCAGCTGTTCATCGAGAAGGTCGAGCAGCGTTACTCGGTCGGGGTCGTGATGGCCACCCTGGCGCTGTTCGGCATCCCGCTGGCCTTCGGCGAGGACCTGACCACCAGCCTGCTGCGGGCGATGACGTTTATGATCGTCGCCAGCCCGTGCGCGCTGGTGCTGGCCACCATGCCCCCGCTGCTGAGCGCGATCGCCAACGCCGGCCGCTACGGCGTGCTGGTCAAGTCCGCGGTGGTGATGGAGCAGCTGGCCGACACCAGCGCGGTCGCCCTGGACAAGACGGGCACGCTCACCACCGGCCGGCCCACCGTGGTCGCGGTCCGCCCCCTGCCGGCCGGCCCCTGCGACGAGGACGACCTGCTCGCCCTGGCCGCGTCCGCCGAGGCACCGAGCGAGCACCCGCTCGGGCGGGCTGTCGTCGCCGCGGCCCGCGAACGTGGCATCGACCTGCGGCCGGTCACCGACTTCCGCGCCGAGGTGGGGCGCGGGGTCACCGCCACGGTCGCCGGCTCCACCGTCACCGTCACCGCCCCCGGCGACCACCTGGACGTACCGGCGCTGGCGGCGATGGTCGACGGCGAGCAGTCCCAGGGCCGCACCGCCGTCGTCGTCGCGCTCGACGGCCGGCCGGCCGGGCTGCTGGCACTGGCCGACCGAATCCGGCCCGAGGCCGCCGCGACGGTAGCCGCGCTGCGGGAGGCCACCGGTGCGGAGCCGCTGCTGCTGACCGGGGACAACCCGCGCGCCGCCACCGCCCTCGCCGCCGCTGCCGGCGTCGGGCAGGTGCGGGCCGGGCTGCTGCCCGAGGACAAGGTCACCGCTGTGCGCGAGCTGCAGGCAGCCGGCCAGCGGGTGCTGCTGGTCGGCGACGGCGTCAACGACTCCCCGGCGCTTGCCACCGCCGACGTCGGGGTGGCGATGGGGGGCGTCGGCTCGGACCTGGCGCTGTCCAGTGCGGATGTGGTCGTCGTCCGCGACGACCTGGCCACCCTGCCGGCGGTCGTCGCGTTGTCCCGGCGGGCGCGGCGGGTGATCGTGCAGAATCTGGTCTTCGCCGCGGCGGTCATCTGCGCGCTGGTGCTGGTGGACCTGTTCGGGCACCTGCCGCTGCCGTTGGGCGTGCTCGGTCACGAGGGGTCCACGGTCGTGGTGGGCCTCAACGGGCTGCGGATGCTGTCCGGGCGCGCCTGGCGCCCGAGCGGCCCGGCTGG